>NZ_JANJFL010000010.1:0-209884 GCF_024584215.1 Pseudomonas sp. LJDD11
GTCGCGACAAGTCGCAGTGGGCGCATGATCAGTACACCGAGCTTAAGACCATCTGGATCAATGCTCAGTAAGGTATCGGGTCATCTTGACCTGATCCTTGTTTGATTTACCGCCTTGGGCACCACGCGGCCCGGGGCGGTAAAGAGTCATGCACTGCACGTGCATGACTCACCGTTCAGGCGAACTTGCATCAAAGCTCAGGGAAGAGCCTTTCAATGTTGCGGCGCCATGGTAATAGGGGCTGTTGTCGGTTCATCACAACCGCGCCGAGGTCTGTTTTGTCGGCCTGCACAGGCTTCACTCTGTTGGGGTGCATGCGACAAAACAGCCACGGCCCTGCGGGTTGCGCCCCAAATCGCGCCATGCTTTGTTGAAGGACTTGAAAAGGGAGTGACCCTTTCCTGCGTTCATTGCCTTGATCGACCGGGTGGTGTTCCGTGAGCGCATCAGGTTCGGTGATGCTGTGCTGGTGGCCTTGGTCAGCCTCGGCCTGGTGCTGGTGGTGCCGTCCTTCGACTTCGCCGACCAGGGTACCATCGGCTTGCTGTGGGGCTTGGGGTCGGGTTTTTCGTTTGCCTTGCTGGCCATCGTCAACCGCCGTTACATCAAGGGCCTGGACTCGATGCAGGTCGCGTTCTGGCAGAACCTCACGGTATCGCTGCTGGTGGCGCCGTTCGTGGTCAACAGCCTGGGGCAGCACGTACTGAGCAACATGGACTGGGTCTACCTGGCGGTGCTCGGGGTGTTCTGCACCGGCCTGTCGCAGTACCTGTTCGTGCGCAGCCTGAAAAACCTGGACGCGCGTAGTGCCGGCCTGATCATCGCGCTGGAGCCGGTGTACGCGATTGCCTGTGCCTGGGCGCTGTTCAGTGAAGAACCTTCAGTGCGCATGTTGCTGGGGGCGGCGATCATCATCCTGGCGAGCGTGATCTCGGCACGCGGCAAAAAGGCCGTTGAGTCGAGCACGCTATCTCGCCAGCGCTAATGGACGCATTGGCAAGATGATTCGCCGCTGTGCGCCGCGTTTGCAGAATGTGGGTGCTTGAGCAGGCGATTGCTTGCGCAGGCGCTGATCAGGCGCTTCTGGCGATTGAATCAGTTGATATCAACGTAACGCTGCCGGTAACTCGCCATGGCCGCCAGCAGCCGTTCGCGCAGATAGCCATGCGCATGGCCGAGCGTACTGAGAATCTGCGCCGATTCGGCCAGGTAGGAACTGCGTTTGGCATGCGACCAGCTGTCGGGCGCCGATTGCAGGTTGGTGATGCGATCGCACAGTTTGATCACCGCAGCCTCGCGCGAGTGTGCGGCGATGCCTTGCAGGTAACGCTCGTCAGAGTAAGGCGCGATCAGGTTCTTGCTCAGGCTGGCCACGGTGGATGCCACCGGTTCGCCAAACACCTCGGCCAGCGCCTGCTGGCTGATGCCGGTGTCTTCCACCACATCGTGCAGCAGTGCGGCGGGCAGGGCGATGTCCAGGGCGCCGACCGACTCGTGGCGATCAGCGAAGATCAACTCGTTGGCGACCATCGCCACATGAGTGGCGTAGGGCAGATCCGAGGCTTTCAGCGTCTGCCCCAGGTGAGCCTGGGCGGCGAATAACCAGGCTTTGTTGTAGAGCTGTTGCAGGTCGAGGCTCATGGCAGGGTTACCAGTTTTCACGAGGTCTCGGCAGAGGTTGCCCGACCGAAAGTGTCAGGGTACGCCCTTCGAAGTCTTGGCCTCAACCTGTGGTGGTCTCAGTTGGTTTGCAGCTCCGGTGGCTGGATCGCCAGAGTCAGACGCGATAGCGCCCACTTACTCACATGCACACGGTTGTGAGCGATCCGCCTGGCTTTCGGGTTGAGTCACCTCCAGCGGGAGGCATGTTGAAATGTGCGAAACAGTGTTGCCTCTAACGCTTTCGTGGAGCCAGCAACTCTGAGCGGCCGACCTGTATCCGGTTATCCTCAGGTGCGATGGGGTCGGAGAACCCGTCTTCATGGATGGCAGCATCCAGCCCGCGCAGGTGGGGCGCGGCCTTTGAACTGCGCAGTGTCTGCATGCCTTCGTTCCAGGCGTGTACCATCTGTTTTGCTACATCGCGCCAGGCCGGCTCGTTCTTTGCGGCTTCAATCACTTCTCTGCCGGTAACGACTGCGGACTCGCACAACTGCTCGACCATCGCTGCATACTGGCGAGGGCCAATGCCCAGGCGAGCATTGAAAAAAGTTTCCAGTGTGCGCCCCGGTGTCCAGGTCTGCCGACCTCCTATAGATAAACCGGGCGGATTTGCTGCGAAGCGCGGGTAGGCCTGGGTTGTGACTAGATCGTAAACAGGCGAGAACCTCACGTCTGCCAGTGAGGTGTAATACAACGCGATGTTCTTGGCATGGCAGTCTGCATTACGCACCACATAGTTTGTCAGCAGGTGCCAGCCCAGGTGTTCGCGTTGCTTGCGCAGATGTTCGCCAGGTACATAAACCTGGGTGGCATTGCATACACGTTCTATGGTTGTTGCGTACTTTTCGTGGGGTGGCAGCCCCAGCAAACCACAGGCATCTTCCACACCGTGAGATGCAACGCCATGCTCATCTACATCAAAGCGATCCACCACCAGAACCCGGCCGTCTTCCGACATGCGGCATGGCGCTACGGGGGCGGTCTGCAGACGCTCCAGAACCCGCATGGTGTAGAACTCGTTAAAGCCCAGATAAGGTGTCGTATCGTCAGAACCCTTGATGATGTGAAAGCGGGTGCGCAAAGTGGGCTTGCCTAACGGTAGCTTGTTAACGCTCACATCCTGGGCGATGAATTTGGGCACCACGCCTGAAATTGCTGCCCGGGCATAACGGCGTACCAGTGTCGCAAAATGCCCGGTGGTATTTTCTGCCGTCAGTAGATGACTGATTTCCAATGGCTCTATTTCGGCTTTTGGTCTGACGCCCTCGGGGGTGATCGTGACCCGGCCAATACCGGTTGCACCAATCACGGCCAGCAGAGAAAGATCTGTACCGTCAAGCAATGCACCGAACTCTTCGCGAATGACGCCCAGCAGGTAGCCCTCAGGCAAGTTCTGGCGAAAAAAAGGGAACAGATCACGTGGCCAGCGCCAAGGCGCCTCACGTACCGGTAGTGCCAGGCTGACGAAATCGGCTGCCGCTGTTTGCGGGAGGTAGTGCAAGACGTATTCGTCTCTTTCACGGTACAGCCTGGCAACCGTTCTACCGCAGACATGGACGTCCAGTATCATTGATCTGCCACCCCCGAACGTTGTTCGGCGAGTATGTCCTCAACCGTACGCACATGGCCTGCCCTGACCATCCTCAGGTCATAGCCGGCTGCCTCCAGCAGGCGAACGAGGGCTGCCACGCTCATATCGCCCTTGGCGACTGTTTCCATGCGAGCCACGGTAGAGCGCGAAACACCTGCGCGGCTGGCCAGCGCCTCCTGACTGAGCTGAGCCTCTTTGCGAGCTTGTTTGAGCATTTCTGCTACATCGAAGAGCGTCGTCATTTGTAGCCCTTAAGCGTCAATAAATTGCTTGGTGTCATAAAATGTAGCCCAAGGGATACAAAAAGACCAAGCCTCTCGTTTTGAGAAACCAGGATTGGCTGCCAGTTTTGTAGCTCTAGAGCATCAGGTAATCTTGATCTCGGGCAGGCTGTGGCTTCAAGGCTACAGTTTTCTATGCGAATAACTGTGGTGTGCCTCACTGAGCAAAACCACAACACCTGCCATGCAAAACCCGGATAATGGCCGCCAATTCTGCTCGCAATTCTGGTAGTCCCGCATGGAAATCAAGGTCAACTTTCTCGATAACCTTCGACTTGAAGCCAAGTTCGATGACTTCACGGTCATCGCCGACCAACCGATCCGCTATAAAGGCGACGGTTCGGCACCGGGACCGTTCGATTATTTCCTGGCATCGTCGGCCTTGTGCGCGGCTTATTTCGTCAAGCTGTACTGCCAGACCCGCGACATTCCTACCGAAAACATCCGCCTGTCGCAGAACAACATCGTCGACCCGGAGAATCGTTACAACCAGATCTTCAAGATCCAGGTCGAGCTGCCCGCCGATATTTCGGAAAAAGACCGTCTGGGCATTTTGCGTTCCATCGATCGCTGTACGGTGAAAAAGGTGGTGCAGGCCGGTCCTGAATTTGTCATCGAAGAAGTCGACAACCTCGACGCCGATGCCCAGGCACTGTTGATTCCTGCTACCGATGCCGGTGCGAGCACCTACATCCTTGGCAAGGACCTGCCGCTGGAACAGACCATCGCTAATATGTCGGGCATTCTCGCCGCGCTGGGGATGAAGATCGAGATCGCTTCGTGGCGCAACATCGTGCCCAACGTCTGGTCGCTGCACGTGCGCGACGCGCATTCGCCGATGTGTTTCACCAACGGCAAGGGCGCGACCAAGGAAAGCGCGCTGGCCTCGGCACTGGGCGAGTTCATCGAGCGGCTGAACTGCAACTTCTTCTACAACGACCAGTTCTGGGGCGAGGACATCGCTAATGCAGACTTCGTGCATTACCCCAACGAGCGCTGGTTCAAACCGGGGCGCAAAGACGCCTTGCCCAAAGAGATCCTTGACGAGCATTGCCGCGAGATCTACAACCCCGATGGCGAGCTGCTCGGTTCGCACCTGTACGACACCAACTCCGGTAACATCGAGCGTGGCATTTGCTCGCTGCCGTTCGTGCGTCAGTCCGATGGCGAGGTGGTCTACTTCCCCTCCAACCTGATCGAGAACCTGTTTCTCAGCAACGGCATGAGCGCCGGTAACACGCTGGCCGAAGCCCAGGTGCAGTGCCTGTCGGAGATCTTCGAGCGGGCGGTGAAGCGCGAAATCCTCGAAGGCGAGCTGGCGCTGCCGGACGTGCCGCAGGACGTCCTGGCCAAGTACCCGGCTATCGTCGCCGGTATTCAGGGCCTGGAAGAACAAGGCTTCCCGGTGCTGGTCAAGGATGCCTCGCTGGGCGGTGAATTCCCGGTGATGTGTGTGACCCTGATGAACCCGCGTACCGGCGGCGTGTTCGCCTCGTTCGGCGCGCACCCAAGCTTCGAGGTGGCGCTGGAGCGCAGCCTGACCGAACTGCTGCAAGGCCGCAGCTTCGAAGGTCTGAACGACCTGCCGCAGCCGACCTTCGAAAGCCAGGCGCTGATGGAGCCAAACAATTTCGTTGAGCACTTCATCGACTCCAGCGGTGTGGTGTCGTGGCGTTTCTTCAGCGCCAGGTCTGACTTTGAGTTCGTCGAGTGGGACTTCTCAGGCCAGGGCGAAGACTCCAACGCCCAGGAAGCCGCGACCCTGTTCGGCATCCTTGCCGACCTCGACAAGGAAGTGTACATGGCGGTGTATGACGACCTCGGCGCCACCGCCTGTCGCATCCTGGTGCCGGGTTACTCGGAAATCTACCCGGTAGACGACCTGATCTGGGACAACACCAACAAGGCGCTGTTCTTTCGCGAAGACATCCTCAACCTGCACAGCCTCGAACAGGAGCAACTGGAAGATCTGGTACAGCGCCTGACCGAAAGCGAACTGGACGAGTACAGCGACATCACCACGCTGATCGGTATCGAGTTCGACGACAACACCGCCTGGGGGCAGTTGACCATTCTGGAACTCAAGCTGCTGATCAACCTGGCGCTGCAGCGTTTCGAAGAAGCCAAGGAACAGGTCGAAATGTTCCTGCAGTACAACGACAACACCGTCGAGCGCGGCCTGTTCTATCAGGCGGTGAACGTGGCGCTGGAAGTTGAACTGGACAACGAGCTGGAAATGGCCGACTACGAAGTCAACTTCCGCCGTATGTTCGGCAACGAGCGTATGGATGCGGTGCTCGGATCGCTTCAAGGCAGCGTGCGCTTCTACGGCCTGACCCCGACCAGCACGAAGCTCGAAGGCCTCGAGCGTCACCAGCGGCTGGTCGACAGCTATAAAAAACTGCATGCGGCGCGCGCCAGGGCAGCGGGACTGGCCGGCTGACAGCCCGCCGCTCCGGGCCTCTTCGACGGCTTGTCGTCGAGGGGGCCAGCTAGCCCGCACCCAGGCTATGGCCGGGCAGCGCTTCTGACTGTTCTACCCTGGCGTCCCCCCTTTCTGACAACACTGTCCCGGCAGGCCACATGCCCTGCTTGCCGGATGGCAGCCTGTTCACTTCGTTCTGTAGCCCAAGGGCACGCCCGGCAGACGCCCGGTCGGACCTGGCCCGGCCAACCTTGAAAAGACTCCTGCCCGTTGGATTTTCCGGGGCCGGGCAACGATGCCCGGATAGATGACCAAATAAAGGCATGCGGCCAGCAATTAAGATTCGTCTAATGTCTGGCTTGGCGATGGCAATGCACCATGGTCTGGCTTACCGATGAGGTCGGTAACCAACCATCCAACCGTAAAAGGGCATTGCCATGCTGAACACTCTGAGCAAATTCACTCTCGTCTGCGGCGCCACGTGCCTGCTGGCCAGCACCGCTTCTTTCGCCGACCAGGGCCAGATCGTCTTCACCGGCTCGGTCACCGACAACGCCTGCACCATCAGCACCGCCGACGTCAGCAAGTCGGTCACCCTGGACCCAGTGCGCATTGCCGACTTCGCCTCCGCCGTAGGCTCCAAGGCCAAACCGAAGAACTTCTCCCTGAACCTGGAGAACTGCAGCACCGAGGCCAAGAAAAACGTATCGATCACCTTCAGCGGCCAGCCGGACGCCACCGATGCCTCGCTGCTGGGCCTGAAGGGCGACAGCCAGGTCAAGGGTATCGCCATCCAGATCGACGATGCCCGCAACGGCAGCAAGGTCGCGCTGAATTCGCCGGTCGACTATGCCCTGCGCAACCAGGGCAACACCTTTGACTTCACCGCCTCCTACGTGCGGACTGTCGCCGACGTGGTCACCGGTTCGGGTGAGGATACGGTGACCACCTCCGGCATCGGCACCGGTCAGGTCAACGCCCTGGCCACCTTCGATGTGACCTACCGCTAACTCCTCTCCCTGCTTGCCGTGGGCCGCGTGTAATGGCGCGGCCTGCGGATCCCAAAGGTTATCGATCATGCGTCTGAAACTCTTCCTGTCCCTGGCCCTGTTGCCGTTGTGGTTCCCGGCCGGCGCCGATGCCGCCGTGATGGTGGGCGCCACCCGGCTGGTCTACGACGGTGCCTCGAAAGAGGCCAACCTCACGGTCAGCAATCGCGGCGATGATTCGCCGTTCCTCGTGCAGTCCTGGGTGAGCCGCTACAACGGCAGCGAAGCCAGTGTCGACAGCTTCATCGTTACGCCGCCGCTGTTCAGGCTCGATGCCAACAAGGAAAACATCTTGCGCGTCGTGTTCACCGGCGGGGCTGATGTGCCTCAGGACCGCGAGAGCCTGTTCCTGATGAACGTCAAGGCGATTCCGGCGATGAGCGATGCGCAGCGCGACAAAAACGTCCTGCAGATCGCGCTCAAGACCACCATCAAACTGTTCTACCGCCCTGCGGGCCTGAAGGGGTCGCTCAAGGACAGCGTGAAACAACTCGGCTGGGCGGCGAAGGCTGGCACGCTGTCGGTCGACAACCCGTCCGGTTTCCACGTGGTGATCAGCGAACTGAAGGTTAATGGCCAGGCCATCACCAGCGCCATGGACGCGCTGCGTCCCGGTGAGCACCGTGACTTCCCCGTCAAGGCCAAAGCCGGTGATGAAGTCTTGCTCAGCTACATCGACGACTACGGCACCCACATCACCGCCCCTGTCGTCCATCTGCACTGATTCGCCGCACTCGCCACCCAGGAAATCCCATGTCCGTTTCGCTCCCATTCATGCGCCGTGGCGCCGTGAAGGCCTTAGGCTGCCTGCTGGCAACCGTCCTGGCCCTGCACTTGGTGCCGGCGCAGGCGGGTTTCCAGTTCGATCCGTCGTTTCTGGAAATCGGCGGTGGCCAGGGTTCGACCGAGCTTCAGCAACAGATCGGCGCCATGAGCGAAGGTCAATTGCCAGGCGTCTATCGCGTCGGCATTTCGCTCAACCAGCGTTTCGTCGATCAGCGCGATATCCGTTTTGTACGCGCCACGGGCGGTGCCAACCCGTCGGACACCGGCCTGTTTCCCTGCCTGGACGCTGACTTTTTCCGCAGCCAGGGCGTGGCTGAGCAGGCGTTGGCCAAGCGGACCGATGCCGACCCGACCTGCCTGGCGTTCGATCAGGGCCTGGCCGGTGTCAGCTATGACTACGACTTCAACCAGCAGACCCTGGCGATCGAGGTGCCACAGGCTTACCTGGGCGAGATCCCCTTCGAGGTGCGTCGTCGCCAATGGAGCAGCGGCGAGCGCGTGGCGTTCACCCATTATTCGCTGTCTGGCAGTTCTGTGCAGTCCGAGACCGGCCGGCGTCAGGACCAGTTCGGCAGCTTTCGCAGCGGCCTGAATGCCGGGGCCTGGCGTCTGCGCAACTTCTCCACCTGGCGCAAGGGCAGCGACACGCCTGGGCGCTGGGAGTCACTGGAAACCTACGCCCAGCGAGACCTGGGCGACATGATGGCGATGGCCACGGTCGGCGATGCGGCCACCGAAGGCGATCTGTTCGACGCCATTCCCTACCGCGGCGTGGGCATTGCTTCGGACCTGGAAATGCTGCCCGACCAGGCGCGTGGCTTCGCGCCGGTGATCCGTGGCATTGCCAATGGTCGTTCGCGGGTGATCATTCGCCAGCGTGGCTATGTCATCCACGAGCAGTGGGTGCCGTCCGGGCCGTTTGCCCTCACCGATCTGTACCCGACGGCCAGCAACGGTGACATCGAAGTCACCGTTCAAAGTGCCGATGGCCAGGTGCAGGTCTATACCCAGTCGTTCTCCTCGGTGCCCTACATGCTGCGCGAGGGCCAGCAGACCTATTCGCTTTATGCCGGCCGCTATCGTCCGTCGTCGGACTTCGGCCAAGACACGCCCGTTTTCCTGCAGGGCACCCTGCGCCGTGGGCTGGCGCAAGGGACCACGGTGTTTGGCGGCACCCTGCTTAGCGATCGCTACAGCGCCGCACTGTTGGGTGTTGCCCATGACTTCGCGGGCTTCGGTGCGTTGTCCGTCGATGTAACCCATGCGCGCGCGGCCGAAGTGGGGCCAGACCACTCCACCCAGAGCGGGCAGTCGTTACGCTTTCGCTATTCCAAGTCGCTGGCGGTGACCAATACCACGTTCAGCCTGGTCGGCTATCGCTACTCCACCTCCGGTTACTACGCTTTTGCCGAAGCGCTGGACAGTCGCGCCAATGCCCAGGTCGTCCAGCCGTACCGCAAGCCAGGTGAGCTGCTGCCTGCCGTGAGTTATCGCAGCGGCCATATGAAAAGCAATTTCAACGCGAACATCTCCCAACAGCTGGGCCACTACGGAGCCATGTTCGCCACGCTGTCCAAGACCGCCTACTGGGCCAGCGATGCCGCCGATACCAACCTGCAGATGGGCTACAACTTCAGTGTCGGTGATATTTCGTATTCGCTCGGGGCGGGAGTGACCCAAGGACAGACCAGGGACCGCAACCTGACCCTGAGCTTCAGCATGCCGCTGGGCGGATCGGGCAATCGGCGCTTGTCGGCGACCACCAGCCGCAGTGCCCGCGGCAATGCCTCGCACATGGCCACCTTGAGCGGCAATGCGCTCCAGGACGACGTGCTGGCCTACAGCGCCGGTGTGAGCCAGCGGGTCAGTGCCGGCCAGGGCGCGGCAGGCGGTGCGTTCGCCGCCCAGTACGATGCGCCCAACGCCATCTTCCATGGTGGCTGCAACCAGTCCGGGGACAACCGCCAACTGGACCTGGGGATGGAGGGCTCGGTCGTGGCCTACGACAGCCAGGTGATCTTCGGGCAGCCCCTGGGGGAGACCAATGTGATCGTCGCCGCTCCGGGGGCGGCGCATGTGAGCCTTACCAACAAACGTGGCGTGCGTACCAACGGCAATGGCTACGCCGTCGTGCCTTCGGCCATGCCGTATCGCAAGAACCGGATATCGCTGGATACCCAGACGATTGCGCAGAACGTCGACATTCAGCAACTGGTACAGGACGTCACCCCCAATCGCGGTGCCTTCGTGGTAGCGGATTTCGAAACCCGCAGCGGTCGGCGGATCCTGTTCCACATCAGCGACCCCCAAGGCCAGGTGGCGCCTTTTGCCGCCAGTGCCGAGCTGTTCGCAGCCGACGGCCGCTCGCTGGGCAGCACCCTGGTGGCCGACAGCGGCCGGGCGTTCCTGACCGGCGTACCGCCGCAGGCGCGTCTGCAGGTCAGTGCGGGTGGCCAGCCCTGGTGCAGCGTTGAACTGCACCTCGACGACGAAGATGCCGCCGCCGGCATCACCCAGATGAACCTTCAATGCGAGCGCACGCCGGGTACGGCCAGCGCCAAGGATTCCTGAACAATGAACGCGAACCCTACCTCACTCACCCCGTGGCGCCAGTTGCCGGCCATCCTGCTGCTGGTGCTGGGCTGGCTGTTCGCCGGGCAGGCCCATGCATTGATCGGCGGCAGCATCAGTTGCAGCGTGTCTGGCACTCCAACGTTCGGCTATACCTTCGAACCCGGCGCCGAGATGAAGATTCCCTTCAGCGGCAATTGCCAGGCGATCCGGGTCTTTCCCCGCGGCGCCGCCCTCAACCACGAGTTGTACCTGACCTCGGGCAGCGGCGTGCAACTGCAACTGCTGGACCCTGTCTACAACATGTATCCCACCCCATTGCCGCTGGGCAACTTTGGCGGCACTTGCTTCAACCCCTATTGCGGGTACATGCCACCTGGCGCGGGTTTCTCCTACACCTTCTATGTGGTGGGCAGGGCTCCCACGTCACCGGGTGTGCGCGAGGTCACCCTGCGCCTTGGCTATACCGCGATCGGTTACCCCGCCTACGCAGAGTGGATGCATCAGGTCAATTTCAGGTTCACGGTCGTCGATACCAGTTGCACGGTCAGGTCGCCCAGTTCGGTAGACCTGTCGTTCGGCAGTATCAGCAGTGCCAACCTGAACAACCAGAAGCAGTCCACCAGTGTGCTGGTCAATTGCCCCACGGCGAAGTCGGCCAACGTCTATCTGGTGCCCACCCAGGAGGTGGTCAACGCCGGCTCCGGGCTGGCACGCACGTCGCTGACGGGCCTGAACATGCAGGCCTTGTGGACCGATACATCCAGCCCGGTGGCGTTTGGCACACCTCGGTTCATGCAACTGCGGGCCGGCTCCAACGCCCTGAACCTGACCTTCAAGCCCCAGCTGGCATCCTCGCAGGCGCCGTCCGGCGCGTTCCAGAGCCAGTACACGCTGGTCATCAACTACCTCTGAGGTTTTCATGAAAAAAATCTGGTTTGCGCTGTGCCTGGCCAGCGCCACCGTCAACGCCGCCGACGTGGTGACCCTTAACGTCAAAGGGACACTGGTGCGCCCGCCGTGTCAGCTCAGCACGGGGACGACGCTCACGGCGGACTTCGGCAATGTGCGCATCGACGAGGTCCCGCAGACTGCGACGAAAAGCCTGCCGGTGACGATGAACTGCCCGGCCGGTTCGGGGCTGAATGTCAGCTTCAGTTCGAGCAACGGCACCTATACCTCCACCGTGGCCAAGACCACGGCGAACAATCTGGGCGTCTCCTTGCTGTGGGCGGACAACTCTGCCGCCAACCTGCAGGGCAGTGCCAAAACCTACAGCAACCTGAACGGCAACGTGGATATCAGCCTCAAGGCGCAATTGGTCAAACGCGGTGACCTGGCCCCGGGGCAGTTCAACTCTTCCATCGTCATGACGATCAATTACCAATGAAAAAGCTCTTTTGGATGTGCCTGGCGGTGGCCGGCAGTGCACTGGCACAACCGGCGGACACCGCCAGGGTTCAAGTCAGCGGCACGCTGGTCACGCCGCCTTGCAGCCCGGGGTTTGCGACCTTGCTGGACGTGAAGCTGGACGATGTCAACGTGCGCCAGTTGCTCGACGACAGTGCGACCGTGACCGAAGTCCCGCTGACCTTCGCCTGTCGACCCGACAGCCGGGTGAGCCTGCTGCTGTCGGCCGGGTTGGGCAGTGTCGACAGCCAGACCTTGCGTACCAGCCGCGAAGGCCTTGGGCTACGGCTGGTCGGTGTGGGTAGCAAGCCCGCTTTAACCCTGGGTGAAACCAGCAACTGGACCGTCGGCAATGAACCGCTGGTGCTGACCTTGCGGGTCAGGCCGGTATCCCTGGGGGCGTTGCCGCCAGCCGGCAGCTTCACCGCGACCCTGCTGATGCAGATCCTCTACCTGTGATCAATGGAACTGCCTGGCCTCGAAGCAGTAGGTCAGCAGCGCCTGGTCACTGTCCACTTCCAGCTTGCGCATGGCCGAGATTTTCTGGGCACTGACAGTCTTGTTGCTGCGACACAACTGGCGGGCGATGTCGCTCACACTCATGCCGGTGACGAACAGGCGCAGCACTTCCAGCTCCCGTGGCGACAGGCTCTGGAACCGCTCTTCGAGCTGATGTGGATTGCTCACCACTGACCGGGCTTCGGCCACCGGACTTTTATAGCTGCGCTGCGCACTGAGCGCGCTGATCGCCTTCTCTATTTCGCCGTGCAGGTGGTTTTTCTGGATGACGCCGGCCACGCCCAGTTCCTCCAGCCGGGTGAGGATCAGGTTGTTGGAGATCATGGTCAGGACCAGCACCTGGGTCTCGGGAAAATGGCGCAGCACGTATTCGATCAGCTTCAGGCCGTCGCCATAGGTGGCGTCGCCGGGCATGTTGAAATCGGTGATCAACAACTGCGGTCGATGCTTGCGCAACTGCTCCACCAGTTCGCTGGGGCTCACGGCCTCACCGACAAGGTTGCAGCGGGCGTCACGCTGGACGATCTCGCGCACGCCCAGCAGGACGATGGGATGGTCGTCGGCGATGACAACGTTCATTTCAGGCATGTCGGGTACTCTTGTAAAAGACATTGATCATCACGACGGCTCGGCCAGCAGACACTGCGCCACGGCGGACAGCCGGGCGCACAGCAAGCGGATCTGCTGGATTGCGTGGGCATTCAACGGTCCTTCGTGCAAGGCGTTCTCCCATTGCTGGCAGGCGGTATACAAGGCCTCGGCGTGGACGCTGGCCAGGGCGCCACTGAGGCTGTGCAGGTGTTGCTGGACCTGGCCCGCGTCATTGCGTTCCAGGGCGTGTTCGATCTGCTGGACATCGGCCAGCAGGGTGTCGCCCATCAATTGGCGCATAGCCGCCGACAGTTCGATCCAGCCGTCACGGTCCTTGTCCCGCTCCGGTGTAGCGACCATCAGGCCGCTGGCCCGCTTGCAGTGCGCGAGCAGGGTCTGACGCAACAGGCTCATGCTCAACGGCTTGACGACCCAGGCATTCATGCCCACGGCCAGGCAACGGCGACCCTCCTCGCGCAGGGCGTTGGCGGTGACACCGATAATCGGGACCTGCACGCCCTGTTCGCGCAGGGTACGGGCCAGGTCATAGCCGTTCATGCGTGGCATGTTGATGTCGGTGATGACCAGGTCGAATGGCTGGGCGTTCCAGATTTGCAACGCCTGCTGGCCGTCACGGGCCACAGTGGGGTGGGCCCCCAGGGCTTCGAGCTGCTCGCGCAGCACGGCCTGGCTGACCGGGTTGTCTTCGACCACCAGCACCCGCACGTTCAGGCAAGGTGCCCCCAGGCCAGGCGGCAGCATCACCTGCGCCGGCGGCGCGGGGCTGTGCACCACGGGCAGGGTGATGAACAGCGAGAAGCTGCTGCCCAGGCCGGGCTCGCTGACCACGCGCATGCTGCCGCCCATGAGTTCGCTCAGCCGCGAGCAGATCGACAGCCCGAGCCCCGCACCATTGCCGTCCTGGCCGGCAGCGACCTGATAGAAAGGTTTGAACAACTGCTCCAGGGCCTTTTCCGGAATGCCCACACCGGTATCGGTGACTTGCCACTGCAGCGAAACGCCGTCGTCGGTCAGTGCCTGTACGGTCAGGCGCAGGCGTACCCGTCCGGAGTCGGTGAACTTGATCGCATTGCCCAGCAGGTTATGCAGGATCTGGCGGATCCTTCCGGCGTCGCCCTCGATCTGCTGCGGCACTTGCGGATCGATCTCCGCCTCGATCTGCAGCCCTTTGTTGCGCGCCGTGGCGGTGAAGCCCAGGACCGCTTCCTCGACCAGTTGCGTGGGGTCGAACGGTGCCATTTCCAGGGCCATCTGCCCGGACTCGATCTTCGATACGTCCAGCACGTTGCTGATTAGCTGAAACAGGACGGTGGACGAACCCTGGATGATCTCCAGGTATTGGCGCTGGCGCTCGCTCATCTCGGTGAGGCCGAGCAGTTCCAGATTGCCGAGTACGCCATACAGCGGTGTGCGGATCTCGTGGCTCATGGTCGCCAGGAACACGGTCTTGGCTTCGTTGGCGGCAGTGGCCTGGCGATGCGCCTGATTGAGCAGCAGCGTTTCGTCCACCTGCCGGGTGATGTCATTGCAGCCACAGAGAAACACGTCCTGCCCTTCGTAGCGCGCGGCGACCACCACCACTTGCAGGTAATGCTCGCCGACCGCCAGGCACATTTCGCCCGGCACCTGCTCGCCGTCATTGGCATCCAGCACTTGCAGCAAGGGGGCCGTGGCGCCCAGTTGTGCCGCCCGCTGGTTTTCCAGCAGCAACTGCCGGTCGCTGCGCCGAATCACGCACAGCCCTACCGGGGCGTTGTGCAGCATGATGCGGTTGAACGCCTCGCTGTCGAACAGACGCTCCTGGGCGCGCTGCGCGGGCATGACGATGCGCGATTTGTACCAGCGATTGATCCAGATTGCCGCCAGCACGGCGGCGATGAAGGTCAGGGCCAGGCCCAGCAACGGCCACTTCGCGTAGCGCAGGAAGTCCTGGTAGGTGATGGCGTACAGGCCCGTCCAGCGTGCACCACTCTGCGAGACCATCTTGAAGCGCAAGCCCTGGCTGTTGAAGCTCAGGCCCATGGGGGCCAGCTCTTCTTCGCCGAGGTCGCCCAATATCACGTCCCCGTCGGGAGAGATCAGGGTGAACTGGTTGTACACCGACAGGCGCAATACCCGCTCGAACTCATCGACCTGTGTTGTGTCCACCACCGCCGTCAAGGTCAGCAGCCCCTTGGCGCGCGCGGGGGGCAGCAGGGCGTTGGCGGCATCGATGCCGATCATTGCCACGATGCTGCGGTTGCCGTGGTAAAGCTGCAGCGGCGCACGCATCCAGCGTACACGCCGGTCGTTGAGCAGCAGGCTTTGAGCCTGGCGCAGTTGCTGCAGGCGGTTGACGACGGTGGGGTATTGATCGGGCAGCAACGACAGGTGTTGGCGCAGGTCGCCGATACCCGGCACGGCCAGGCTGGCATCGCCCTCTGGCGCCAGGACGAACAACTGCGGTGAGGCGTAGAAGGAGTTCGCCCAGAACCCGCCGTAGTAGTCGGTCAACTGAACGCCCAAGGCCAGCGCCCGGCGAATGTCACTCTGGGTAAAGGTCGCGGTGTGCGACAGGGTAAAGGGCAGCGACAGCTCGAAGCCTTTGGCCTGGAGCAGGGTCTGGTCACCGTCGGTCTGCGATTTCATGACTGAAATCGACTGCACGTCGGATAAGGGTGGGGCATTGGTCCGGCGGTAACCCACTGCGACATTGCGCATGAAGGTCTCATGCTCGTGGACGATTTCGAGCACCCGGGCGAAGTGGAACTCGACTCGCTGCTGTTCTGACTCCAGCAAGCGCGACACGGCCCAGTAGCAGGTGCTCGACAGCAGCAGGAGCAAGCCTGTGAGCAGGAGCAGGGCTTTGTTCAGGCGCTGGGAGCTTTGCGCCAGCTTATCCAGGCGCAGGCTTGCATGTTTCATGATGGGTATCGCTCAACCTGATTCGGGTAGTGGAGCCGATGCGCAATGCACCCGGCAACGAACGCCCCTTTGATCAGGGCTGCCCATCCGTGGGGCTGCATGGCATAGGACCGCGGTGAGTCAGGTTGGTGCTAGCCATAGGCCATCTTCTAGCAGCAGTTTAGTGAACTTGTCCGACGGCACGGCCTGGGAGATCAGAAAACCTTGCACCTGATCGCAACGCACCCGCCGCAGCACAGCCAGCTCTTCCTGGGTTTGCGCACCCTCGGCCACCGTGACCAGGCCAAGTTTTCGTCCCAGCTCAGCGATGCTAAGCAAGGCCGATGCCAGCCCTTCGTTGCTGGCACACCCGTGGACCAGCGAGCGGTCGATCTTCAGCTCGGTAAAGGGGGTTGAGACCAGATTGAAATACGAGCTGTAGCCCTTGCCGAAGTCATCCTGTGCCAGGCCGAAGCCCATCAGGCGCAGGCGGCAGGCCCCGGCGAAATAGTTGCTGGACAACTGGGTGGTGGAGTTCTCCATCAACTCGAAGGTGATCTGTCGCGGTTCGGCCTGGTTGGCGCGTACCTGGCCCAGCAGGCGGTCGACCAGATCGTCCTGATCCAGCAGGTGGGTCGGCAGATTGATCGAAACGGGCAGGCGATAACCGAGCTGTGCCCAGCGGGCCTGGGCAGCCAGCGTCTGGCCGAGCATGCAGGTCAACAGCTGGTTTTCCAGTTCGGCGCTTTCGAGCTCGTCGAGAAAGGCGCCGGGCAGCAGCAGGCCTTCGTCAGGATGGACCCAGCGCACCAAAGCCTCGGCAGCGGCGATGCGTCCGTCGTGCAACGACTTCTTGGGCTGGAACCAGGCCTGGATCTCGCCATTGCCCAAGGCGCGCAACAGCGTGTCCCGGGAGCGACAACCGCGTGGCAGGCCACGTGGCGTGCAGGCTTGCTCGGCCATTTGGTCCAGGCTGTCGCGCAGGGCGCGGATTTCCGGGATGCTCACGGGTTTTGAGATCAGCCCGGCCACCCGCAGGCCCAGATTCTTGGCGACCTGCCCGGAGCCCACCAGCATGCGCCGCGAGGCCGCAGTCATCAGTGCCAGGGCCGGCGGAGACGGCAGTTGCGCCAGTTGCTGGATCAACTGGACACCGTCCATCTGCGGCATCATCAGGTCACTCAGCAACAGGTCATAGCGCTTTTGTGCCAGGCGTTGAATGGCACTCGCACCGTCCCAGGCAAGGTCGACTTCGAAGCCGCCTGCGGCCTGGAATACATTGCTCAGGTATTGGTGCTGAAAGGGATGATCCTCCACGATGAGCACGCGATAAACAGTCAAGGCTCGCTTCTCTGATAGGGTTGCAGGCACTGGTACAGCGCCCGCAGGGTGAAAGGTTTGACCAGGAAATGATCCATGCCGGCCCCCAGGCAGCGCTCTGCTTCGTCGAGCATCGCGTTGGCGGTGGCGCCCACGATCGGTTGCAAACAGCCCAGGCGGCGCAACTGCTCGGTGAGCTGGTAACCATTCATGCGCGGCATGTTGACGTCGGTGAGGATGATGTCGAAGTCGGCCTCCTGCCAGAGTGACAAGGCCTCGACGCCGTCACGCGCCAGCACCACCGTACAGCCCAGTTCCTCGAGCTGGTCACGCAGGATCAACTGGTTGATCAGGTTGTCTTCGGCGACCAGCAGGTGCAGGCTCAGCCTGGGTTCTATGGCTGCTTCACGGGGCGTCGGGCGCGCTTGCTCGGTCACGCCCTGGGCGTGGCTGACGGCCTGGTTGAGCGCCTGCAGGTCGTTCAGACCGACGCGCCAGCAGGTTGACGATTCGCGTGTGAGTCCATGAACTTCGGCTGTGACCATGACCCGGGGGCCTGACCATGCCTGCCATTGAGCCGTACGGGCGGGACCGGGTTGCAGCTCCACCAGCACTGCATCGGGCTCGGCCGCAGAGGGCAGGCCCGCTCGCGCCTGCGCCCCCCAGCGGCGCAGCCAGCCGGTCACGCAGTCGGCCAGTTCCTGCACCGGTGAGCATACGTAGACGCGCTCGCTCAGCAACGTCAGTGCCCATTTTCGGGTGTTTGGTGCCTGCACCTGTTCAAGGGGCAGGGCAAAGGTAAAGCTGCTACCCAGGCCCGGCTCGCTGAACACTCGCAAGGTGCCGTTCATCAGATGAACCAGACGCTTGCAAATCGACAGGCCCAGCCCGGTGCCCGCCACCACGTTGGCGTTGCCACTGGTCTGGAAGAACGGTTCGAACAGAAACGGCTGGTCTTGGGCGGCGATGCCTTTACCGGTATCGGTGACTTGCCATTGCAGCAGGGTGCGCTCGCCCTCGCGGCTTTCTTCGTGCAGGCGCAATACGATGCGTCCGCTCTCGGTGAATTTCAGCGCATTGTTGAGCAGATTGTTGAGGATCTGGCGGATTCGCGTAACGTCGCCGCGCACGGACTCCGGCACCTGCGGGTCGATACAGGCGAACAGTTGCAGGCCTTTGCTCTGGGCGGCGCCCGCATAACCCTGAATCACCTCTTGCGCCAGTGCCTGTGGCGAGAACACGCTCAGCTCCAGGGCCAGTTGCCCCGCCTCGATCTTCGAGACGTCCAGCACATCGCAGATCAGTTGCAACAGCGTGGCGGAGGATCCTTCGATCGCGTTCAGGTAGCCGCGCTGCTGGCTGTCGAGGTCCGTGCGCCCGAGCAGTTCGAGGGTCCCCAGCACGCCATACAGCGGCGTGCGGATTTCATGGCTCATGGTCGCCAGGAACAGCGTCTTGGCTTCGTTGGCGGCATCGGCCATGGCACGTGCCTGTTGCAGGGCCAGTTCCACCAGCTTGCGCTCGCTGATGTCACTGAACGCGCAGATCAGCACGTCTTCGCGTTGATAGCGGGTGGGGGCAAAGCTCAGGAACAAATGGCGTCCGTCGGCCATCTGCAGCTCGTCGGTGCTGCCCTGCTCGGCGTCATCAAAGGCGCGGTGGATCCAGCCATGACAGCGTTGCTCCCGCTCGCCACTGTCGCCCAGCCACTGCTGTGACAGGGTGTTTTCCAGTACCACCGCGCCGTCGCTGCGGCGCAGGACGCACAGGGCGACCGGCGCGATGCGGATCACCGTGCTGCTGAAGGCCTCGCTTTCCACCAGGGCTTCGATACGGTTCGCTGCTGGAATGATCAGCCGCTGGTCGATGCGCCGGACCAGCCACAGCATCAGCACGCTGACCAGCACGCACAGCAGGAGGCTGACGACGAACGGCACGGCCAGGCTCGGCAGCAGGGAGCGAAACTCCAGGCTGTAGACGATCTGCCAATGCGAATAGCTCAGGTGCTTGCGGATGGCCAGGCGGTCCGGCAGCCAGCCGCCACCTTCCCAGCCGAAGCGCGCCGTGGAGCGCTCGTGGCGCAGCGCGTGTACTGCGCCGGGCTGGTGCGGCGTGCTGCTGAAGATCAGCTTGCCGGCGCCGTCGAGCAGCATGAAGTCGCCCGCCTGTTCATGGCGCAGGGCATTGACCAGTTCGGGGCCGTCCACCTCCAGGCCCAGCCAGCCGGAGGTCGGGGTCCGCTCATCCAGGCGGGTGAAGATGTACAGCGGGGAGTCGAGTCGGCTCTGTTCGGTCAGCCAGAGTTCGTCACTGACCGAGACCTTGCCTGTATCGACGGTGAGCAGGCGCTGCAACACCTCCAGCGGAACTTCTTTGGAGGTGTCACCGGAGGTGAACAGGCGCTGGACCTCGGGGACTTTGCGTTGCGGTACATAGATCAGGTTGACCTGGTTGCGTTCCAGGTGGCCGAGCATGCGCCGGGTCAGCCACAGGCTCCAGAGATTGCCCGGTTCGCCGAGGCTGATGTGCACTTCCTCGGTAGGCGCGCTGTTGAGGTTGCCTTGTGGTGTCGTCATGTGGCGGACCGTCGACAGCCCAAGGCCCTTCAGCAGGGTCTGACGGCTGACGAAGAAGCTCTGGGCATCGGAGATCGCCTCGTTCATGTAACTGCGTCGCAGTGAAATCTCCTGGTTGAACGCGGCGTGCAGGTAGCTGTAGGCACCCAGGTAGATGCCTACCACCAGCGCCAGGGCGAACAGGCGCAAGAGCTTGCGAGCAGCTTCGGGTGTCGAAAAGGACGAATCGGCGAGAGGCAGGAAGTGTGTGAGTTTCATCCTTGCAGCGTAAGGAGCGAGAGACGACATCTGAATAGGACGTATCTCAAAGCGCCCGGAGGGCGAAGCTGCCTTGGTCGTGCCAGGCGGAAGGCTCACTGCCGAGCGGGCAAGGCCCTTATGGCTCGGTGAGGGTCACCAGATAGTGGCCGGTGGTGAGCGTTTCACCCGTGCGGCCGACCAGCCTGTATTGCTGGTTGTAATAGCGACCCTGGGTGTTGCTGGCGATCAGTCTGGCCTGCACCGAAGGGTCATCCACGGCAGCGTTGGCAGTGGGGGTATTGACGGGGGATGTATCCAGGCGGCGCACGTCGATCCGCGGTGCCCGCGTGCGTGCGGTGCAACTGTCCAGGCGCCAGCCGTCTGCCGACGAGGACGCCGAGCATGGGGCTTCCACGACGCTGCCGTGGAACCTGATCACGCCCTGATCGTTGCTGGGCGCCGCCAGGCACGCCGAACCGAGGCTGGAAAAGAGGGCAAGACCGAGTCCGAACGATTTCCAGCTCACAGTGATACTCCAGGGAAAAATGACTTTCCTGGCTATCGGCGTGCCGGGCGATTATCTGAAGCGCACCGGGGCTCGAGGCGACGAGCTGTCGCCTGGAGCGGTCAGTCGGCAGCCCCGCTCAGGTGCCCGATTGAAGCGGACATGCTGATCTGGGCGCCTTGAATGGGGATTGATGCTGGCGGGGTATTCGAGATCTCCTGCTACTGAAAAACAACCTGGATAAGGTGTGTGCTGGCAGTGCTCAGTCGAGGCTGGTAAGGAACAGGTCCGACGTCATGCCCGTGGCGTCGGCCAGGGCATGCAGCAGTATCGGTGCGGCCAGACCGCCGCTGACGATCCGCGCCACCCCGAGGATGACGCCCAGGCCGCCCATCAGCAGGTATGAGGGCCAGTGCTGGTACTGCCCCTGGGCCTGCATGAACAGCAGCGTCGTGACGATCACCGCCAGGGTCTGCCAGGTACGCCCGTTCAGGGGAAACAGACGAATCAGGAAATGCCGATACAGCAGCTCTTCGGTGATCGCCGGGAACACCAGGAGCATGGCGAAAAACAGCATGATTTGGACCGCCGAAAAGTCGGACAGGGCCGGCCCCCTGAATGTGCCCTGGGTATGACCCAAGGCGGCTTCGATGAAGGTGACCACCAGATAGGCGACGATGATGAGCGGCGCGCCCAGGCGTAATGCGCGTTCCGGATCGTGCCCGAGCAGTGCCTTGAAGCCGCCCTGCCGACGGTATTGCAGGATGGCCAGCAACAACAGGATGGCGCCGGTGATGCCCTGTGTGCCGAGCAGCCACAGCAGATTCCAGCGCGTTTCCCCCACCAGGCCGAGGGCGGCCAGATGGCAAGCCAGGAACACGGCCACGGCCAGTGCCGCCATGCCCACGCGCCGGAACCAGCAATAAGGCTCGGTTTCGACCGAGACGGTCCTTGAGCTGTCGTTGAACGTCATTACCCTTTCCTCAACCACGAATGTTGCCGGTCAACACCCGTCAGCGGCCTGATGGCAGCCTTATGGATGCACTTGAGACCTGCAAAGGTAGGGCGCCGGAGCAGGCGGCTGAATAAGACGTGTCTGAAACGGTGGCAGGCAAGAGGGCAGTCAGGTCGGCACACCGAGTACTGACAAAGCGGTCCGGGCTGACGAGGGGGCTTTGGGCAATTAAAAAGCCGGCTTGTGGCCGGCTTCTCGTTGGCGACTTTGGCTTATTTTTGGTAAACCGCAGCCGCCTGCAAAAGGTGCATTCGCGAGGAATGCGAGTCTGGAGTGCAACACGCTCGTGTGGAGTGTGCCGCCAGGCAACCGTGTGAGCCACCGTTGCCGTAAGTGGCGCACAGGATACCGGGATTGAGCGCGGCTGCCCAGCCTTGAAATGCTTTGCAACATGCCTGGACGTAGCGATTCAGCTGGCGGCCAGAGGATTTTTTCGCTGGTTGAGGGTTGACCACCAGAACACCCAGCCCAGTACGCGGATGCCTTGCTGGTGAATCTGTTCGGCGCTGAATGATTCGTCCGGGTATTCGTGGTTATTGTGGCTACGCAAACGCAGGCCGCCGTTGGGCAGGCGGTACAGGTAGCGGATGCGTAGCAGGCCGCCGTGCTCCAGAGCGTACATCTCACCGTCGATGACTTGGGTGGTGTTGCGGTCGATGCCCAGTAGCGAGCCGTTGTGCAGACGGTCGGCCATGCTGTTGCCGTTCATGCTCAGGCACATGGCGTCTTTGGGGTGAATGTTCAGTTCATCCAGGGTATGGCGCGGCAGACGAATCTTGCGGCCAGCGACTTCACTCAGTACGTGCTGGCCGGCTTCGGCCTGTTGGAACACCTGTATTTCCACATCCGCCAGGCTGGCGGGTGCCGGGCCGGGCGTGGGCTCGCCGCCATCGCTCTCATTGGCAGGCTCTGTGGGGTGTTTAGGGCCTTCGCCGGTGCGCAGCCAGCGTGGCGAGACGCTGAGCAGTTCGGCCACTTCGTCCAGGCGTGCCATGGGAATGCCGCGTTTGAACCAGTTGTTCACGTGCTGCGGCGTGACCCGGCGGTTGGCGGCGAAGTCCGTGGCGGAGAGATGGCACTCGCGCAGAAGGGTACGTAGTCGATCACCTGATGTATTCATGGGCAGTGAGTGTACGAGTGCAGCGAGCGCGTTTAAATGAACGAAGCGTTCAAATGCGCAGTGCGTCTTGTGGTGGGTGATGAGTGTGCCTACGCAGGCTCTGAGTGCTTGTAGGGCATTTCTCAAGCCTGATATAGCTTGATAAACCCGGCGGCAGAATGGAGTGCGATGGAGGGCGGGGTGTTCAGTGTTTAATCGGGAGGATGTGTAAACGTAATTTTTAAACATGCTCAAGCGCCTGAAACGCCTGGAGGGGCAGTGCCGAAGCGCCCGGGCAGGCGCTTCGCACAGGGTGCAGCGGTATCAGCCCTTGAAGGCGGCAACCGACTTGCTGATCTCGGCGCGGGCCGCGTCAGCGTTGCCCCAGCCTTCGATCTTGACCCACTTGCCTTTTTCGAGGTCTTTGTAGTTCTCGAAGAAGTGCTTGATCTGCTCCAGCAGCAGGGCTGGCAGGTCAGTGTATTCCTTCACGTCAACATACAGCTGGCTCAGCTTGTCGTGAGGCACTGCGATGACTTTGGCATCGCCGCCGCCGTCGTCGGTCATGTGCAGGATGCCAACGGGACGGGCGCGGATTACCGAACCTGGGGCGACCGGGTAAGGGGTCACGACCAGTACGTCCAGCGGGTCGCCGTCGTCAGCCAGGGTGTTTGGGATGAAACCGTAGTTGGCCGGGTAGAACATCGGGGTGGCCATGAAGCGGTCAACGAACAGGGTGTCGGAGTCCTTGTCGATTTCGTATTTGATCGGCGCGTGGTTGGCCGGGATCTCGATCGCGACGTAGATGTCGTTTGGCACGTCTTTGCCAGCCGGAATCTTGCTGTAGCTCATTGGACTATGTCCCCGTGGTTTAACAGACAGTTATCGGGCACCTCTAAAAACTACCTGCGTTGCCATCGCTGCGTTGAAAACAGGCTCAAAATGCTCATTTACAACTCGTAAACTCCGCTTTCTCGCCTGTTTTCGCCTTGCGCTGACTGCCTCGCCTACGTTTTAAGAGGTACCCTATTGGCGCTAACCGCCAAAAAGTGGCCCGGATTATAGGCATATTCCCGAGGGCTTGCCACGCACCGGGCATCTATCCATTAGACGTAGAAGCACGCCCGGTTATTAGCCGGCCGGGTTCTCGACGGCCTCGTGAGCATCAACTTGCTGGTAGGCCGGGTCATCACGTTGCAGCTGTTGCAGGCGCGCCAGTGGGTCCTGGCGGTAGAACAGCTTCAACTGTTCATACACCTTGGGATATGCCTCGTGCAGCAGGTCCGGACCGCTGAAAAAGTATTCGCTGGTGACGGCAAAGAACTCGGCCGGGTTTTCCGCTGCGTAGGGGTCGATGGCGGTTTCGCAGTCTGGATCGGCATCCAGTTGGCGGTTCATGTCGTCAAAGGCACCCTGCATGGCGCTGGCCCAGGCGCTGACGCGCATGTCACTGTGCAGTGGCGGCAGACCGTTGGCGTCGCCGTTGAGCATGTCGAGCTTGTGCGCCAGTTCGTGGATCACCAGGTTATAGGCTTCCCAGCCGCCGCTGGACGCAACGCCGGCCCAGGCGAGAATCACCGGGCCCTGATACCAGGCTTCGCCGCTGTGCTCACCGTCGTACTGGTGTTCCACGCCGCTGCTGTCGCGATAACGCTGCGGGCTGAGGAAGTCGTCGGGATAGATCACCAGTTCATGAAAACCCTGATACCAGTTCAGCTCGCCCAGATTGAGCAACGGCAATTGCGCCTGGGCGGCCAGCAGCAGGCGCTGTTCGTCGTCCAGGGTCACGCCGGGCAGGGTGGTGAGGTGTTTGTCTTGCAGGAACAGTACACAGGCGTCACGCAGCCAGGCGAGTCGCTCGTCGCCCAGCCCGTCAAGGATCGGCAGGCGCTCCAGCACCCGCTGCCAGAGCGCGTCTGGCACCGGGTTGCGCTTGAGGGTGCGTGCCCGGCGCCATTTGCCGAATGACCACATGGGCTTAGCGGGCGTCCGCCGAGCGGCTGAAGCGGGTGCGCAACAGGCCAATGATCATCGGCAGCAGCGACAGCAGGATGATGATCAGCACGCCCAGCGTCAGGTGTTTCTTGATGAACGGCACATTACCGAAGTAATAGCCCAGAGTGACCAGGCTGCCGACCCAGATAATCGAACCCAGTACGCTGAAACCGAAGAAGCGCAGATAAGGCATGTGCGCCACGCCGGCGACGAACGGAGCAAAAGTGCGAAAGATCGGCAGGAAGCGCGCCATGGTCACGGTCTTGCCGCCATGCCGCTCATAGAACAGGTGGGTTTTGGCCAGATAGTCCTGACGGAAGATCTTCGAATTGGGGTTGGTGAACAGTTTTTCCCCCATGGTTCGGCCTATGACGTAGTTGGTGCTGTCGCCCATGATCGCCGCCAGCATCAGCAGACCGCCCAGCAGCACCGGGTCCATACCGCCACCAGCGGCCACGGCGCCGGCGATGAACAGCAGCGAATCGCCGGGCAGGAACGGGAAAATCACCAGCCCTGTCTCGCAGAAAATCACCAGGAACAGAATCGCGTAGATCCAGGGACCATAGTTGGCCACCAGTAACTCAAGGTAAGCATCGAGGTGCAGAATAAGGTCTAACGGGTTGAAATCCATTGGAGTACCTGGTCAATCAGCGTGGTTTTACAGCCGATGTCTATAGCGCGGGCGACGACAGACGCGCGGCATTATAGAGCCAGAACTGCTGGATGGGGTGTGAGAGGGTGTGGCGACAGGTTACAGATTGATGCAGGCGCTCCGGCAGCGGGCCGGTCAGGCTGCGATCTGTTCGCAGCCCACCGCTGCTGTCAGCTGTCGCTGATGGGCAGAACGTAGTTCTTGAACTGGGTGTCTTCCTTGAAACCGATCGACTCGTAGACCCGATGGGCAACCTCGTTATCGATACTGGTCGAGACCCGCATACGCACGGCCTGAGTCTCCTTGGCCATCTTCTTGGCGTGTTTCATCAGATGGTCGGCGACCAACTGGCGGCGTGCATCTTCTGCGACATAGATGTCATTGAGGATCCACACGCGCTTGAGCGACAGGGAAGAAAAACTGGGGTAAAGCTGGCAGAAACCAAGAATCTTTCGTTCGTCGTCTTTGGCTACGGCAAGAAAGATGACTGACTCATCACGGCTCAGGCGTTTTTCAAGAAAGTCCCGGGAAGAGTCCGGGAAGGGCAGCTCGCCGTAAAATTCGCGATATTTCACGAACAGCGGCGTCAGCAGGTCCAGATGTTCCAGCGTGGCTTTGATGATCTGCATGGGTGGGCCTCAACTTCATGATGGGCTGCTGCGCAGGTGAGGGTTCGATGCTGCCGTCTCGCTTTAGAAAGTGCAATCTAAAGCGGTGGGAGGGCAGATCCCGTGTAGGAGCAGCTTCAGCAGCGAAGCCTTCTTGACTACGAAGCCTTCGCTGCTAAAGATCGCCGCCCGGCAGCTCCTACGGCGGGTGCCTTAAGGATTCAGTGCTCAGAAGAACCCTAGCGGATTGATGTCATAACTGACCAGCAGGTTTTTGGTCTGCTGATAGTGGTCGAGCATCATCTTGTGGGTTTCCCGGCCTACACCAGACTTTTTATAACCGCCGAACGCGGCGTGCGCCGGGTACAGGTGATAGCAGTTGGTCCAGACCCGACCGGCCTTGATACCGCGGCCCATGCGCCAGGCGCGGTTGATGTCGCGGGTCCACACCCCGGCGCCGAGGCCGAATTCGGTGTCGTTGGCAATCGCCAGCGCTTCGGCTTCGTCCTTGAAAGTGGTGATGCTGACCACCGGGCCGAAGATTTCCTCCTGGAACACGCGCATTTTATTGGTGCCTTTGAGCAGGGTCGGCTGAATGTAATAGCCGCTGGCCAGATCGCCTTGCAGGGCTTCGACTTTGCCGCCGGTCAGCAGCTCGGCGCCTTCTTCCTGAGCGATGTCGAGGTAGGAGAGGATCTTGTCGAACTGCTGCTGCGAGGCCTGGGCGCCGACCATGGTGTCGGTGTCCAGTGGGTCGCCGCGCTTGATCTGCTTGATCTTTTTCAGCACCGCGTCGATGAACTGCGGGTAGATCGACTCCTGGATCAGGGCGCGGGACGGGCAGGTGCAGACTTCGCCCTGATTGAAGAACGCCAGCACCAGACCTTCGGCGGCCTTCTCGATGAATTGCGGTTCGGCGTTCATGATGTCTTCGAAGAAGATGTTTGGCGATTTGCCGCCCAGCTCCACGGTCGACGGGATGATGTTCTCGGCGGCCAGCTTCATGATGTGCGAACCCACCGGGGTCGAACCGGTAAAGGCAATCTTGGCGATGCGCTTGCTGCTGGCCAGTGCTTCACCGGCCTCGCGACCAAAGCCCTGGACGATGTTGAGTACGCCCGGCGGCAGCAAGTCGCCAATCAGCTCGACCAGCACCGTGATGCCCAGCGGGGTCTGTTCGGCGGGCTTGAGTACCACGGCATTACCGGCAGCCAGCGCCGGCGCGAGTTTCCAGGCAGCCATCAGGATCGGGAAGTTCCACGGGATGATCTGCCCGACCACGCCCAGCGGCTCATGGATGTGATAGGCCACGGTTCCGGCGTCGATCTCGGCAGCGCTGCCTTCCTGGGCGCGCAGCGCGCCGGCGAAGTAGCGGAAGTGGTCGGCAGCCAGCGGAATGTCGGCATTCAGGGTTTCGCGGATGGCCTTGCCGTTGTCCCAGGTCTCGGTGAGGGCCAGGGTTTCCAGGTTGGCTTCGATCCGGTCGGCGATCTTCAGTAGCACCAGGGCGCGGGCCTGGGCGCTGGTCTTGCCCCAGGCCTCGCTGGCAGCATGGGCGGCGTCCAGGGCCTTGTCGACATCTTCGGCCGTGGAGCGGGGAAATTCGGCAATTGGCTGGCCATTGACCGGCGAAGTGGTGGTGAAGTACTGACCCTTGACCGGGGCGACGAACTCGCCGCCGATGTAGTTACCATAGCGCTCCTTGTAGCTGACGATGGCGCCTTCGGTACCGGGATGAGCGTAACGCATGGTGTTGCCTCCTTGAGTGGAAGTTCTTTTTTGTGACTATCGTCTGAGCTTTTCATTCGTGCAGTCCACAAGCGTAGGCCATAAACCCCTGTTCTGTAGGCTGAACTTCAGACGTAGATCTGGTCGAACAGGCCAATAAACAGCGGGTGCGATTTCACCTTCCCTAGGCTACCCTGCGCGAAGGATTTTAGAGGTGGTCATGCATATTCATATTCTTGGTATCTGCGGCACGTTCATGGGCTCGCTGGCGGTTCTCGCCAAGGAACTGGGGCACCGGGTAACCGGCTCCGACGCCAATGTCTATCCACCGATGAGCACCCAGTTGCAGGCGCAAGGCATCGAGCTGACCCAGGGCTACGACCCCGAGCAACTTGACCCGGCGCCGGATCTGGTGGTCATCGGCAACGCGCTGTCGCGTGGCAACCCGGCGGTGGAATACGTGCTCAATCGCGGCCTGCCGTACGTCTCAGGCCCGCAATGGCTGGCCGATCACGTGCTGCAAGGCCGCTGGGTACTGGCCGTGGCCGGCACCCACGGCAAGACCACCACCAGCAGCATGCTGGCCTGGGTCCTGGAACACGCAGGCATGGCGCCGGGCTTCTTGATCGGTGGCATCCCGCAGAATTTCACGGTTTCGGCGCGGCTCGGCGATACGCCGTTCTTCGTGGTCGAGGCCGACGAGTACGACAGCGCGTTCTTCGACAAACGCTCCAAGTTCGTCCATTACCGCCCGCGCACCGCTATTCTCAATAACCTTGAGTTCGATCATGCGGACATCTTCCCGGACCTGGCCGCCATCGAGCGACAGTTCCACCATCTGGTCCGGATTATCCCCAGTGAGGGCCTGATCATTCACCCCACCACCGAGACTGCTTTGCAGCGCGTGGTGCAGATGGGCTGCTGGACCCCGGTGCAGACCACTGGCGAGGGCGGTCAATGGCAGGCGCGTTTGCTCAGCGAAGACGGTTCGCGCTTTGAGGTGGTGTTCGAAGGCCAGGTACAAGGCGTGGTCGACTGGCCGCTGACCGGTCAACACAACGTCGCCAACGCCCTTGCCACTCTGGCTGCCGCCCGCCACGTCGGGGTGGTGCCTGCTCTGGGTGTACAGGCGCTGAGCGCCTTCAAGAGTGTCAAACGGCGCATGGAAGTGGTGGCCGAGGTGCAGGGCATTACGATCTACGATGACTTCGCTCACCACCCGACGGCGATTGCCACCACCCTGGACGGTTTGCGCAAAAAGGTCGGTGATGCGCCGATCATCGCGGTCATCGAGCCACGCTCCAACTCCATGAAGCTCGGCGCGCACCGCGATGGTCTGCCAGACAGCGTGCAGCAGGCCGACCAGGTGGTCTGGTATGCGCCGCCGAATCTGGGCTGGGATCTGGGCACTACGGCGGCTGAATGCACGGTGCCGGCGGTGGTCTGCGATTCGCTCGAAGCGATCATTGCGCGGGTTAAAAGCCAGGCCCAGCCCGGAACCCATGTGGTGATCATGAGCAACGGCGGGTTCGGCGGCCTGCACGGCAAACTGGCCGAAGCGCTGCAACAGGAGCCGCTGCAATGAGCGGCCCGGAGCGCATCACCGTTGCGGTGACCGGCGCCTCCGGGGCGCAGTACGCGCTACGCCTGCTTGATTGCCTGGTGCGTGAAGACCGCGAGGTGCACTTTCTGATCTCCAAGGCCGCGCAACTGGTGATGGCCACCGAGACCGACGTGCGCCTGCCGCCAAAGCCGGCGATGATGCAAGCCTTCCTCACCGAGTACACCGGTGCCGAAGCCGGGCAGGTTCGGGTGTATGGCCGCGATGACTGGATGTCGCCGGTGGCCTCGGGGTCTGGCTCGCCCAGTGCGATGGTGGTGGTGCCGTGTTCAACCGGCACCCTGTCGGCGATTGCCAGTGGTGCTTGCAACAACCTGATCGAGCGCGCCGCTGACGTAACCCTCAAAGAGCGCCGCCAGCTGATCCTGGTGCCTCGTGAAGCGCCGTATTCCAGCATTCATCTGGAAAACATGCTCAAGCTGTCGAACATGGGCGCGGTGATTCTGCCGGCTTCGCCGGGCTTCTATCACCAGCCGCAGACCATTGATGATCTGGTGGATTTTGTGGTGGCGCGGATTCTCAACCTGCTCAATATCCCGCAAGACATGTTGCCACGCTGGGGCGAGCATCATATGGGCAGTGATGAGTAAGCTGGCCTTGGTGGTGTTGCTGCTCGGTCTGAGCGGCTGCGCCACGGTCAATACCTTGAATGCCGCTCAGCCAGGCGCGCCGCTGGTGTATGCCGGCACCCGCCTGGACCTGTACGCGCTGCAGGGCGGCTGCTGTGCCCAAGAGCGTTTCGGCACTGAAGCACCGCGCTATCCGGCCCTGGACCTGCCGGCCAGCGCGCTGTTCGACACCCTGTTGCTGCCGCTGTCATTGCTGACCGCGTTGGGGGTAGGGTTCGAGGCCAGCGGCGGCTGGTAGCTGGCAGGGGGGAGGCGCACCGCAGCACTTGTCACATCTTGTCCAACCTTCCTGAGTGCAGATGCATACGATTCTCTTTTACCTCCCCTGAATCGTAGGAACGCCCATGTCTTCTCCATTCCGTCTGCGGCCTTCGGCTGTAATGATGCAATTCGCCCTGGCCACGCTGGTCAGCGGCCAGGTCTTCGCCCAAGAGCAGATTCAGGAAGCAGTCGAGACGGCCAGCGTGATTTCGCTGGAAGATGTGGTGGTTACGGCGGCGGGTTATGAGCAGACCGTGGAGCAGGCTCCGGCGTCGATCACCGTGATTACCGGCGACGAGCTGCGCAAGAAGTCCTTCCATGACCTGACCGACGCGCTGCGTGATGTGGAAGGCGTGACGGTCAACGGCAGCGCCAACGAGACCGATATTTCGATCCGTGGCATGCCTGCCGACTACACCCTGATTCTGGTCGATGGCAAGCGCCAGAGCGCCCGCGAGTCGCGGGTAAACGGCAACCGTGGGTATGAGCAGAGCTTCATCCCGCCGGCCGAGGCCATCGAGCGGATCGAAGTGGTGCGTGGCCCGATGTCGTCGCTGTATGGCTCGGACGCCATCGGCGGGGTGATCAACATCATTACCCGCAAGGTCACCCCTGAATGGACCGGCTCGCTCACCTACGATTACTCGGCACGCCAGCACAGCGACCAGGGCAATGCCCGGCAGACTCAGTTCTTCCTCAGCGGCCCGATCATGGACAAGTTGCTGGGCTTGCAGGTCTGGGGGCGTTATCTGGACCGTCAGGCTGACGATGACGTCGAAATCACCAACGGTTTCAGCAAGGCCGACCACAAGGACCTGACCGCGCGCCTGGCGATCACTCCGAATGCCGACCACGATATCCTGCTTGAGGCCGGTGCCACTCGTTTGAAGAACGGTGACGGCCTGAGTGCCAACTGGTCGACCCGCGAGCAGGAGAACAACCGTGATCACTGGTCGATCTCGCACCAGGGCCGTTGGGGCTGGGCGACTTCGGACGTGTCGCTGGCCTATGAGAAATCCAGCCGCGAAGGGCTGGCCAGCGCCAGCCAGAGCGACGTGCTGGGCCGCAAGCCGACCGTGGAAAACACCGTATTCGACGCCAAGCTGGTGATCCCCACCGAGCACAACATCACCACGGTCGGCACCCAGTGGAACGACAGCACCGTCACCGACTGGAACCAGGGCCTGAACGACCGCCGCAACTACGAGTATTCGGTGGTGCAAAAAGCGCTATTCGCTGAAAACGAATGGTCGGTCACCGATGCCTTCACCCTGACCACCGGCCTGCGCATGGACCACCACGAGCAGTATGGCGTGCACTTCAGCCCGCGGGTCTATGGGGTGTGGAATGCCACCGATGAATGGACCTTCAAAGGCGGTGTGTCGCGCGGCTTCAAAGCGCCTGAGTTGCGTGCGGTGATTCAGGACTACGCCGTATTGCGCCGTAACACCTGGGCGATGCTCGGCAACCCGGACCTGAAACCCGAAACCAGCACCAACTATGAGCTGTCGGCGCTGTGGTCGAACCGCGACAACCTGTCGGCCGGCGCCACGGTGTTCTACAACGACTTCCAGGACAAGCTCTCGACGGTCACCACCACAGAGCGCTGGAACGGCTACCTGATCATGGAGCGCGTCAACGTCGACAAGGCGGTGATTCAGGGGCTGGAACTGAACGGCCGCTGGGATGTGACTGACAGCGTGGCGCTCAAGGCCAACTTCACCTACACCGACTCCGAGCAGAAGAGCGGCGCCAACGCCGGAGCGCCACTGGCGCTGACCCCGGAGCGCAAGGCCAACGTGCGCGCCGACTGGCAGCTCAACGACCGGCTAAGCGTGTATGCGGCTTTGAACTACTACGGCAAGGAATACGGCACCACCCTGACCGAAGAAGCGGCGCCGGCCTACACCACCGGCGATATCGGCGGCTCGTTCGAGTTCAGCAAGAACCTGAGCTTCAACGCGGCCTTGCAGAACGTCGCTGACAAACGCCTGGATGATGAGACCTACGGCACCGTCAACTACGGCCGTACCCTGTGGGCGAGCACTACTGTGCGGTTCTGATTGGTGGATCACCCGGCAAACACCGGGCTTCTGTCTGTAGGACCAGCTTTAGCTGCAAAGGCTTTCGCCGCCCTTCGCTGCTGAAGCAGCTCCTACAGGGGGATCGCTTACCAATTGATGGGGGTGTGTGTCAGTAGGCCTCTGGCAGCCGCACCACCGCGCACAACCCGGCGGGCGGGCGATTCTCCAGGATCAACTCGCCGCCATGGGCCTGGATGCAGGCGCGGGCAATCGCCAGCCCCAGGCCCAACCCGCCGCCCTGGCTATGGTCTGAGTTTCTCTGACCAAGCTGCACGAACGGCTCGAACACCTGGCTCAGCCAGGCCTGTTCGATGCCCGGGCCGTGATCCAGCACTTGCACGATGATCTCGCCGCCGGCTGTCCAGGCACTGAGATGCGCATCGCCGGCATGGCGCAAGGCATTGTCGATCAGGTTGGTCAGCGCGCGTTTGAGCGCCAGCGGCCGACAATGGCAGACAATCTCCGCGCCGCGCTGCCAGCCGATAGCCTGCCCCATGCTGGCGTAGCGGCGGGCCAGATCGTCAAGCAGATCGCTCAATGACATCCGCACCGTGTCTTCCTGCACCGCATCGCCGCGCACGAAGTTCAGGGTTTCGCGGACCATGGCCTGCAACTCATCGAGACTTTCCAGCATGTCGTCGCGGGCAGGGTCGTCGTCGAGCAGTTCAATTTGCAGGCGCAATTCGGTGATCGGCGTATTGAGGTCATGACTGATCGCCGCCAGCATTCGGGTGCGGCCTTCTACATGCCGGGCGATACGTTCTTGCATGACATTGAAGGCGTGGGTCAGGTCACGGGCTTCCTGCGGACCCTGCAAGGGCAGTGGCGCGATCCATTCACCGCGGCTGACCCGTTCGGTGGCCTGGGCCAGGTTATTGACCGGTTGCACCACCCGGCGCATGAAGAAGAACACGATCAGTAGCACCGGCAGGGTGGTGACCGGCAGGCTGTAGCTAAGAATGCGGGTCCATTCGTAACTGCCCGTGGGGTGCTGTATGGCATTGAGGTAGCCGCCGTTGGGCAGGTCGATGCTGGTACGCAGCCGTAAAGGCGCCCAGCCGGCGCCGCTGAACACCCATTCGCGGGCATTGGCGCCGCTGGTGCGTTCCAGTTGCATGCCGATCCGCACGCTGTCGGGCAGCGGCATGCGCTGGCGCAGGTCGGCGATCAGCCGCTGTTCTTCGGGGCGCATGTCGTGGGTATCGGCCACCGCTTTACTGGCGACCCAGAAATGCGCTTCATGGGTTTGCATGGCCGCCAGCAAGTGCGAGGCGTCTTCGGGCGTCAGGCCCTCGGCCGCATGATAGGCGGTGATCAGCCGTTCCAGCGCCAGGGTGCGCGACAGCGGGTGCAGCAACGCGCCGGTGCGTTGCAGGTAGAGCATGGCAATTGCATTGCAGGCCAGCAGCGCCAGCAGCAGCTGCAGGCCCAGTTGATGGGCCATCCGCCGTGGCCACAAACGCCGCAGCCATTTCATGTGCAGTGCGTCGTGACGCTGGCGGCCAGCAGGTAACCGTCGCCCCAGATGGTGCGCAGCAATTCAGGAACGGCAGGGTTATCGTTTAGTTTGCGGCGCAGGCGGCTGATCTGTCGGTCAATGGCGCGATCAAACACTTCGTGGTTCGGGCGGGTGGTCAGGTCGATCAGCCGCTGGCGGCTCAGCACCTGATTGGGGTGAGCGAGAAACACGCCGAGCAGACGGCTCTCTACTGTGCTCAGGCGTACCGCCGTGCCATCGGCGCGCAACAGCGTGCCAGTGCTGGCGGTAAAGCTCATGCCGGCAAACTCGTGCCGCTGGGTGTCATGACCGGCAGGTGCCGCACTGGGTATGGCCGCAGTGCTGCCGCGACGGCGCAACAGGCTGTTGATTCGTGCGACCAGCTCGCGGGGCTCGAACGGCTTGGTCACATAATCATCGGCACCGATGTCCAGACCGCGAACCCGGTCGGCGCTGGTGTCGCGGGCGGTCAACAGAATCACCGGGATGTTATCGCGCCGATGCAGCCGCTGGCACAGCTCGAAGCCGTCGCCATCGGGCAGCATCACGTCCAGCACGACGACATCGAACGACTGCTGCTGCAGCAGTTGCCACATGCCGGCAGCGTCCTCGGCAGTACGTACCTCAAACTGATGACGACGCAGATACACCGCCAGAGGGTCGCGGATCTTGCGATGGTCATCGACGACCAGAATGCGGGGCGCGCAGGGTGTTACGACGGCGTTCATGACGGACCTGAAGGCGGCGAATGATGATTTTGGTGATGATTCTCATTAGCGAGGGGCATTCTACCCAATCAAACGCTCTTTGCCTCTGCTGCGGCAATTGTTCGCAGGCCTGCGACCTCTGTCGGTGGTGGGCATTCACGTCGATCAGCCGCGCGATGGGCACGGCTGCCCGGCCCGTTCTGCCAAGCGGGTCAGCCCCGTACAAAGCCCTCGATCGCCCGCGCCAGCGCGTCATAGAAATGTTCCACCTCAGCCACGCCCATGGCGCGCAGGCTGCCGTGCACCATGCCTTTGCCCACATGCACCGCTGCTGGCGTGTCGGCTTGTTGCAAGCGCTCGGCGTAGTGCAGGCATTCGTCGTACAGGATGTCGTACTCGGCCACGCCGATGAATGCCGGTGCCAGGCCCTCGAAACTTTTCGCGTGCAGGGCCATGGCCCACGGATGTTCGCGCAGCGCGGGGTCAGGCAGGTAACGTGACAGGCAACCGGCCAGCGACTCGACCGACAGCGACGGTGCATCGAAGTACAGGCTGGCCGAGGGCTGATGGCTGTGGGTAGTCAGTACCGGGTACAGCAGCGCCTGCCCCAGCGGCTGGGCTTGGCCCTGATCGCGCAATCTCACGCATAGCCCGGCGGCCAGGGCGCCGCCGGCGCTGTCGCCGGCCACCACTATGCGTTGTGGGTTCAGGGCATCGCTCAGCCGGCCGGCGCGAATGGCGTGCAGAATACTCAGGCTGTCATCCAGCGAGGCCGGGAAGGGATGCTCCGGCGCCAGCCGATAGGCCACCGCGACAATCGCAATCTTCAACCGCCGGGCGATGGCGTGGGCGAACCAGTCGTGGGTGTCCAGATGGCCATGATCCCAACCACCGCCGTGCAGGTACAGCAGCACCGGCCAGCCACCGCTCGGGGCTTGTGCGAGCGGCAGGTACAGGCGCACCGGCAGTGCGTCTACCTGCAAGTCATTGACCTGCCAGCCGTCCGGGCGTGGCGGGGTGAAATGGCGGCAGACGCGCAGGAATGCCTCGCGGCCGCCTTCGAGGCTGCCGTCGCTGGCGCCGATCCGGCGGCTGGTGGCGAGAAAGTCGAGGATCTCGGGGCACAGCGGTATGCGGTCGTGAAAGCTCATGGTTCGGGTCCTTGAAGAAAGTGAATCAGCGCGTGCCCCAATGGCAGGCGTGGGCAGTAACGCCCTTGAGTTCGGGATCCAGGCGCAGCAAATGCCCGGAGGCCGGGGCATTGCTCAGGGTTTCCATGGGCAGGTCATGGCGCGAGCTGGTGATGTACAGGGTGTCTTTGTCAGGCCCGGCAAAGGCCAGGTCGATCGGGCCAGGCACCGGCAGGCCGATCATGCGGTCCAGCGCGCCGTCGGGGCCAAAGCGCACCAGGCTCCAGCCGTCGCGCAAGGTGGTCCATACGCCGCCTTCGGCGTCCAGTGCTATACCGCTGGGGCTGCCAGAGCCTTTGGGCAGGCTTGCCAGCCGGCGCACGTTGGCGGCGTCGCGGCGCATCACGAACAATGTGCCGGTTTCTGGCCCCACGGCATACACCGAGGCGCCTTCGGCGTCCCAGCAGAAGCTGCCGATGGGCTCCTGAAACTGCCAGGCCGCCCGCAGTTCGCCTTGCGGGTTGAGTTCACCCAGGCTGCAGCCGCTGGCGGTTTTTATGCTGGCCCACAGGCTGCCGTCGGGGTGGCTGGCCAGGGCCAGTAACTGCTTGCCGGGCCAGTTGGCCAGCGGCTGCTCCTTGCCCTGCTCATCGAGCAGCGACCAGCCGTGGGCGTGGCTCACCAGCAAGCCGTTGCGGTGCAGTTCCAGGCCGTGAATCGGTGCGTCGAAGCGGGCAAAAACCCGGTCGCCCTGGCGGTCACGAATGCGGATCGCCGGGGCCAGGGTATCGGCCCAGAACAGCGCCTGGCGCGCTTCGCTCCAGCGCGCGAAGGCGCCATGGAACGACCACGGGCCGTCGACCAGTTCCAGTTCGTTGTCGTTGATTTTTATCGTCGTCTCCGACAACTGCGCGCCCACCCGCCGCGCCGCCTCGGCCAACTCCGGGCCGAGCAGCTCCAGGCGCTCCAGGGTCAGGCGGTAAGCCGGGCCGGCCACGCTCAGTGCGCCATGGACCTTGCCCGAGCTGTCCCGAATCGCCGCTGCCACACAGCGCACGCCCATCCGGATTTCTTCGTTGTCGATGGCGTAACCACGCACCTGGGTGATGCGCAATTCGGCGTTCAGGCGGCGACGGTCGACCAGGGTCAGTGGGGTCAGTGGGGTGAGGGTCAGGCCCTTGAGAATTTCTTCCCGCGATTGCTCGTCCATGGCGGCGAGAATCGCCTTGCCCTGGCCGGTGCAGTACACCGGCTTGCTCTGCCCGAGGCTGGCCGATGAGCGTTGGGTGTGGGCACCGTCGCAGCGTTCCAGCGACATCACCTGGTTGCCATCGAGCACCGCCAGGTATGACGTCTCGCCGGTGAGGTCACGCAGGGCACGCAGCTCGAAACTGGCAGCGGCGACCAGGTCGGGCATCAGGTAGGCATTGCGCACCAGTTCCATATAGCGGAACCCGAGGCGGTAGACCTTGCGCACCGGGTCGCGGCGGATCATGCCGCGTTCGATCAGCGTGGCGATGATCCGGTATAGCGTGGTACGCGGTAGACCAAGGTTCTGCGCCAGCTCGCTCTGGGACAGGCCGCTGGGGCTGGAACCCACGGCTTCCAGTACATCCATGGCTTTTTCCAGGGCGCCGGTGCCTTCAGATGCTGTGCTCATCAGAAATTCCCACTGATTGGAACGGACAAGTTGTCGCAGCATAAACGGCGTTTTCAGCAAGTCAATCTATCTCTAGCATCGCACTCACCTTGGCCCCGAAGCCTTTCTATGATTCCCGCATATTGGGAATTTTTACCGGGAAGGTCATGACGGGGTCTTCGAACCGTGCAGGAGAACAACAATGACCGAGATCCACCATTACGCCGACAGCCATGAAGATTCCGCCAAGCGCAAAGTGGTGGTCAGCGACGCCGTGCTGGCCAAGCTGGCGACCTGCAGCAGTGGCTCGTTGACCACCCAGTTGTTCAAGCTGGGTTTTCGTCAGCCGGCGCTGGTGGGGCTGCGTGCGCTGAGCAAGGACATCAAGCCGTTTGCTGGTCGCGCCTACACCATGCGCTTCATTCCTGCCCGTGAAGACATCGACACCTACGGCACCATGACCACCAAACCCAACGGCGACAACCTGCAATGGCAGGGGGTAGAGCAGGTGCAGCCGGGCGATGTGCTGGTGATCGACAGCCAGAACGACCCGCGTGCCGCCTCGGCCGGCAACATTCTGGTCACCCGCCTGATCGCTCGCGGTGCCAAGGCGATCATCACCGACGGCGCCCTGCGCGACGGCAGCGAGGTCGCGGCACTGCCGCTGCCGGCCTATGCCCGTGAAGTGACCGCCACCACCCGTATCTCCTACCACCACGTGGCCGACCTGCAGGTGCCGATCGGTTGCGCCGGCGTGGCGGTTTATCCCGGTGATGTGATCGTGGGTGATGCCGATGGCCTGACGGTGATTCCGGCGCATCTGGCTGAAGAAGTTGCCGAGTACTGCTCGGTGCAGGACGACCTGGAGAACTACCTGGCCATGCGCATCGCCGCCGGCGAAGCGCTGTGGGGGGTGTACCCGCCCAGCCCGGAAACCGTGGCCCAGTACCACGCCTGGATCGCCGCTGGCCGCCAGCCGATCCCGAGCGTCATTGGCAACAAGGAGAACCCGTAATGACCGAGCACAAGCACGCCCAGACCATTCGCCGCTATTTCGACGCCTGCAATGAAGGCGACTTCGCCAAGCTGGTGTCCTGCTTCACCCCTGACGCGGTGCACTACTTTCCGGCCGGCCTGCCGGAGGTGCCATGGCGCAGCGCTGAAACCATCGCCGCCAAGTGGGTGTGGTGCGTCGAGAACCTCGGTTCGCAGTGGACCATCGAGAAGATTCTGGTCAGCCATGACAGCGACGAAGCGGTGATCGAGTGGACCCACTGGAAAGGCAAGCTGGGCACCGCGCTGCGCGGCGACGAGTGGTACATCTTCGACAAGGACAGCGGCCTGATCAAAGAAATTCGCGCCTATTACGCCTCGCCAGCGGACAAGGACGTGAAGATCAACGAGCTGGTGGACTTCGATTACAGCGGCCGTGGCTACCACCTCGGCCCGGCGACAGGAGACAAATGATGGCTGCCAACAACTCGCCAGAGCTGCAACAGATTGACCAGGTGGTGGCTGCCAGTGTCGCCACTGCCGAGCTGTGGGCCACTTCGACCCCGGCCTTGCGCGCCGCACTGCTCGACGGCCTGGCCCAGGCTCTGGAAGCCCATCAGGCTGAATTGGTGGCCCTCGCCGATGCAGAAACCCATCTGGGCGCTGGTCGCCTTAATGGTGAAGTGGCACGTACAGCGTTCCAGTTGCGCGGTTTCGCCACTGAAGTGCGCAACGGCGTGCCTTACGCCGTTGTCGACGATGAGGCCATTGCCGGTGCGCCGCCTGCCGGTCGCCCACGCCTGACCCGGGTCAGTGAACCGCTGGGGCCGGTGGCGATGTTTTCGGCCAGCAACTTCCCGTTTGCCTTCTCGGTACTCGGGGGCGATACCGCCTCGGCGCTGGCCGCCGGTTGCCCGGTAGTGGTCAAGGCCCACTCGGGCCACCCGCAACTGTCGCGGGCCGTGTTCGACATCGCCCAGGGTGTGCTCAAGGCGCAGAGTCTGCCAGCCGGCCTGATCGGCCTGGTCGATGGCGCCAGTCGCGCCGCTGGCACTTACCTGGTGCAGCATCCACAGATCGCGGCCGTGGCCTTCACCGGCTCGTTCGGTGGCGGGACCGCGCTGTGGCGTGCAGCCAACGAACGGCCGGTGCCGGTGCCGTTCTTCGGCGAGCTGGGTTCGATCAATCCGCTGGTCGCCTTGCCGCACGTGCTTGAGCGCGACGGCGAGAGCCTGGCCAAGACTCTGGCCGGCTCGATCACCATGGGCTGCGGTCAGTTCTGCACCAGCCCTGGCGTGATTGTGCTGCTGCCAGGGGCTGCCAGCGACCGTTTTGTCGACCACCTGGCCACCGCGCTGCAACCCCTGAGCACCCACGCCATGCTGACCGACGGCATGCGCAAGGGCTTCGAGCATGGCGTGGCGCAGCTTGAACAGGCGGCTGAAACCCGTGCGCTGTTCCAGCCTGCCGCCGACACCCAAGGCCCGGCTCCACGGCTGTTCGAAGTCAGCGGCCAGGCGTTTATCGACAACGTGCATTTGCGTGAAGAAGTATTTGGCCCTGCGGCTGTGGTGGTTCGCGCCGCTTCGGTAGAGCAGATCAATCAGGTACTGGAAGCCATCGGTGGCACCCTGACCGCTACCCTGTGGGGCTTCGAGCAGGCTGATGAACAGGCCCGCACTATCTACCGCACGGCACGCAAGATCGCCGGCCGGGTGCTGTTCGGCGGCGTGCCGACCGGCGTGGCGGTCACCGCCGCGCAGCAGCATGGCGGGCCATGGCCAGCCTCAACCCAACCACAGACCACGTCCGTGGGCTATGCCGCACTCCAGCGCTTCCTGCGCCCGGTAGCGCTGCAGGATGCTCCGGCCTGGGTCGTGGGCAACTGAGGGCGCGCTGATGATGAAGCATCTGGTGATGTTCCGCCGCCTGCCGGGGCTGGACAGGAATCCTGAACGGGAAGCCGCGCTGGTTCAAGGCATGCGTGATCTCGAAAAGCAAATCGACTTCATCCGCGCCTGGCGCGTATCGGCCAACGAGCTGGATCGCCCGATCTGCTGGGACTACCTGCTCGAATCGAGTTTCGACGACGCCGCAGCGGTACAGCGTTATCTGCCTCACCCGGCGCATGTCGCGCTGGTCACGGAGTTGAAAACGTACTTCGAGTGGGCGGCCGTCGATTACACCGAGTAAAGTCGTTAAACGCGTGCAGTGGCCTGTCACTGCACGCGCTTTGCGACGGACACTACAACAACAATAACTGGCGCGTTACGCGTGCGCCGGACGGAGATCCGTTATGCATAAGAAAAAGAATTACCGCTGGACGATCCTGACCATGTTGTTCATCGCCATGGTGATCAACTATGTGGATCGCGCGGCACTGTCCATCGCCATGCCCTTCATCACTCAGGAATACCACCTGACCCCGGCTGAAAAAGGCATGATCTTCAGTAGCTTCTTCTTCGGCTACGCGCTGTTCTGCTTCGTCGGCGGCTACCTGGCCGACCGCTACGGCCCCAAGCGTGTGCTGACGTACGCCATGAGCTTCTGGTCGGTGTTGTGCGGCACCACGGCGCTGGCCTTCAACTTCTGGTCGCTGCTGATCGTCCGTGCCCTGTTCGGCGTGGGTGAAGGCCCGGTGTCGACCACCGCCAACAAGGCCGTCAACAGCTGGTTTCCGATCAAGGAGCGGGCCCGTGCCATCGGTATCAACCAGGCGGGCGGCCCGTTGGGCGGCGCCCTGGCCGGTCCCATCGTCGGTTTCCTGGCCCTGTGGCTGGGCTGGCGCGCAGCGTTTGTGATCATCGCTGCCGTTGGTGTGGTCTGGGCCATCTGCTGGTATCGCATGGCGACTTCGACCCCGGTCGAGCACCCGAAGGTGTCGCCCGAAGAGCTGGCCGAGATCAACTTTGAGCGTGAAGTGCCGGTCACCGCGCCGCAAGACGCGCCACGCACCCCGGTGCTGCAGATCATCCTGCAACGTTCGGTACTGGTCACTGGCGTCTCGCTGTTCTGCTACAACTACATCCTCTATTTCTTCATGACCTGGTTCCCCAGCTACCTGATCGACGCCAAGGGCATCGACCTGAAATCCATGAGCATCGTCACCGCGCTGCCATGGCTGGTGGGCACCCTGGGCTTCCTGGCCGGTGGCGTGCTGATCGACGCCATCTACAAACGCACCAACAAGCGTCTGTTCTCGCGCAAAGTGGTGCTGGTCACCTGCCTGCTGATCGCGGCCTGCTGCATCGGCCTGACCGGTCAGGTGGATGGCGTGACCCAGTGCGTGATCGTGATGACCGTCGCCGTGGGCTTTTTGATGCTCACCGCGCCAGCCTACTGGTCGCTGATCCAGGACGCCGTGCCTGATCATCAGGTCGGCACCGCGGGCGGCTTCATGCACGGCCTGGCCAACCTGTCCGGCATCGTCGCCCCGACCGCCACCGGCTTCATCATCCAATCGTCCGGCACCTACTCCAGCGGCTTCGCTCTGGCCGGTGCGCTGGGCATCGTCGGCGCGCTGATCGTGGCGCTGTTTGTCGGTGAAGCGAAGAACAAAACAGCGGCCCTGTCGCCAGCCTGACACCGTCTAACGAAATATAAGGAGGCTGCCATGCAGACCCTGCTCATCACTGGCGCCGCCGGCATCGTCGGCACCGCTCTTCGTCCACTGTTGCGCAAGGACTACGCGCTGCGCCTGTTCGATCGTTTGCCGATCACCGATCTGGCCGACAACGAAACCGGCTTCGTCGGCGACCTGACCCGCACCCAGGACCTGGTGGAAGCGGTCAAAGGGGTCGATGCAGTGCTGCACCTGGCCTGCGCGCATGGCACTGACATTCGCTACGACAGCACCGTCAAACCCAACTACGACGCCACCCTGCAGTTGCTTGAAGCTGCCGCCGCCGCGCAGGTCAAGCGGTTCATCTTCGCCAGCAGCCATCACGTGCTGGGCCAGTACCCGTCCGATGCCCATGAGGTCTACGACGATCTGCCCATCGCGCCGGACAGCTACTACGCGATCAGCAAGGTGTTTGGTGAAGCCGCCTGCGCCACGTATGCACAGCGCACCGGCATGGGCGCCCTGGTGATCCGCATCGGCAACGCCGACCCGCGTGTCAGCGATGCCCGCCGTTTGCGGCTGTGGACCAGCGCCCGGGACCTGGAGCAACTGGTGCGCATCGGTCTGGAACATCCGGCCATCAACTACGACGTGGTCTACGGCGTGTCGGAGTGCCCACAGGCGTTCTTCAGCAATCATCACGCGCGTTCGCTGGGCTACCGGCCACAGGACAACGCCCAGGACTTCCTGGCAGCGAACTTTCTCGCCTTCGACGCCATGGACGCCGGAACCTCGGGCCGTCAGTTCCTGGGTGGTGCCTACGCGGTCAGTCCGCTGGTCAGTGTGTTGTCCGGTTCTGGAGAGGCCCAATGATCATTCGCAAGATCGAAACCTTCATCGTCGAAATTCCCTTCGTTGATGGAGGTAAAGGCAAGGGCATCACCCCGACCACCTGGCACACCCTGGAAAACGTGCTGGTGCGTATCGAAGACGATCAGGGCCATGTGGGCTGGGGCGAGGCGTTTGGTTACTTCACCGCTGATGCCACCAAGGCGACCGTCGACCGGCTGATCGCGCCGGTGCTGGTCGGCCAAACCATCACTGACATCCCGGCCTGGAACCTCAAGACCCAGCAGCAATTGCACCTGTTCGGCCGCTACGGCGTAACCACCTTCGCGATCTCCGGCGTGGACATCGCGCTGTGGGACCTCGCCGCGCAGCGCCGAGGCGTGCCGCTGCACCAGTTGTTCAGCGAGCAGCCGCGCAAGCAGATCCAGGCCTACGCCAGTCTGGTGCGCTATGCCGACAACGCAGTGGCTCCCGCGATCTGCGAAAAGGCTCTGGACATGGGCTTCACGGACATCAAGCTGCATGAGGTCACGCTGCCGCAAATCGCCGCCTGCCGCACCGCGATCGGCGATCAGGTGCCGCTGGCCACCGACGTCAATTGCAGTTGGTCGGTGGATGACACCCGCGCCTGGCTGCCGGCCCTGCGCGACCTGAACCTGGCCTGGCTGGAAGAGCCGATCTTTCCGCCGGAAGACTTCGCCACCCTTAACAGCTTCCGTGGCCAGGGTGTCGCACTGTCGGCCGGGGAAAACTGGTGCACCGCCGTGCAGTTCGAAAACGCCCTCAAGGCCGGCGCCGTGGATTCGATCCAGCCCAGCGTGACCAAGGTCGGCGGCATCAGCGAATGCCTGCGCATCGCCCGCCTGGCCGAGCAGTACGACACCCCGGTGTTGCCGCATTGCCCGTACTTCGGCCCGGGTTTTCTGGCCAGCCTGCACCTGGCCGCCGCGCAGCCGAGTGTGGCGCAGATCGAGTACCTGTTTGTCGAGCCGCAAGGTTGGCTGTACGACATCGAAGGCATTCGCAACGGGCGTCTGTTCGACATTCCGCAGGCCGCGGGGCTGGGCCAGCAGATCGACATGGACGTTTTCCAGCGGTTCCGGCGCGCCTGATTAAAGAGGGGAAAGGTCATGGCCCAAGCTGAAGTGATCCTGCACAACGAGTACCTGACCCTGCACCTGCTGCCCGAATCCGGTGGCCGGGTAGGGCGCCTGCTGGTGCGCAAGCATGGCCTGGACGTGTTCAAGCCGATTGACGCCAGCCTGCCGTTTGACCCGCTGAACTGGCCGCGTGGCGGCATTTACCCGCTGATTCCGTATTCCAACCGGATCGCTGATGCCACGCTGAACTTTGCAGGTGAGCGTCATACGCTGCCGGTCCACCCCGACGCCATGCCGCACACCTTGCATGGCGTCAGCCATACCCTGGCCTGGACCGTCGAGTCGGCGTCCGACACCACCGCAGTGCTGAGTCTGCAATACAGTGGCGCGCACTGGCCTTGGCCAATCCGCGCCGAACAACACTTCGAACTGCGCGGCGCAGAGCTGGCGATCAAGCTGGTACTGATCAACAACGGCGCAACGCCGATGCCGGGCGGCATGGGGCTGCACCCCTACCTCAATGCTTATCCACAGATGCAGGTGGCCTTTAACAGCCAGCGCCAGTGGGCGATCACGCCGGACTACCTCGCCAGTGGGGCATTTACCCAAGGGCAAGAACGTCGCTCGATCACCCCGCAGGATTGGGCCACGCAAACCTGGGCCGATTATCTGTCGCAATGGGGGGGTGAGGCGTCGGTGAGTTATCCACAAGGCCAGCTGAGCATCAAGGCTGGCAGTGAGCTCGATCACCTGGTGGTGTTCGGCCCGGCGGGTGTCGATTACCTGTGTCTGGAACCGGTTTCGCACTTGGCCAATGGCTTTAATCTGGCTGAAAGGCTGGGGCATGAAAGCACCGGCACCCAGGTGATTACACCGGGTGAGAACTTCAGCAGTCAGGTCTGTTTTCAATGGACGGATCGTTGAGCAGAGGCTTGGCAGCAAGCTGCCTCCCAGCGGATTCGTGGGAGGCAGCTCTGCCCGCAAACGCAGTGCAAAGCACTGCCAATAATCCCTGATCCACCCCAGGTAACAACCCTCATCACAACGCCCAACAGTCAGGGGCGGCGGTTTCGCTCGCCTTGAACAACGCTGTCCACCACAACTAAAGAAGAATAAAAAACATGAACAACACGCATAAAAAACTGCACCTCGCGCCACTCACTCTGGCCATCGCCAGCCTGCCCCTGAGCGCCCACGCCGACTTCATCAGCGACAGCAAAGCCTCAATCACCGCACGCAACTTCTACTACAACCACGACTTGCGCGACTCCACCAAACCGGCGCAATCGAAAATTGAAGAGTGGGCCCAAGGCTTTATTTTCAAGGCGCAATCGGGCTACACCGAAGGCTTTATCGGCTTTGGCGTCGACGTATACGCAGGTCTTGGCCTGAAACTCGACTCCTCGCCGTCGCGCAGCGGCTCGGCGTTACTGCCCGGCGCCTACAAGCATGCCGGCCAGGCGCGTAACGCCGACCCGCGCTCGGTGGACGAATACTCCGAAGCCACTGCAGCGGTGAAGATGAAGATCTCCAAAAGCGAACTGAAAGTCGGTGGCCTGTTTCCCAAACTGCCGATTCTTCAGGCCGGCGATGCGCGGCTGCTGCCGCAGTTCTTCGAAGGCGCGATGCTCAGCGTGCGCGAGTTCGACAACCTCGACTTTGACCTGGGCAGCGTCAACCGGGTGAACTACCGCGAGTTCGCTGGCGCGCGCAAGATTCAGGTCGGCAACTACTGGACCGTCGAGAGCGAGCGCTTCACCTATGGCGGCGCGACCTGGCGCATCACCCCGGACGCTTCGGTGGGCGTCTGGCAAGGCGAGCTCAAGGATGTGTATCAGCAGAGCCTGATCACTAGCACCCTCAACAAGCAACTCGGTGACTGGAAACTCGGTGCCCAGCTCAATTACATGTACACCCGTGAAGCGGGCGAAGAAATGGCCGGCAAGCTCGACAGCCGCATGCCCTCGGCCATGCTTTCGGCAGCCCTCGGCCCGCAGACGTTCCGCCTCGGCTACCAGTACAACGCCGGTGGCAGCGCCTTGCCATTCATGCACGACACCGACCTGCCAGCGGCGGCCAACGCCGTCCAGGTGCTGCGTTTTGACCGCGCTGACGAACGCTCCTGGCAGGCCCGCTATGATTTCGACTTTGCCGGCGTAGGCGTGCCTGGCCTGGTGGCCATGGCCCGTTATGTTCATGGCGACAACTTCAAATACCTGGGCCGCGACGCCGAGGAATGGGAGCGTAATATCGACCTGACTTACACCGTGCAGAGCGGCACGTTCAAAAATGTCAGTTTCAGGCTGCGCAATGTGGAACTGGTGGGTGACGTGACCGGACGGCGCGATGAGAACCGCTTTATTGTTTCGTATACATTGCCGTTGTTGTAATTCTGTCAGGTTGTGAGCAAACCCCGTAGGCGCTTTAGCGGCGAAAGCATCGCCGCTAAAGCGGCTGTTACGGTGGAATAATGGCGTCGTGTTAACCTGCGCACTTTCCCATCCTGCGCAGTCCCGAGCCATGCCCCTCGCCGATAACCTCATCGCCTTCACCCTCGCAGCCACCCTGCTGACCATCACCCCCGGCCTGGACACTGCGCTGATCCTGCGCACCGCCGCCGTTGAGGGCAAACAGCAAGCTTTGCGCGCTGCGCTGGGTATCAATGTGGGCTGCCTGCTATGGGGCGCGGCCGTGGCCTTCGGTCTCGGCGCGCTGATTGCGGTGTCGGAGCTGGCCTACGACATCCTTAAATATTGCGGCGCGGCCTACCTGTGCTGGCTGGGCGCGAACATGCTGCTGCGCCCGCGCAGCCACATCGCTCCGGCGGCCGGCGAGAACGGCAGGCAGACCAACTGGTTCCTCAAGGGGCTGCTGGGCAACCTGCTCAACCCGAAGATCGGCGTGTTCTACGTGTCGTTTTTGCCGCAATTCATCCCCCAGGGCGAGCCGCTGGTGGCCTGGACCTTCGGCCTGGTGGGCATTCATGTGGTGCTGGGGCTGGTCTGGTCGCTGAGCCTGATCGGCGCGACCCAGCCGCTGGCCGGGGTGCTGCGCAAGCCGGCGGTGATCAAGTGGATGGACCGCACCACCGGGGTGATCTTCATGCTGTTTGCGGCGCGGCTGGCGTTCAGCAAACGCTGATGCAGCTTAGTGAAAGTCGTAGTACAGAAACCACTCACCGGTGGTCTTGTGCTTCCAGAACATCAGGCTGCCGTTGTCGATCACGTTGAGCTGGATTTTGTCATCGGTTGAGATCTGGAACACGAACTCGTAGTCGTCGCCCGGATCGATACCCGACTGGCAGAACGAGGGGTAACCGCCGATCTTGTGGTCGTAGGTGTGGTCAATCAGGTCGTAGTAGCTCTCGATCACCCCGTCGTCTTCCAGCTTGAGCACTTCAAGCTCCAGCGCTCTGGGTACGCCGCCACCATCCCAGAGCGGGTAGTCAGCCTCCACCAGAGTGGCCTTGAGCGCAAATGGCTTGAGAAAGGTGTCGACACTCAGGTCTTTGCGCACCAGTTGATCGTCTGCGGTGTATTCGCGGATCAGCCAGTTCTCGCCCATGGGCTCTTCGCCGTCGGGGAAAGGCTCGCTGATGAACACCGTCATGACGTTCACGCCGTCCAGCAGCGGGCTGACGTAGGGCAGGGCCGGCAGGTAGAACTGCGCATAGGGAATCAGCGGCTGGCCGGCGGCATTGGTGGGGATCTGTTCATCGGGCCGGTAAAGAAAGACCTTGCCCAGCCAGCTTTCTTGCAGCGAATCGGTCGGGCGAAAGCCGCCGGCTTCGAATCGGGTCGCCGGTTTTGCCAACTGGCGTTTGATGTCCTGGATGTCCATGCTGATTCCTTGTGTGTCTGTGCCCCGATAGGAACCGTGTGAGCGGCGAAGGTTCGCCCTGCCGTTCGCCGCTGAAGCGGTTGCTACGTGGCGACCCGGCTCAAGGCGTCGTCGGCGACGCGGCAGGCCAGGTCGATCAGGTGATGGGTGGAAAAGGCCAGGTCGCGTTGGGTGCCGCTCAGATTGTCAGCGGTCTCGTAAGCGGTGGCGGCGGCGCAGCGCAGCACGTTGAGTACGTAGACCATCGAGTCTTCCAGGCTGGGTGGGTCGGGGACTGCTTTATTCATCTCATGATCCTCGTTGGGGCCACCGCTGAATCGCTGCTAAACGATCAAGGGTGGCGGCTTCGACGCGGGTTAGCAGACCGGGAGATCATGAGAAAGACCGGCGCACCCGAAGGTGCCCCACGCGAAGCCGCCATAAATGGCAGCTTGCATGTCTCAATGATCTCGTCAGGCTGCTAAACCCGATCGCTGTTTTTTCAGCGACGAACGCAGCCTAGTGGCCGAAATTGACACATGCAAGCGGTCGGGATTTTCTCGGAAACTTCGTACGAAAGAAAGGGAAACGCCTGCCAGAACGGGCTGCGGCGCGTGCTTTTGTGTGAGCTGAAGTAACGCATTTGCCTGGCGCCTCGTTCAGCGGGGCGCTGCCAGGACCTCGACCAGCTCACGCACATACCCCGGCAACGCGGCGAAATCCACCGCGCACAGTCGCAACTGGCGGTCTGCCCAGTCATCCGCCAGGCGCACGGCCCTGAAGCCGTGTGTCCCCTGCCAACGGTCCACTGCCGCCTGGGGCACGATGCCCAGGCCAGCGCCGTGGGCGACCATGCGCAAGACCCCGTCGACGCCTTCGGCACGCACCCGGATGCGCAGGCGTTTGCCGGCGTGCAGCGCTTGCTCTTCCAGGTAGATGCCCAGCGCGCTGGTGGCGGCGAGGGCGACGAACTCATGGTCGAGGGTCTGGCTGAAACGAAGGCTGTCGTGCTGCTCCAGTGGATGGCCGGCCGGGATGAGCAACGCCAGCGGGTCGGCGCGAAAGGGCAGGGTCTGCAGGTCGCTGGCGTCGACTGCATCGGTGACGATGCCGATATCGGCACTGCCGTGGCGCAGGGCGTGGAGGATGCGCAGGCTGGGGTGTTCCTGTAGATCAATATCGATATGCGGGTGGCTGACCAGAAAGTCCGCCAGTACTTCGGGCAGGTGCTCGCTCAGGGTCGAGGTGTTGCACAGCAGGCGGATCTGGCCCTTGAAGCCTTGGGCGTAATCGGCCAGCTCATCTTGCAGCCGCTCGACCTGTTGCAGGATCAGCCGCGCATGCCGCCCCAGGGCCTTGCCGGCCGGGGTCGGGGTAACGCCACGCCGGTTGCGCTCCAGCAAGGCGCTGTTCAGCGATCCTTCCATGGCCCGCACCCTGGCACTGGCCGAGGCCAGCGACAAATGGCTGCGGCTGGCCGCGGCGGTGATGTTGCCGGTTTCCAGGATGTTGAGGAAAAGCCGCAGGTCGGTGAGATCGAAGCGCATTGGGAATTCCGGGTCATTGGAGATGTGGGAGACATGCACGGGCCTGGATCACTACCTTGGGCTGTCTGGCAGCGCTGGGGGTTGCGTTGCAGGGCTCAGCCTCAGGCTTGGCCTGAGGCTGGCTGAGTATATGCCAGATGTTCAACCTGTCTGGCCTGAGCCATGCTGTGCCCATGAACGCATTGATCGAGTTTTATCAGAACCTGGGATGGGCCTTGACGGCGCTGGTGGTCGGCACTTTTTTGCTGGCCGGTGCGGTCAAGGGGGTGATTGGTCTGGGCCTGCCCACGGTGGCGATGGGGCTGCTGGGCCTGGCGATGTTGCCCGCGCAGGCGGCGGCATTGCTGATCATTCCGTCCACGGTGACCAACGTCTGGCAACTGGCCAATGGCGGGCATCTGCGCGGGCTGCTCCAGCGTTTATGGCCGATGCTATTGATGATTGCCGTAGGTACCGGGCTGGGGTCATGGTGGCTGGGCATCAATGCCGGGCCGTGGATGACGCATGCCTTGGGTGCTGCGCTGTGTGTCTATGCGCTGAGCGGGCTGTTGTTACCGGCCTTCAAGGTGCCGGCCAGCGCCGAGCGCTGGCTGGGACCGTTGTGCGGTGGGCTGACCGGTATCGTGACCTCGGCCACCGGGGTATTTGTGATTCCGGCCGTGCCGTACCTGCAAGCCTTGGGGCTGCAGCGCGATCAACTGGTGCAAGCGTTGGGCCTGTCGTTCACCGTCTCGACCCTGGCGCTGGCGGCGGGGCTGGCCGGCAGCGGGGCGCTGGGTGGCGCCGAACTGGGCGCCTCCTGGCTGGCGCTGCTGCCGGCCTTGCTGGGCATGTGGCTTGGCCAGTGGCTGCGCCAGCGCATCAGCGCCGTGGTATTCAAGCGCGTGTTCTTTATCGGGATGGCTGCACTGGGTCTGCATCTGTTGGTGCAGGGCTGAGCACGTCGGCGAAGCGGAAGTCGAAGTCACGGGTCAGGTAGTCCATGCGCTGCTCGGCGAAGCGGGTCATGTGCGGTTGTGCGGCGTGCACATCCAGGTGGGCCTGGCTTGCCCAGGTTTCAAAGAACATGAACAGGCTCGGGTCCTGCCGGTCGCGCAGCATGTGGTACTCGATACAGCCTGGCTCAAGGCGGCTGGCAGCGACGTAACTGCTGAACAGCGCGGCGAACTCGGCGGACTTTTCCGGGCGGGTATGGGCGTAGACGATGAAGCTGACGGGCTCGCTCATGAGCATCTCCTCGATAGACAGTGAGCCGATTTTAATTCAGTAATCACTGTGCAATTCGTGACTTTAAAGCAAAGGTCATTTGCCCCGGCGGGTCTTGGTCGCGCTGCTGCACCTGTCTATTCTGCGGCCCATTCTCTGATTATGTGCCGACAGGCAAAGGTTCTGACCATGAAAAAGATTCTGTTCTTGAATGGCGGCAAACAGTTCGCCCACTCCGATGGCCGCTATAACGCAACCCTGCACCAGGCCGCGCTGGCCCATATGGACCGCGCCGGTTTTGATGTGCAGGAAACCTTTATCGACGGCGGCTACGAGCTGGCCGAGGAAGTGCAGAAATTTCTCTGGGCTGACGTGATTGTCTGGCAGATGCCCGGCTGGTGGATGGGGGCGCCGTGGACGGTGAAAAAATACGTCGACGACGTGTTCACCGAAGGTCATGGCAGCCTGTACGCCAATGACGGTCGGACCCGTTCGGATGCGTCGCAGAAATACGGCAGCGGTGGTCTGCTGCATGGCAAGCAGTACATGCTGTCGCTGACCTGGAACGCCCCGCAGCAAGCCTTCGACGACCCGACCGATTTCTTCGAAGCCAAGGGCGTGGACGCGGTGTACTTGCCGTTCCACAAGGCCAACCAGTTCTTGGGCATGCAGCCGCTGCCGACCTTCCTGGCGGTGGATGTGATGAAGCGGCCGGATATTGAGGGCGATGTGCAGCGTTATGAAGCTCATCTGAGCGAGGTGTTTGGCGTTTGAGCGCATTCATCAGCCTGCCAATCAGCGCTACCATCCTCTCTCTTGAGCAGGGGAGGCAGCATGAAAGCCAGGTCTGATGAGTTACAGGTGTTCGTTGCCGTGATCGACAGCGGTTCGATTTCCGCTGCCGCCGAACAGCTTGGGCTGACGCCGTCGGGGGTTAGCCGTACGCTCAGCCGGCTGGAAAGCAAGCTGGACACCACGCTGCTCAATCGCACCACGCGGCGCATGGACCTGACCGAGGAGGGGCGATTCTTTCTCGCTCAGGCGCGGGACATTCTTGAGCGAATGCTCAGTCTCGAAGAACACCTGACCCAGTCGCGGCAAAAGCCGGCCGGGCGTCTGCGGGTCAATGCCGCCTCGCCGTTCATGCTGCATTGCGTGGTGCCGCATGTGGGCGAGTTTCGCCGCCTGTACCCGGATATCCAGCTGGAGCTGACCAGCAACGACTGGTTCATCGACCTGCTGGAGCAAAGCACCGACATTGCCATTCGCTTGAGTGAGTTGAGCGACTCGACCTTGCACGCCCGCTCACTGGGTTGCTGCACTTTGAACATCGTTGCCAGCCCGGCTTACCTCGAGCGCCATGGCAGGCCGACCACTGTTGATGACCTCAGGCAGCACAGCCTGCTGGGCTTTACCCAGGTCGACAGTCTCAATAACTGGCCGTTACGCCATGCCGGTGGCGACCGCCTGCCGATTCAGCCGACCATTGCGGCGTCCAGTGGCGACACCTTGCGCCACCTGGCGCTGGCCGGCGAAGGGATTGCCTGCCTGTCGCACTTCATGACCCATCAAGACCTGCGCGAAGGCCGGCTGGTTGCGATCATGGCCGATATCAACAACGGTTATCGCCAGCCGATCAATGCGGTGTACTACCGCAACTCCAAACTGGCGCTGCGGATTCAGTGCTTTCTGGATTTCATGCAGGAGAAGCTGGCGGTGTATGCGTGTCGTTGAATAGAAAATTCTTACACAACGTATCTGCTTTTGAATCGGCCTGAGGGCGGTGCTCATGCGGATCATTCTGGATACCATCAAGCCAATGATCACTTGGGTAAATCAAAGCCCGGATGATCTGCCAATCAGCGTTTGCATCGTTGATGCACCAGGCAGGATGTGTATGAAAACACGGTATAACAGATTTAATTTGAAGCGACGGATTGCCTCGTTTGATGTGTTTTCCCCAAGCCACCTGCAAGCGTGGGCCAGGCTTATTTCGTATGGCGGTAATCCGGAGCACAAGAAAAATCCAGGCGATTTTGGTCTGACGCCTCCGGCTGATCCTCGACAAGGCAAGTCGCTGTGTGATGTCGCGAAAATTTTCTCCCGCGACGTCGCCCTGGCATTACTGAAAAAAGGCGTGGAAAAGGGCCTCGTCAGCGATAGAGTGGAAAACGGCTGGCCAAAGAATATCTGGTCGGTCGCAGAAGGTGGCATTGCGCTTGAGGCGCAGCTTGAGAATCCGCAAACAGGCCGCTACCACGGATATCCCATGCCTGATAGCGATCCCTTGGCTGCTGAGGTTCTAGACCGCTGGAGGTGCCATGAATGATTTGAGTTTTTCCATCGAGTGGTCTTCTCCCGGCTCGGGTGATCCAGTACTTCGTGCGACCACCGGGCAATTTAAACTCCAGATGGCCGATACATGCCTGACCCGCAATGAGGGCATATGGTCACGCACGATAAGTGACTCGGTGCTCGTGTCTGCGTATCCCTTGGCGCTTTGGCTGGCCTCGTCATGGTGGCGGCTCAGTCACGAGACCTTGCCTGAAGCCGGAGTCAGTCCCTCGCTGGATTGGCGCATGAGTCATGAGCTCGGAGCCGCCAATCATGGCTATGTCTGGCCTCGGGTGATCGTGGCGTCTGATGGAGAGGGAGTGAAGATCTGGGCTGAGCAAAATGCCCGGCAAGATCAGTCGGTACGTTATTTGTACGGTCTGGACGCTCCAGGTGTCGTGACATTGAGCGCTTTCCAGAACTGCGCCGCAGGGTTTATCGAGAGTGTCATAGGACGCCTTGATGCGATGGGCCTTCCAGATAGCGATCTTGCTCAACTCTGGAGTTACGTCTGCCAGGATCGGGACGACTCTGCGGCCTTGCAACGCAGAGTGCTGGAAGCGCAAATGGGTTATGACCCTGAGCAATGTCCTGCGCCGACGCTCGATGAAGTTTTGTGGCTGCAGCAGGCGACGGGGCCAGACGCCATGAGGGAGTTGGCGCCTCTTATCGGACTGCATGGAGCACAGAGAGCGAAAGGGGTTCGTTTGATTCAGGAACTGAACTCGGAACCTGGAATTTCAGGAAGGCCAGAGCTGCCAGCTTTCACAACACCGGTATCAGCATTGCCCTGGAAAAAGGCTGAGACGGCTGCGAAGCAATTGCGTGCTGCACTTGATAACGCGAACCGGCCGATTGATGACCTCGAGTTGTATCAACTGCTGGGGGTATCCGAGAAACAGGTCGACAGGTTTACTGTGGCTGATCGGCAGAGTGTCTCAGTCCTGAAAACATCCGTGCCTGGATCAATAAGCCTGATACCGCGCAAAAAACATCCGGTTGCCAGGCGCTTTGAATATGCCCGCTTCATCGCCAGCCTGTACGAGGCTGCGCAAAGCCGTAGCCATTGGAAGGTGTCTACTGATCTGGCTACCGCACAGCAGCAGTTCCAGCGGGCCTTTGCCGCGGAGTTTCTGTGTCCCGTCGACGCTCTGGTTGATTATTTGGTCGGGAATTTTTCAGAGTCTTCTCGTGAACAAGCTGCTCTTCATTTTGATGTCAGCGAGAAAACTGTAGAGGCCCTGCTTCTAAATCACGGTTACCTGGAAAACACGGTGATTGAACCGAAAGTCCCCTATCAGGTGCGTTCGGTTCATTCCAGGGATGTCTGAGCAGGCGTTCATTGCGAACGCCTGCTTTTTTAACGGCTCCGTAAATGCCTCGTTCATCCTCGGCATTCGCGGCGGGCTTTCTGGGCGACAGTGATATCAATGATGCTCGCGCGTCGCGCGGAATTTCACGTCCGGCCAGCGTTCTTCCATCAGGCTCAGGTTGACCCGGGTCGGGGCCAGGTAGGTCAGGTGACCGCCGCCGTCCACTGCCAGGTTCTCAAAGGCCTTGGTTTCAAACTCTTCGAGCTTTTTCTTGTCATCGCACTCGATCCAGCGCGCCGACCAGACGGTGATCGGTTCGTAGGCGCATTCGACTTTGTATTCCTCTTTCAGGCGGCTGGCGACCACGTCGAACTGCAGCACACCGACGGCGCCGAGAATGATGTCGTTGCTGCGCTGCGGGAAGAACACTTGCGTGGCGCCTTCTTCGGCCAGCTGTTGCAGGCCCTGGCGCAGTTGCTTGGATTTGAGCGGGTCTTTCAGGCGTACGCGGCGGAACAGTTCCGGGGCGAAGTGCGGGATGCCGGTGAAACCCAGGCTCTCACCTTCGGTGAAGGTGTCGCCAATCTGGATGGTGCCGTGGTTGTGCAGGCCGATGATGTCGCCGGCATAGGCTTCTTCGAGCATTTCACGCTCGGACGAGAAGAAGGTCAGGGCGTCGCCGATGCGCACGTCCTTGTTCAGGCGCACGTGGCGCATTTTCATGCCTTTCTCGTAACGGCCCGAGCAGATGCGCATGAAGGCCACGCGGTCTCGGTGCTTGGGGTCCATGTTTGCCTGGATCTTGAACACGAAACCGCTGAATTTCTCTTCGACCGGCTCGACGGTCCGCTCGTGGGCGGCGCGCGCCAGCGGGCGCGGCGCCCAATCGACGACGGCGTCCAGCACGTGGTCAACGCCGAAGTTGCCCAGCGCGGTGCCGAAGAATACCGGCGTCATCTGGCCATCGATGAACGCCTGCGGGTCGAACTCGTGGCAGGCGCCCTGCACCAGCTCAAGCTGTTCGACGAAATTGTCGTATTCGTCACCCAGGTGGGCGCGGGCTTCGTCGGAGTCCAGTTTCTGGATGATCTTGGTCTCGGTGCGCTCGTGGCCGTGGCCTGGGGTGTAGACGATGATGTAGTCGCCTGCCAGGTGGTACACGCCCTTGAAGTCGCGGTAGCAACCGATCGGCCAGGTGATCGGCGCAGCCTTGATTTTCAGTACGGCTTCGATTTCGTCGAGCAGCTCGATCGGGTCGCGGATGTCACGGTCGAGCTTGTTGATAAAGCTGACGATCGGCGTGTCGCGCAGGCGGCAAACGTCCATCAGGGCGATGGTTCGTGGCTCTACACCTTTACCGCCGTCGAGCACCATCAGCGCCGAGTCGACCGCCGTCAGGGTGCGGTAGGTGTCTTCCGAGAAGTCTTCGTGGCCGGGGGTGTCGAGCAGATTGACCATGTGCTCGCGATACGGGAACTGCATGACCGAGGTAGTGATGGAAATGCCGCGCTGCTTTTCCATTTCCATCCAGTCGGAGGTGGCATGGCGGTCGGACTTGCGCGATTTGACCGTACCGGCCACCGAAATCGCCTTGCCCATCAGCAGCAGCTTTTCGGTAATGGTGGTTTTACCGGCGTCGGGGTGGGAGATGATGGCGAAAGTGCGACGTTTCGCGACTTCGGCGGCCTGTTGGGTCATGGGAAATCGCCTGAAAAGGGAGTCAAAAAAGGGCGCAGATTATAGCGCAAGTGAAGGCCAATGCCGAACCGCTCAGTCGATTAAGGGTGGCCAAATGCTGCATTGCGTGGGAACCTTTCGGATCCCGGAGACGTCCATTCCCTTGTAACAGGCCATTTCGGCACTGCTTCAAGGGCTTGATTTACCTGCGTTTCAGCTTGACGAAGCTGTGCTCATGGCTTGTGTTTTCGCCAGGGTTCATCCCCGTTTACGGCGACCCACCTGCTGCTCTTCGCAAACCCGTTTCGCGCGACCCATTGGGCCGCCACAGGCGAGGTTTGCCGACTGAAAAAAGGAGTCCGCCCGTGGCTAATCGCTATGGCAAGGGGCTATTGGGAGGTGCGATTACCATCGTGCTCCTGGCCCTGCTGGTCCAGTGGATCGGCACTGATACGTTCGTGAAGTACAAGGATGACCTGTTGTTTTACCTGCAGGCCCATCTGGTTCTGGTTCTGGTTTCAATGTTGGCGGCCCTGGTGGTCGGTATCCCCGCCGGCATTGTCCTGAGCCGACCGTCGATGGTCGGCAGCGCAGAACGCTTCATGCAAGTCTTCAATATCGGTAACACCGTTCCTCCTCTCGCGGTTCTGGCCATCGCTCTCGGTATTCTCGGGATCGGCAGTGGTCCGGCCATCTTCGCGCTGTTCCTCGCCTCGTTGTTGCCCATCGTGCGCAACACCTACGAAGGCCTGAAAAATGTGCCTGCCTCGCTCAAAGAAGCCGCCACCGGCATCGGCATGACCCCGCGTCAGGTGCTGCTCAAGGTCGAATTGCCCAATGCCGTGCCGATCATCATCGGTGGTGTGCGGGTCTCGCTGGCGCTCAATGTCGGTACTGCACCGCTGTCGTTCCTGATTGGCGCCAACAGCCTGGGCAGCCTGATCTTCCCCGGTATTGGTCTGAACAATCAGCCGCAACTGCTGCTGGGCGCTGCCTGCACGGCGTTGCTGGCACTGTTGCTTGATGCCTTGGTCACGCTGGGTAGTCGCATCTGGCTGGAGCGCGGTCTGCACCGCTGAGATAAGGAACTGACATGAAAAAGCTATGTTTGGCGCTGAGCCTGACTCTGGGATTGGGATCGCTGTTCTCGGCGTTCGCCCAAGCAGCCGATAAACCGCTGCTGCGGATCGGTGCACGGGTGTTTACCGAGCAGACCATGCTCGCGGAGATCACCGCGCAATACCTGCGCAGCAAAAACTACGACGTGCAGATCACCGGCGGGCTGGGCAGTAACCTGGCGCGCAGTGCCCATGAGAGCGGCCAGCTGGATCTGCTCTGGGAGTACACCGGGGTTTCGCTGGTCGCCTACAACCATGTCGAGGAACGTCTCGACAGCGAGCAGAGCTACGCACGGGTCAAAGAACTCGATGCCAAAAAAGGCCTGGTCTGGCTGGCGCCGTCGCGCTTCAGCAACACCTACGCCTTGGGGCTGCCGGACAAGATCGCCAAAGAGTATCCCCAGCTCAACACCGTCAGCGACCTGACCCGAGTGCTCAAGGACGAGGCTGACCAGGGCCACATCGTTGCCCTGGATACCGAGTTTGCCAACCGCTCCGATGGTCTGGGCGGGCTGGTCAAGCATTACGACATGAATCTGGGCCGGGAAAACATCCGCCAGATGGACGCCGGGCTGGTTTATACCGCGATGCGCAACGGCCAGGTTTTTGCCGGTCTGGTGTACACCACTGACGGGCGCCTGGACGCCTTCAAGCTCAAGGTGCTGGACGACGACAAGCATTACTTCCCGGACTACACCGCCGCCCCGGTCGTGCGCAAGGCGTTCCTCGACCAGCACCCGGAACTGGCCGGGCTGCTCAAACCGCTGGCCGAACTGCTCGACAACGCCACCATGCGTGCACTGAACGCCAAGGTCGATGTCGACCATCAGAGCCCGTCCACCGTGGCCGCAGAGTTCCTGCGCCAGCATCCACTCAACTAAAGGAGACAGACGTATGGATTTGTTGAACGCCTTCTCCCATATGGACTGGAATCAGGTCCTGCACCTGACCGGGCAGCACATCACCCTGGTCGGCGTCGCGGTGACCCTGGCGATTCTGGTCGGCGTGCCGCTGGGTATCCTGATGACCCGCTTCCCGACCCTGGCAGGTCCTCTGCAAGCCAGTGCCACGGTGTTGCTGACCGTGCCGTCCATTGCGCTGTTCGGCTTGCTGCTGCCGTTCTATTCCAAATTTGGCCAGGGCCTGGGGCCGCTGCCGGCCATCACCGCCGTGTTTCTGTATTCGTTGTTGCCGATCATGCGCAACACCTACCTGGCCCTGACCGGTGTCGAACCGGGCATTCGGGAAGCGGCCAAGGGCATTGGCATGACCTTCGGCCAGCGCCTGCGCATGGTCGAACTGCCCATCGCCGTACCGGTGATTCTCGCCGGGGTGCGCACTGCCGTGGTGATGAACATCGGCGTCATGACCATTGCCGCGACCATTGGCGCCGGCGGTCTTGGTGTACTCATTCTTGCTTCTATCAGCCGCAGCGATATGTCGATGCTGATCGTCGGCGCCGTGCTGGTCAGCATTCTGGCCATCATCGCCGACCTGCTTCTGCAATGGCTGCAACGCTCGCTGACTCCCAAAGGACTCCTGAAATGATCGAACTTCAAAACCTCACCAAGACTTTCCAGAGCAACGGCAAAGAAGTGAAGGCGGTCGACTCGGTCAGCCTCACGGTCAACGAAGGCGAAATCTGCGTGTTCCTCGGCCCGTCGGGCTGTGGCAAGAGCACCACGCTGAAGATGATCAACCGCCTGATCGAGCCGACCTCCGGCAAGGTCCTGATCAACGGTGAAGACACCACCGGCCTGGACGAAGTGACCCTGCGCCGCAATATCGGCTATGTGATCCAGCAGATCGGCCTGTTCCCGAACATGACCATCGAGGAAAACATCGTGGTGGTGCCCAAACTGTTGGGCTGGGACAAGCAGAAGTGCCATGACCGCGCTCGCGAGTTGATGAGCATGATCAAGCTCGAACCCAAGCAGTACCTGCACCGTTACCCGCGCGAGTTGTCCGGTGGTCAGCAACAGCGTATCGGGGTGATCCGTGCGCTGGCCGCCGAGGCGCCGCTGTTGCTGATGGACGAGCCGTTCGGCGCGGTCGACCCGATCAACCGCGAGATGATCCAGAACGAGTTCTTCGAGATGCAGCGGGCGCTGAACAAGACCGTGATCATGGTCAGCCACGACATCGACGAAGCGCTCAAACTGGGCGACAAGATCGCGATTTTCCGCGCTGGCAAACTGATCCAGATCGACCACCCGGACACCCTGCTGGCGCACCCGGCGGACGACTTCGTGTCCAACTTCGTTGGCCAGGACAGCACCCTCAAGCGCCTGCTGCTGGTCAAGGCCGAAGACGCCGCCGACAACGCGCCGTCAGTCAGCCCCGAGACGCCAGTGGCCGATGCGCTGGAGGTGATGGACGATCAGGACCGTCGCTACGTGGTGGTCACGGACGCAGACAACAAGGCCATGGGCTACGTGCGCCGCCGCGACCTGCACCGCCAGACCGGCACCTGTGCACAGTTCCTGCGCGAGTTCAACGCCACGGCAGCCTATGACGAAAACCTGCGCATCCTGCTGTCGCGCATGTACGAGTTCAACCGCGCCTGGCTGCCGGTGCTGGACGCCGAGCGGGTGTTCCTGGGCGAGGTGACCCAAGAGTCGATTGCCGCTTACCTGAGTTCGGGACGCTCGCGCGGGGCCAAGACCAGCATCGTCTCGCCAGCGGAACTGGCGGCGTCCTGATAAGTGGCAGCGCTTTGCGCTGCTTTCGCCGCCGGCGAAAGCAGTGCGCAGCACTGCCAGCCTTTCAAACCTATGCCTTCTTGCGGCAGTACTCCGACACGATCACCCCGCCAATCGCCAGCAGCCCGCCCAGGGTGATCCAGGCCGTCAGTTGTTCCCCCAGCAGCACAGTCGCCAGCACGGCGGTGATCACCGGCACCAGATTGAAGAACGGCGCGGTACGCGAGGCGCCCAGTCGGGAAATGGCGTGGATCCAGGCCAGTGGCGCACAGATCGAGGCGCCGATGCCGGCAAAGCCGACCAGGGCCAGCACTTCACCGGTCAGCGCATGCCGCTCGGTGAGCAGGTAGAACGGCGCCAGGGCCACACTGGCGACGATGGCCTGGGTGTAGACCGTCTGCAGCATCGGCAACTGGATCTTCCAGCGCTGCAGCAGCAGGCTGTACACCGCGAAGGCTGCGGTGCCGAGCAGCATCATGGCATCGCCGATGCTCAGGCCGCCGTTGAGCAGGGAAGCGAAATGACCATTGCTGATCACCAGCACCACGCCGATGATCGAGATCGTGCCGCCAACCAGGGTGCCGGTAGTCGTGCGCTGTTTCATCAGCAGGCCGGTGAGGATCAGTGCGATCAGTGGATAGAGCGCCTGGATGATGCCCATCTTGATCGCGGTGGTGGAGTGTGCGGCGTAGTAGGCCAGGCACTGAAACACCACGCCGCCGAGCAGGCCGAGGACGATCAACTGCCTGTAGCAGCGGGCGACCACTGCGGCGTTGCGGATCAGGCCGCCGAGCACGAACGGGGTGAGCACCAGCAGCGCCAGCAGCCAGCGGTAGAAGCTGATCTCGATGGGCGAGATGGCCGTGGCACTGAGTTTGGTGACGATGGTGTTGCCACCCCACAGGAAGGCGGCCAGGACGGGGAACAGGTAATTCATCAGTCGGGTCTCTCCAGGTCGGCGCCGAGCATAGCACCATGACCCTGGCGGCCAGGTGAAACCCGACCGTTCGGGCAGGCGCAAGGAACATCAGCCTGTCATGTGGGTCGTTTACATAGGTGGGTGTAATGAGCGATCTACTGGTTGCGTGCGAAATCGCGACATTTTTAGTTGATCTCAAGCCCCTCAGGTCCTAAAGTTCGCGCCGAACGTCCATGCTGGAAACGATCCATCCGGCTCAAGTACTGACGACGAGACAGCAAGGCCAAGGGGAGTTGCCCCGTGGCCTTTTTGCTTTCGGCGACATGCCTTGGGAAGTAGGCGAACCAAAGTGGGGATACGGAGGACGTTCATATGCACCCATTTATTCATCTGTTTGCCCCGTGGAGTCCCTTAGCATGCCGATCAAGGTCGAAGACTATTTCGAAGCCAGCACCTTCAACAAAATGAAGGCGTTTGCCGACAAGCAGGAAACCCCGTTCGTACTCATCGACACCAAGATCATCGACAAGGCTTACGATGACCTGCGCGCCGGTTTCGAGTTCGCCAAGGTCTACTACGCCGTCAAGGCCAACCCGGCCAAAGAAATCATCGAGCTGTTGCGCGACAAGGGTTCGAGCTTTGACATCGCCTCCATCTATGAGCTGGACAAGGTCATGGGCTGCGGCGTTGGCCCGGAACGCATCAGCTACGGCAACACCATCAAGAAGTCCAAGGACATCCGCTACTTCTTCGACAAGGGCGTGCGCCTGTTCGCCACCGACTCCGAAGCCGACCTGCGCAACATCGCCAAGGCTGCACCAGGCTCGAAAGTTTATGTGCGCATCCTCACCGAAGGCTCGACCACCGCTGACTGGCCACTGTCGCGCAAGTTCGGCTGCCAGACCGACATGGCCATGGACCTGCTGATCCTGGCCCGTGATCTGGGTCTGGTGCCTTACGGTATTTCGTTCCACGTCGGTTCCCAGCAGCGCGACATCAGCGTGTGGGACGCGGCGATTGCCAAGGTCAAGGTGATCTTCGAGCGTCTGAAACAGGAAGACGGCATCGAACTGAAGCTGATCAACATGGGTGGCGGCTTCCCGGCCAACTACATCACCCGCACCAACAGCCTGGAAACCTACGCCGAAGAGATCATCCGCTTCCTGAAGGAAGACTTCGGTGATGACCTGCCGGAAATCATCCTGGAGCCAGGCCGTTCGCTGATCGCCAACGCCGGCATTCTGGTCAGCGAAGTGGTGCTGGTAGCGCGCAAGTCGCGTACCGCCGTGGAGCGCTGGGTGTACACCGACGTGGGCAAGTTCTCCGGCCTGATCGAAACCATGGACGAGTCGATCAAGTTCCCGATCTGGACCGAGAAGAAAGGCGAGATGGAAGAAGTGGTCATCGCAGGGCCCACCTGCGACAGCGCCGACATCATGTACGAGCACTATAAGTACGGTCTGCCGCTGAACCTGGCCATCGGTGACCGCCTGTACTGGCTGTCGACCGGTGCCTACACCACCAGCTACAGCGCTGTGGAGTTCAATGGCTTCCCGCCGCTGAAGGCGTTCTACCTGTAAGGTCGTCACGCACTACAAAAAACCCATGAGCGATCATGGGTTTTTTTATGCCCTCAGAAAAGTACGCGGCGATTTGTAACAGAGGATCCAGATTTACATAACTCAATTGATTTTGGATCCATTGGTTAAGTTATTCGATAACTTCTTATAAATCCTCAGTTCTGGTTGCTTATTCCTACAGGGTCGATCCGCTTTGTTTGCTATTTAGTGTCTTGAAGTTTTGCTAGCTTTTAATAAGTTTCAAGGCTTGAGTTCCGGACTGCCATTTAGGCCGAATGATCACGATAGGGAAATTGGATATGTCGAACGAACACGTGGCATTGGCGACTGACGCCGCTCAGCCTGATGTCAGCGAGATCAGCCGGGTCAGTAATGATTTCATTCGCGCCGCGTCGGGTGTTGCCCAGGATGCGGCTCGCGATCGGGGCCTGCTGATAACCAACGAAGACGTACGTAGCATCCATCGCTACGTCAGTAGTGCGCTGGCCCTGCCGAGCGACATTGCCCAGGTCCGGCAACTGCTGGGCAATTACCAAAGTGGTATTCCCGGTTTGCAGCCTGAAGACGTCAAACAGCTGTATCTGACGATCCAGGAGCACGCCGCAAGTTGGGCCGGGCTGGAAGACGACATGCGTGCGGTGGGCAGCGATCTGCATGTATTTGCCGGCAATCTGGTTCGCACCGCTGAAGACATGGTCGGTTTTATTCAGGGGCTTGAAGCCTGGCGAACCCTCAAGCTGAGTGAGCTGAGCGTCAGTGAAATCGAGCAAATGCCGATGGTTGAACTGACCGACTCCGATCGCAGGCACATGCCTGGTTTGCTGGCCTTGGTGGGTGACCTGAAGTTACACATCGCTGATTACAGCAGCAGTACCCGGCGGGTCAGTCAGGGGCTTGAGGCGTTCAAGGCGCACCTGCGAGACCGAATCAGGCCCGAGGTCGCTCGTAAGATTGATCTGGCGAGCTCTGCGGAAGCGGGTGACAACCTGGTTCAGCTCAAGGACCGGATTGTGCTGCTCAATGAGCGTATCAATCAAAAGGCCAGCGAGTATGAGGAGTACTGCGGCTACCGATGGGTCGGGTTTTGGTGGGGGCCGGCAGGTGGAGCGGTTTCCTGGTCGATCTACGGGCCCAAGGCCGCGGAGGTCCTTGCACAGCAGAGCCAGTTGATCGACGAAAAGCAGACGCTTGAAACCCAACTCAGGCAGCACGACCGGTTTCTCGGCAACCTGTTTGCCTTTGAGTCTGGCATGCAGGATCTGAGAACCCGTATCGAAGGAGCGGCCAGCAGTATCAGCAATATCGAAAGTATCTGGAGTTTGCTCGAGAAGTTGGCAGACGACTCGCATCGGCGCATCAATGACCTGGACAACGCGCTGCTGCTGGTTGTTTTTGTTTCACGGTTTCGCGCAGTTATTGCCAACTGGCAAGACATAAAAGAGCAGGCGTTCAATATGCTGACGGCTTTTAACAGGGTCGTTGGTGATGTGCGGCGTTGATAGTAAAGTAACTAACGATAAGGAAGATTAAAGAATGAATGTTCATGTCATGGACACTCCGTTTTTGTTACCAAAGCCTGATCTGGACGTGCTGGTGGCCAACAGAGCGCAATTGCGCCGCTACACTGAGGCGCTTGGCGAGATCCATTTGCCGGTCAAGCGCGAGAAACTGCTCAGCCTGATTGAGGAGTTGAGTCATGTCGACAAGCAGGTGCTCGACATACTGACGCTTGGACCTGGGCTGTTGGCCAATCACGGCTTGCCGGACCTGCTCGAAACCATTGCCAAGCTCAAGCAACAGCCGTTGACCGACGAAACCGGCAGCCACATCGAGGTGATCGTCAAGGAGATCCGTGAAGAGCGGTTCAAGACGCTTGCCGAGCTGCAACTGCAGTCCAGCGCGCTGGATGATGCGCTGGTTAATTTTTCGGCAGTCAGCGTCAGCGACGTCGATCACTTTGTGGTTGAGATCGAGGCCAGCCTGACGCAAGTGGATGAGCAGATTGCCGCTGAAAACCAGCCGTTGGGCAAATGGCTGGAGGAAGAAGCGGCGCTCAACAAGCTGATTGCCGAGGTCGAGGCATTGAGTGCACTCGACAAGTTCAAGCCGCTGGTGGCGTCTCTGGACAAACTGATCGAAATAGACCCGAACAATCGATTGGTCGGCTCGATCAAGGCCGGTATTGCCGGCATGAGCAGTATTCTTGATCTGGCCAACGATGCGCTGGAATACAAGCACCTGCTCAAGCACCGCGAGCGTTTGCAGGAGCTGCTCGACGCGCTGCGTGGTCATGCTCGTGAGCTGCACGAAAAACGCAAGGCTGAGGCCCGCAAGCTGGAGCAATTCAGACAGCTTCAGGCGCTGGAGGAACTGAAGTCGGCCTATAGCCAGGAAGTCGCCAGATTACTGGCTGCGCTGAACGGCTTCCTCACTGCCAATCGCATCGAAGCGGTCGACAGTGTTGAAGCCCAGACGGCGCTGTTTATTCGCCATGCCCGCTTCCTGAGCAATTACCTCACTGAGCTGCGCCGGGACTGGCGCAGTTGATAGACGGGTTCTGGCTGAGCCGGACCAGAACGTCACGCAGCGCTGCCTGGTCTGACTCGTCACCGAGTTCAGCGGCACGCTGATGATAGGCTTGCGCCAGGGCACGCAATGCTGGGTGAGCGGCGGTCAGTAATGACTGGCGACTCACCCGCAGAAAATTGAGGTTGCCGCCCGCCAGCGCTTTGTTCATCCAGGTTTGCGCCTGTTCAATCTCGCCTTGTTCGGCCAGCACGGTGGCATGGCTGAATTGCCCGCGAAAATCCCCGGCTTCGGCAGAGCGTCGATACCAGTCATGCGCTGCCTCCAGATCAACTTTGCCGGCCAGCCCTTCTTCCAGATAGCGCCCCAGCAAGTTCATCGACTTGGCATGGCCTTGGTGGGCGGCCTTGTGGTAACAGGCCATGGCCAGCCAGTGATCCTGACGTACACCACGTCCGCTGCCCAGCAGGTTGCCCAGGTTGTACAGGCCCCAGTCAAAGTTCTGCTCGGCGGCCAGCTGATAATGCCGCGCGGCCTGCACGACATCGGCCTCGCATCCCCAACCATGCTCCAGGCAACGGCCCAGCATGTTGCGCGCCATCAAGTGGCCTTGATCGGCCGCGATGGTGAACCAGGTGACCGCCAGCGCCGGGTCGCGCTGTATGCCGTTGCCATCAAGCAGGATCTGGCCCAGCAGCGCCTGGGCTTCGACCAGCCCTTGTCCGGCGGCGGCCAGAATGGCTTGGGCAGCACGTCCCGGACTGTCTGCCAGCATGGCTTGCAGGGCGTCGCCGTCGAGCTGTTCTTCACGGGCCAACTTCCAGCTCATGGCTCAGACCTCGACCCAGCGGCGCAGCAGGTTGTGATAAGTGCCGGTCAACTGCACCAGTGACGGATGATCAGGTACATCGCGGGTCAGTTGCTGGATGGCGGTATCCATCTCGAACAGCAGGGCGCGCTGGCTGTCTTCGCGGACCAGACTCTGAGTCCAGAAAAACGAGGCCAGACGAGTACCGCGGGTCACCGCGTTGACTTTATGCAGGCTGGTGCCGGGGTACAGCACCAGATCGCCGGCCGGCAGCTTGACCTGTTGCGTGCCGTAGGTGTCCTGAATGATCAGTTCACCGCCGTCATAGTCATCGGGATCACTGAAAAACAGCGTCGAGGACAGGTCGGTACGCACCCGCTCGGTCGTGCCTTTGACCTGGCGTACGGCGTTGTCGATATGAAAGTCGAAGTTGCCGCCGGCCGTGTAGCAGTTGAACAACGGTGGATACACCTTGTGCGGCAGCGCGGCTGACATGAACAGCGGGTTGGACCACAGCCGCTCCAGCATGGCGGTGCCGATTTCCTTGGCCAGCGGGTGGCCTTCAGGCAATTGCAGGTTGTGCTTGGCCTTGGCCGACTGATAACCCGCGGTCAGCTTGCCATCAGCCCAGTCAGTCTGCTCCAGGGCTTCACGGATGCGCAGGACTTCTTCACGGGTGAACAGGCCGGGGATATGTAGAAGCATGGAGTGGCACCGATATGGCCGAGGAGGTGGTGAATGATAGTTATTCTTATTGAATGGGCGCAATGCCGATATTGATGCTTGTCAAAGCCCTTGGCGATTCTGGCAAAGCTGAGTAAATAATGTAAAAAATATGCAAATGTCAATTACTCTCAATTGCCTCTCGGGCAGTATTGCAATATGTTTCGCGGCCGGAGTATGGGTCGCTGTTGCGCGTGCTCAGGTGGTCAGCAAGCTCAGCCCGCCTGATTGGCGCGGTCGACATGAAATGATAATGAGAATAACTAGCGTATGCCGCATAATGCGCGCCGCTCAGGGCAATAGAGGTGCCGGTGGTGTTCAAGAAAGTTTTGTTTCAGTTGCACTGGTTCTTCGGCATCAGCGCAGGTCTGGTGCTGGCGCTGATGGGTGTGACCGGTGCCCTGTATTCCTTCGAGGAAGAAATTCTCGACGCCATAAATCCCGACGTGTTGCTGGTAGAGAAGCGCGATGCGCCGCTGCCGCCTATTGAATTGGTGCGCAAGCTTGAAGCTGCCAAGGGCATGACCGTGGCTATCCTGCGGGTTGAAACCACCAGCAATCGGGTTGCCCAGGCCTATTTTCAGCCCAAACCTGGCGAGCGACGCGGACCGCGGGTCAATTTCGACCAGTACACCGGCGAACTGCGTGGCGATGGTGTGGGCGAAGGCTTTTTCGACCTGATGCTCAACCTGCACCGCTTTCTTGCTTCCGGCCAGACAGGTCGGCAGATCACCGGCGCCTGTACCCTGATCCTGATTTTCTTCTGCCTGTCGGGCCTGTACCTGCGCTGGCCGCGCAAGCCGCTGGACTGGCGGGTCTGGCTGACCATGGACTGGGCCAAGAAGGGTCGCAGTTTCAACTGGGACCTGCACTCGATTTTTGGCACCTGGTGTTTACTGGCTTATCTGTTGTTCGCGATCACCGGCTTGATGTGGTCCTATCAATGGTGGAATCAGGGCATGACCCGGCTGCTGGGCGATGCACCGCCAGCCGGTGAGCAGCGCCGCCCGGCCGGCCCTGGTGCTGGCGGTGGCAAGCCGGCCCAGCCGCCGGGGCCGCTGGTGGTGGATTACGACGCCGTCTGGGCGAGCATCCGCGACACCGCAGGCCCTGGCTTGGCGGGTTATAACCTGCGCCTGCCAGCAGCCGGTGGGCAATCGGCTACCGTGTTCTATTTGCTCAAGGACTCGCCGCACCCACGGGCGCTGAACATCATCAATCTCGACCCCGCCACCGGCAAGATCAACTCGGTGTCACGCTACGCCGACAAGGGGCTCGGTGCGCAATTGTTGACCAGTAACTATGCGCTGCACGTCGGCAGTTACTTCGGCCTGCCGGGGCGGATCATCATGACCATCGCCTCGCTGCTGATGCCGCTGTTCTTCATCACCGGCTGGCTGCTGTATCTGGATCGGCGCCGCAAGAAACGCGATATTCGCAATGCCCGCAGTGGCTTGCAGACGGCAGGTGACGAGGGGGATTCGTGGTTGGTGGGCTTTGCCAGCCAGAGCGGTTTTGCCGAGCAACTGGCTTGGCAAACCGCCGGGCAATTGCAAGCGGCCGGCCTGCCCGTCAAGGTCCAGCGCCTGGCGGAACTGACCGAGCAAGATCTGCAGCAACGTCGCAACGCGGTGTTTGTGGTCAGTACCTTCGGTGACGGTGAGGCGCCGGACAGCGCCCGTGGCTTCGAGCGCAAGCTGCTCGGTCAGCCACTGGCGCTGGATAACCTCAACTACGCGGTGCTGGCCCTGGGTGACCGCCAGTACCAGCACTTCTGCGCCTTTGCTCAGCGCTTGCACGGCTGGTTGGCCGAGCGTGGCAGCCGCTCGCTGTTCGCCCCGGTGGAGGTGGATAACGCCGACCCGGCGGCGCTGCAGAGCTGGCAGCAACAACTGGGGCGGGTGACCGGCAGCACGCCGACCGGCGCCTGGCAGGCTCCGCAATTCGAGAGCTGGACCCTGAGCCGTCGCGAGCAGATCAACCCCGGCAGCACGGGCTCGAAGGTGTTCCTGCTTGGCCTGAGTGCGCCTGCGGCCGCGAGCTGGGAGGCTGGTGATCTGGTGGAAATTCTGCCGCGCAATACCGATGCGGTGCTGACCCGCCTGCTGCAAGGCTTGGGCCTGAGCGGCCAGGAACCGGTCACGGTCGATGGCTTGCAGGAAACCTTGTTGCAAGCGCTGGGCAGCCGCCAGTTGCCGCAACACCGTGCGCACCTGGTGGGCTTGCATGCGCAGGCACTGGTCGATGCGCTGGTGCCACTGGCCGCCCGCGAGTATTCGATTGCTTCGACACCGTCAGACGGCGACCTGCAGTTGATCGTCCGTCAAGAGATCCATACCGATGGCGGTCTGGGTGTGGGGTCTGGCTGGCTCACCGAGCACCTGGTTGAGGGCGCCACGATCAGCCTGCGCTTGCGTCGCAATAGCGGCTTCCACCTGCCGCAGGAGCCTGTGCCACTGATTCTGATCGGTAACGGCACTGGGCTGGCCGGATTGCGCAGCCTGCTCAAGGCTCGGATTGAGCAACAGCAGACACGTAACTGGCTATTGTTTGGCGAGCGCAACCGTGCCCATGACTTCTTGTGCGGTGACCAGTTGCAAGGCTGGCTGGAGGGTGGCCAACTGGCTCGTCTGGACCTGGCGTTCTCCCGCGATCAGGAGCAGAAAATCTACGTCCAGGACCGCCTGCGCGAGGCCGCCGACGAACTGCGCGCCTGGCTGGCCGACGGGGCTGCGATCTATATCTGCGGCAGCCTGCAAGGCATGGCCGCCGGAGTGGATCAGGCGCTCAACGACCTGCTCGGTGAACAGGCCGTGAGTGAACTGATCGAACAGGGGCGCTACAAGCGCGACGTTTATTGAGGTAAAAGCCTGTAGGAGCGAGACGGATCGCCGCCCGGTCGCTCCTACAGATGTACGGCTTCAGAACTGGTAAGCCAGCCCTGCGCCGGCGTACCACGAGCGGCCCGGTGCGGCTTCGTAGTAGCGGCCGTTGCCGTCGCCGACGATCACTGAACCTACGTACTGGCGGTCGAGCAGGTTGTCCAGGCGCACCATCTGGTGGAAGGTCCATGGCCCGTAGTTTTGTTCGAAGCGGGTGCGCCAGTTAAATACCGTGTAGCTCGGGGCGGCCTTGTCGTCATTGCTGTCTTCGACATACACCTTGCTGCGGTACTGGCCTTCGACACCCATGCTGATGCCTTGCCGCGGTTTCCAGACCAGTTCGCCAAACAGGCTGCTGCCCGGCACGCCGGGCAGTTTGTTGCCTTTGTCGATGGTCCTGCCACTGCTTACATAGGCTTGGTCGTAGGTGGCGTCCAGGCGAGTGTACGCCAGGGTGGCTTGCCACTGGTCGCTCAACTGGCTTTGCACGCCGAGTTCGAAACCACGACGCAGGGTCTTGCCGGCGTTCTGATAACTGGTGCGACCGTCGGTGGCGCTGGAGACGACGATTTCGTCATCGGTGCGGATTTCGAAGATGGCCGCATTGATCCGGGTATTGCCGCCGACCCTGGCCTTGAGACCGATCTCATACTGGGTACTGGTGGCTGGCGACAGGCCGAAGTTGAAGCCTTCGATGGCGCCCGGTGCATAGGCCATCTCGGCCTGGGTGGGGGTTTCGAAGCCCTTGCCGGCACTGATGTAGCCATGCAGATCAGGGGTGAAGGCATACATCACCGACAGCGACGGGGTGTTGCGCTGGTATTTCTTCGAGCCACTGGCATCGCCGTTGGCCAGGTAACGGTCATCGACCTCCATCTCCATGGTGCTGTGCCGCAGGCCTGCTTCCAGGGTCCAGTCGTCCAGCAGCCAGCGCGCCTGGATGTACGGGTCGAGACTGGTCGCCGTGTCGATCTCGTCACGGCGCAGTTCACCTTTGACGCCCAGTTGCGTGCCGCTGAAGTTCTGAAAACCACGGCGGTCATCGCGACTGCGGTCGTAGTCGACCCCGGTGGTCACGGTCAACTGGCCCGGTACGCCCTGGATTGGCTGGACCCAGCGCAGGGTGCCGCCATGAAACTCGCGGTCAAAGTCCACTACGCCGCCGCCACGCTGGCTGTTGGAAACCACTGTGCGCGGGATCGACAGGTACTGCACCACGCTGCGCTGGCCGGCATACAGATTGAACTGCAAGGTGGCGTCGCCGAAGCTGCGCTCGTAGTTCATGCCCAGCTGCTGGTGGTCGATGCTTTTGCGCGTGTTGTAAGTCTCGGCCACCGCCGCCACCGAGCGCGGATCATTCTGGTAGCCGGCCCAGGTCTGGCCCAACGGGTCTTGCGTGCCGTTCTGTTCCAGGCTGCTGTAAATCAGCGCCAGGCGGCTGTCGGCGTCGGGGTTGACATGCACCTTGGCGAAGGTCTGATCGCGGCGGGCCGAGCTATGGTCGCGGTAGCCATCGGTATCCATGCGCGAGGCATCGACGATAAAGCCCGCCTGGTCATTGCCACCCTCTGCCGACAGGTGATTCTTGCGATAGCCGTCGCTGCCGAACGTGGTCTCGGCGCCGACCTTGGGCTTGCCTTGGCCGTCGCGGGTGAACATCTGGATCACCCCACCGGCATTGCTGCCGTAAATGGTCGAGGTCGGGCCGCGCAGCACTTCGATACGCTCGGCCACATCCAGGTTGAGCGTGGCGGCCTGGCCCTGGCCGTCCGGGGTGCTGGCGGGAATGCCGTCGCTGAGCAGTTTCAGGCCGCGAATACCGAACGCCGAGCGCGCGCCGTAACCGCGCGAGGATATCTGCAGGTCCTGGGCATAGTTCTGGCGGTTCTGCACGACAAGGCCCGGCACGCGGGGCAGCACTTCGGACAGGTTGGTGCCCAACTGGCCGTCCTGGATCTGCTGCAGGTTGACGGTGTCGACCGAAAACGGCAGGTCAAAGCTGGAGACCGGCGCATAGCTGCCGGTGACCACGATGGGGGTAAGAATCTCGTAGGTCGAAACCTTGTTGTCATCGGCCAGGGCCAATGCGCTGACACCCAAACCGCAGGCCAGTGCGTGAATCCGCAAGGCGAGGGCGCAGGGGCTAAGTCGAACAGGCATGTAGACCTCTCGATTGAATGAAAGTGATGTCACTACGGCGGGCGGATGCAACAGGCAGGATAGAAGACAGCAGGCGGTTCAGATCGTGCACATCCGCTGTGCAGTAATACTGAGCAATCGCCCGCCCCATCAGGGGCGGGCGAAAGAACGGATTATGGCAGCGCGTAGGCCACGACGTAATCACCGCGTTGCGTCGCCTGGCGCGCACCACCGGCGGTGATCACCACGTATTGCTTGCCGGTTTTGGGCGACACGTAAGTCATCGGTCCACCCTGGCTGCCGACCGGCAGTCGGGCTTTCCAGACTTCTTCACCGTTGGCGCTGTTGAAGGCGCGCAGATAGAAGTCCTGGGTACCGGCGATAAATACCAGACCGCCCTGGGTCGACAGGGTGCCGCCGAGGGTCGGCAGGCCGATCTTGATCGGCAAGCCCATGGCGATGCCAAGGGGGCCGGTGTCTTCCACGGTCCCGACCGGCACTTGCCAGGCGATTTTCTGGGTTTTCATGTCGATGGCGGTCAGGGTGCCGAACGGCGGCGCCTGGCACGGAATGCCGGCCACCGACAGGAAGCGGTTCTTGTTCACCGCATAGGGGGTGCCTTTGAGCGGCACCGCGCCCATGCCGGTGTTGATCGCTTCACCGCCGGAGGAAGCCTTGGCATCTTTCTGCGCAGGAATCATCTGCACCCACAGGCCCAGACGCATGTCGTTGACGAAGATGAAACCGTGCACCGGGTCGGTCGACAGGCCGCCCCAGTTAAGGCCACCCAGCGAGCCCGGGAAACTCAGCGATTTATCGGTACCTGGCGCGGTGTACAGCCCGTCGTAGCGCATCCCCTTGAAGTCGATACGGCACAGCAATTGGTCATACGGCGTGGCGCCCCACATGTCCGACTCGGTTAGCTGCTGGGCGCCGATCTGCGGCATGCCCACCGACTTTGGCTGGCTGGGCGAATACGGCTCGTTGGGGATGTTGCCGGCCTTGACCGGCACTTGATCCACTTGGGTCAGCGGCTGGCCAGTGGCGCGGTCGAGGACGAAGATCTGCCCGGCCTTGGTGCCGATCACCAGTGCCGGCACACTTTTGCCGTCTTTACCGGTGAAGTCGATCAGGCTCGGCTGCATCGGCAGGTCGAAATCCCACAGGTCATTATGGACCGTCTGGTACACCCACTTTTCTGCGCCGCTGGTGGCGTCAAGGGCCAGGATCGAAGCGCCATAGGTGTGATCCAGGCGAGTACGCTCGACACCGTATAGGTCGGTGGACGAACTGCCCATCGGCAGGAACACGGTGTTCATCGCCGGATCGTAGGACATCGGTGCCCAGCTGTTCGGCGTGCTGCGCACGTAGGTCTGGCCTTCGGCCGGTGCGTTGCGCTCTTGCGGGTTGCCCGGGTCGAAGGCCCAGCGCTGTTGCCCGGTGACCACGTCGAAGCCACGAATCACGCCGCCTGGCATGTCGGTCTGGACGTTGTCGGCGACACGTCCGCCGACCACCACCGTGGTGCCGGCCATCAGCGGGGCCGACGACAATTGATAGTGCGAGTCCGGGACATTGCCCAGACCGGCTTTCAGGTCAACCTGACCGTTGTTGCCAAAGCCCTGGCAGAATTCGCCGGTGTCGGCGTCGACGGCGATCAGGCGTGCGTCGATGGTGTTGGTCAGCAGGCGGCGCTGACAGTTGGCGCCGGCCGTTACGTTGACTGCGGTCACCGCTGAATTGCCTGGCTGGCTTGGCTGTACCAGCGCTGCGGTGGCGTCGAAGTACGCCAGGCCCCGGCAGCGCTGCCATACGCCGGATTGAGCGTTGATTTGGTTTTTCCACAGCTCTTTGCCGGTGTCGGCATCCAGCGCAATGATGTTGTTGTGTGGTGTGCAGATAAACACCTTGTTGCCGATTTGCAGCGGGGTGAGCTGGTCTTCGGCGCCATTGCCGTTGCTCTGCGCAATATCACCGGTGCGGTAGGTCCAGGCCACTTGCAGCTTGTCGACATTGCCACGGTTGATCTGGTCCAGCGCAGCAAAGCGGCTGCCACCTTCGGTATTGCCGTAATGCGCCCAGTCTTTTTGCGCGTTGGCCGGGTCCACCGGGGTCAGGCCAGGGCCGCTGCCATTGGGTGCGACACTGGGATGGGCGACAAACATATTGCCCACCGCGATCACCAGTGCGACTGCCAGTACGCCAGCGATGCCATACGGCGCCTTGCCCGGTACGGCACCACTGGCGCGCACCAGCTGTGGATACACCAGCAGGATCACCAGACCCATGACAGAGAACATGAACAGCCGCGAGAACAGCGGCCAGAATTGCAGGCCGGCGTCCAGCACCGCCCAAATGGCCGTGCCGATCAGGAACACTGCGAACAGTTGTGCGCCGAGCGGCTTGCGCAACGCAATCAACAGACCGCAAGCAGCCATAACCAGACCGCCGATCAGGAAATACCAGCTACCGCCCAGACGGACCAGCGAGAAGCCGCCGGCCGCAAGGGCCAGACCAAGCAAAAGGGTAATGATGCCGAGCCCGAGCAGGATGAACCTGACCAGGCCGGAGAGGGGTTGTGGCTGTGTCATTTTGTAGCACCCGTGTTTGAATGCCGGCGATTATAAACATCAAAAACTAACCAGTTAGTTAATTGTTCGAAAATCGCACACTTTTTTACCCGGAGTTTGGAGCCCGGCACGGATTGTGACTTGAAATGCGGTGGGAACGAGCTTGCTCGTGAAGGCGCAATTACCTTCATCACCATCACCGATGTAGGGTCTATACCGGCCTTTGCGTCGCCGCGCTGCCCGGCCGGTTACGGGGTGCGGGGCGAGGTTTGCAACCAGTGCAGCATGCCTTGCGCTGCGGCGCGCCCGCTGGCAAAGCAGGCGGTCAGCAGGTAGCCGCCAGTCGGTGCTTCCCAGTCGAGCATCTCGCCGGCGCAGAAAACCCCAGGCAACGCTTTGAGCATCAGGTGCTGATCCAGGCTTTCGAAGGTTACGCCTCCGGCCGTGCTGATTGCCTCGTCCAGCGGGCGAGTGCGCACCAGTTGCAGGGGCAGGGCTTTGATGGCTTTGGCCAGCGCCTGCGGGTCATCGAACTGCGCCTTGCTGGTCAATTCGCGCAATAGTGCAGCCTTGACGCCTTCCAGGCCCAGTTGGCCGCTCAGGTGTTTGGCCATCGAGCGTGAGCCGCGCGGTTTTTCCAGCGCCGCCTGCACCGCTTGCACGGACTTGCCCGGCAGCAGGTCAATGTGGACAGTCGCTGAGCCAGCGCGATTGATCCCGTCCCGGATCGGCGCTGACAGGGCGTAGACCAGGCTGCCCTCAACCCCGGTTTCGGTCACGACGCACTCCCCTGTGCGCATCGGCAAGTTATCCACAGACATGGCGATGTTTTTCAGTGGCGCGCCGGCGAATTTGCTGCGCAGCACGTCGCTCCAGGTGTTGACCTCGAAGCCGCAGTTACTGGGCTGTAATGCCGCAACCTCAACGCCTTGATCCTGCAGCCAGGGTCGCCAGGCACCGTCGGACCCCAAGCGTGCCCAACTGGCGCCGCCTAGCGCCAGCAGTACCGCATCGGCGCGTTCGCCGCGCTCGGCATCAGGGCCGCGCAGGCGCAGGCTGCCGTCAGGGTTCCAGCCCAGCCAGCGATGCCGGGTGTGCAGATTCACGCCACTGTCGCGCAGACGCTTGAGCCAGGCGCGCAGCAAGGGCGCGGCTTTCATGTCGGCAGGAAATACCCGCCCAGAGCTGCCGATAAAGGTCTCGATGCCCAGCCCATGAATCCACTGACGCAGGGCATCGGCATCGAACGTCTGCAAAAATGGCTCAATCATCGGCGCGCGCTGAGCATAGCGCGACAAGAATGCCGGCCAGGGCTCGGAGTGGGTGATATTCATCCCGCCGACCCCGGCCAGCAGAAACTTGCGCCCCACCGACGGCATGGCGTCGTACAGATCGACCTTGAGACCAGCCTGGCTCAGCACTTCAGCCGCCATCAGACCGGCAGGGCCGCCGCCGATGATGGCAATTGATGAGTAGGCTAGGGCGGTGGGTGAGGTCATGGGCAGGCCGTGGTTGGTGCGAAAAGGGCGGATAGTCTATCCAATCGGAAAATTTTCAAAAGCGTCAGCTTCGGTGAGTACCACTTAGGACAAGTAGGAAACTGATGAGTGATCCAACACCCGTAGCCCCAGGATTCTCTGGCGCTGAACCTGCGCTTGGGTGGATGGGCTGTGTACGATCACCCATAGAGCACAGGCGTTGCTCGCGGACACTATCGCCCCTCAATTTGGGAGGTAGTGGTCTAAGGGCGAAGCGCTAATTTACCTGCTATTTCGCAAGCCTGACATTCTCATCCTCTGGACGGCACATCGATTTTTGATGCCAGGGAGGAAGAAAAGCATCCAGGAGCAAGGCTGAGCCAGCTAAGAAGAATTGGCCGGCTCGCATGCACACATGCCGCTATGCCATGGATCCGCAAGCCGCCCCTACAGTGCAGGGCTACTTGCCTAACTTACGCAACTCATCAGACTCGACAATCCGTACCCCATCCTGTTCTTCCAGCGCCAGGCGCCACAGGGCGCGGGCCAGGCTGCAGGCTTCGATGGCGCCGTACTTGCCCGGCAGCAGCTTGGCGATGGGCGCTGCCAACTGTTCTGCCCAGCGTGTCTCAGGACGGTTGCCGACCAGCAGGGAAGGGCGGGCGATGGTCAGTTGTGGCCAGTGCTGCGCTTGCAGCGCCTGCTCCATCTCGCCTTTTATGCGGTTGTAGAAGACGCTGGACTTCGGGTCGGCACCAATGGCGCTGATCACCAGCAGATGCCGGGCACCCAGCGCACGGGCGCGGGCCGCGAAAGCCAGTACCAGATCCAGGTCGACGGCGCGGAAGGCTTCCTGGGAGCCGGCCTGTTTGATGGTGGTCCCCAGGCAGCAGAAAGCGATATCCACACGGCCATCGAGTTGCGGCAGCAGGCCGGCAAGATCGCCGATAGGGTTTTCCAGGTGCGGATGTTTCACCAGCGGCCGACGGGTCGGGGCCAGGACCCGGCTGACAGTGGGTTCATTGAGCAGGCGATCGAGCAGGTGTTCGCCTGTCAGTCCTGTGGCGCCTGCGAGCAGGATGTGTTGCGGCGTCAAGTACATGATGTTTCTCCCTTGATCTGTCAGAAGAACCGGGTTCTTCGTCTAGCGGCTACTGGAAATCTTCGCATCCTTGCGAGTCAACGTCGTATTCAGCGCGCGTTCTGCCTGGTTTTTGCGCAGTTGTTGCCAGCGGGCGACCACCCCCTTTGGCGCCCATATCTGGGGCTCGGATGCCTCGAAATTGTCTTCGATCTCGCGGCGTGCGACATACGCACTGGCCTGATCGAAAGCCTGTTGCAGGTTATCTGTTTCGACCAGCGCCTTGGCGAATAGTGCATCACCGAAGTAGGTGAAGTCAGCCTCTTCCGTGCAGCCGAACGAAACCCGGTCGGCGCGTGCGGCGGTCATGATCAGCGTACGTTCGTCTTTGAGCGCCGGAATGAACCCGCCGGAATAGCAGGCCGAGATCACGATGATCTTGTCGCGATTGTGCAGCGGCGCCATGACTGTGGCCAGTTGGTCGGCCGGCAGGTCGGACAGTGACAGGCGCGGCTGGTCGAGTACCAGTTGATGATCGTGCGTGCCGTGGCTGGTCAGGTAGAGAAAGATCAGGTCTTCCGGGCCGCTGCGCTGGGCCAGGGTCTGGATCGCCCGGCTGATGGTCTCGCGGGTTGCCATGGGGCGATCGGCCATGTGGTCGCGGTGGTTGACCAGGCTGACCTGGCCGTGAGCGCCAAAGCGGGTCTTGAGCAGGTTGCCGACATAATCCGCCTCGCGCTTGAATACGCTCTGTTTGCCGTCGCCGCCGACCACCAGGCTGTATAGCTCCACCGCCGGGGTTGAGGCCGGCACCGCCTTGAGGGCGTTATCGAGCAGTACACCCTGGGCCAGCAAGCCGGTTTCCAGCGTGTCGGGCAGCAGCTCGCCCTTGGCATCGCGGACCAGTTGGCCATTGGCCCAGACGCCACGCAGCACCGTGCCGTCGGCTTGAGTCAGGGTGCCTTGGCCCTGATAGGTGTCATTGGCGAAACCACCGGTATAGGTGCTGCCATCGGCCAAGTGCAATTTGCCTTCGCCGTTGAAGCGCCAGTTGCTGAACTCGCCCTGATAGCGGCTGCCATCGGTGCCGATCAGTTCGCCTTTGCCGGTGAAGGCGCCTGCGCTGAACTGGCCGCTCCAGACATCGCCGTCGCTGTTCTCATAGCGGCCCTTGCCGTCGAGCTGGTTATCGTGAAAGTTGCCAATGTATTGATCGCCCTCGGCACTGCTGAACGTGCCCTTGCCTTGCAACTGGCCGTTGACGAAGCGGCCGCTGTACTGATTGCCGCTGGCATCGCTGCGCATCCCTTCGCCATTGGGTTTGCCGCGGCTGAACTGGCCCTGATACTGGGTGCCGTCATCCAGCTCCAGGCGGCCGGCGCCGTCGTAAAGGTCAGCCTTGAACCCGCCACGGTAGAGCAGGTCCTTTTCCTTGTAGGTCCCTTCACCCTCACGGCGGCCTTGCTTGAACGCACCCACGTAACTGCTGGTACGGGTGGTCAGAATGCCCTGGCCGCTGTAGAGGCCGTGCTCGAACCCGCCTTTATAGACATCCCCGTTGCTGGCCCGCCATTCACCCTGGCCATGCCACTGGCCGCGGTCGAACTGACCCTGATACCAGCTGCCATTGGGGTAGTCGATACGTCCCTGACCTTGCAGCAGGCCGTTGACCAGATCGCCACGATAGCGTCCGCCATCCGGCAGGCGGCCGTCAGGCGGCAGCAGCGACTCGCCGTCTCCGCAGCCAGCGATCAGGAGGGTCAGTGCCAGTGGGGCAAGCGCGCGCATGTCAGGTCTCAAGGGGTATGAATCGGCAGGGGCGGCCCAGGCTCGTTTCGAGCCTTGATGCCGTGATCAGAAGTATGCCGCAGGCTGTCAGGTTGACGAAACAGTCAGTAATGACTGTTTCGTACCAATAGGGCACCTCTAAAAACTACCTTCGTTGCCACCGTTGCGTTGAAAACAGGCTCAAAATGCTCATTTACAATCCGTAAACTGCGCTCTCTCGCCTGTTTTCGTCTTGCGCTGGCTGCCTCGCCTACGTTTTTAGAGGCACCCAATGGCCATTACACGAAACACAAGGTCAGTGGTTCGGCAATGTAGGCCGGTTTCTCCTGGCCTTCGATTTCCATCGTGGCCGTGCCTTTGAGCAGCCACTGTCCAGGTTTTTTCTCGTTGACCTCGGTCAGTTGCAGCTTCAGGCGCACCCGCGAGCCAACCGCCACCGGCTGAATGAAGCGCACGCTGTCCAGCCCGTAGTTAACCACCATCTTCAGGCCTTCAGGCAGGACCATCAGGTCGCCCATCAGCACCGGGATCAGTGACAGCGACAAAAAACCGTGGGCGATGGTGCCGCCAAACGGGGTCTTCGCGGCCTTGACCGGGTCGACATGGATGAACTGAAAATCGCCGGTGGCTTCGGCAAACAGGTCAATACGCGCCTGGTCGATGCTCAGCCAGTCGGAACATCCCAGTTCCTTGCCAATGTATTGCGTGAGTTGGTGTGCCGGTACATAGGGCATGGTTCTCTCCTTGATAATGAAATCTGCTATGGGGTGTTGACCTCGGCGCAATACTGTTCTGTTAGACCGGTGGTAGCCCGCTTGCTGGCGAAGACGGCGGCACATTCGCAGTAGATGCTGTGATTTTACCGGCCCTTTCGCGACCAAGGTCGCTCCCACAAAGGCATGCGGCGCTTATTTGAACAGTATTGGACCTCGGCGCGGTTGGGATGAAACGGCAACAGCCCCTAATGCAGGACCGCTGAAGATCAGCAGAGCCTGGCCATTAGGTCAAGTCTGCGGGAGTGTTATATGGCCGCAGGTTTGCCATGCTTATAATGAGCCCCGTACATTTGCATTTGCCGGAGTACGCATGCTGCTACGAGGACTGACGGCGCTGGTGTTGTTCCAGTTGCTGGGGACTGCACTCAATCACCTGTTTATCCCCATCCTGCCGGGGCCGATCATTGGCATGATCTTGTTGCTGGGCTTTTTGATGGTGCGCGGGGAGGTCGATGAGCCGATCAGCCAGGCCGCGACCAGTCTGCTGCGTTACCTGCCATTGCTGCTGGTGCCGCCGGCGGTGGGGGTGATGGCTTATGCCGGGGCGATTGCCCGAGACTTCTGGGCGATCTTCGGCACCTTGGTGGTGTCGCTAGTGGTGTCGGTGGTGTTTGTCGGCGTATTGATGCAAAAACTCACCGAGCGCCAGGCCCGCCGTAAGGAAACCCCATGATGCTCGACTGGCACGGCGCCTGGGGGGCGGTGATCAACCACCCGTTGTTTGGCATCGGTATCACGCTGGGCGCCTATCAACTGGCGATGGCCGCATACGAAAAAAGCCGCTTGGTGCTCCTGCAGCCAGTGCTGGTGTCGATGGCCATTCTGATCGGCATTTTATTGGCCTGTGGCCTGAGTTATGAGCAGTACCGCGACAGCACCGCGATCCTCGGCACGTTGCTGGGGCCCGCCACGGTTGCACTTGCCGTGCCGCTTTATCTGAATTTGCGCCGGATTCGTCAGTTGTTATGGCCAACCTTGACTACGCTGGTGCTGGGTGGTGTGTTGGTGACCGGTCTGTGTCTGGCGCTGGGTGAGTTGCTGGGGGCCGATCATATGATCCTCATGACCCTGGCGCCCAAGTCGGTGACGTCACCGATTGCCATGCTGGTGGCCGAGCAAATGGGCGGCGTCGCTGCGCTGGCTGCGGTGTTCGTACTGATTACCGGCGTGCTGGGGGCGATCCTCGGCCCGCTACTGTTGTCATTGAGCGGGGTGGATAATCCTGCTGCGCGCGGCATGGCACTGGGCTTGACCGCCCATGCGGTGGGTACTGCCCAGGCGTTGCAGGAAGGCGAGGAGGCGGGTGCGTTTGCCGCACTGGCCATGAGTCTGATGGGTGTGGCGACGGCGTTGTGTCTGCCGCTGGCGGTCTCTGTTGTCGTGTAAGGAGCTTGTTATGACGTTGCCGCTGTTTCCATTGAACACCGTGTTGTTTCCGGGCTGCGTGCTGGACCTGCAATTGTTCGAGGCCCGCTATCTGGACATGATCGGTCGCTGCATGAAGCGCAATGAAGGCTTCGGCGTGGTGTGCATCACCCAAGGTAGCGAGGTCGGTGTTGCGCCGGGCGGCTACTCGCTGATCGGCTGTGAAGCCTTGGTGCGCGACTTCCAGCAACAGGACAACGGCCTGCTGGGCATCCGTGTGGTGGGTGGGCGACGCTTCCGGGTTGTCAGTGCTGAAGTCCAGCGCGACCAACTGCTGGTCGCCGATGTGCACTGGCTTGAAGATCATCAAGAGCGGCCTTTGCAGGAAGAAGACGCCGACCTGGTGGCGCTGCTGCATGCACTGGCCGAACACCCGATGGTCGCTTCGCTGGACATGGGCCTGGAAGCGGCAGGCCAGCAATCGCTGGGTAACCAACTGGCCTACCTGCTGCCATTCGATGAGCAGGACAAGATCGAACTGCTGGAAATCGACGACCCCGAAGAGCGCCTGGTCGCCATCCAGAGCCTGCTCGACGAAATGCAGGGCGACCTGCAGGCGTAAGCCCGAGCAACGGCCAACCGCCGTTGATCTTGCTTTTGCTCTACGAACCAAGATGGCCCAGACGACGCCGAACGCCAAATCGGCACCGGAGCGAGGGAATCCCGCTTGACGCGGGACTAGCCGTCGCAAGCGTTTTGGTTACTTTGGCGCTCCAAAGTCACTCGCCCAGCAGGGCGAAACCTGAAGTGCAGACAACACGATGAAGGACTTTTCATCAGTCTAAATGTCAACTCGCAGCCAAAGCGGATCGCTTTCCAGTCGTCGCTACATCAGATACTGATACCGCAACACCGCATGCGACAGCGCATTGACCGCAAAACCACCCAGCAAAGCCGTCACCGCCGGCACCAACAGCCACCAGACCCGTGCCGACATGGCCGGCAGCGGCTCGCGGTGCTGAATAATCGTCAGGCTCGCCGCACAGATACCCAGCGCCAGCATCATCCCGGCCAGAATGTCGGTCGGCCAATGCACGCCCAGATAAACCCGCGACAGCGCAATGGCCAGCGCCGGAATGCCCCCCAGCACCAGCCAGGCCAGGCGCAGCCGCACCGGCTGACTGCGGCCAGCGAGCACGGCCAGGGTCATGAACAATGCAAACGCTGCCGAGCTATGCCCGCTGGGCATGCTGTAGGTGGTCAGCGGGTCGACCAGCACCTCTGGCCGGGCGCGGGCAAAGAACGCCTTGAGCGCACCGTTGGCACAAGCAGTGCCGAGCATGGTGACAACCGCGAATGCCGCATGGCGCCACTGCCGGGCAACCAGCAGCACCAGTACCACCAGGGCCGCCGCCAGCAACTGGGTGTGGAAATCACCAATACTGGTCACCAGCAGGACAATGTTCTGCGCCGCCTCGCTGCGATGCTCTTGCACCAGCGTCATCAGGCCCTGATCGAACTTGTCCAGCCACGGCCAGCCGATAAACAGTGCCACCATGGTCACCAGGCACAAGCCACTGATCAGCCGGGTCGCATAGCGTTGCTTGCGCATGCTGCTCTGGATGCTCAGGCCAAACACCACTGCCAGAACCCCGCCGACAACAGCGGCCTCACCCCAGAACCCTTCTGGCAATGGCAGGCGAATGGCAGCACCGGCGGCCCAGCCGGGCAACAGGTAAGCGATTGACCAGCCGATGGTGGCGATGATGCTGACCGCCAGAAAACGCGGAAAGGGCATGTCGCACATGCCGGCAATCATCGGCAGCATGGGCCGCAGCGGGCCGATGAAGCGGCCGACCAGCAGGCTGGCAATACCGTAGCGCTGGAAATACGCCTCGGCACCGGTCATCCACTCCGGGTGCGAACGCAGGCCGGGCAGGCGGCGGATATTCTGGTGAAAGCGCCGGCCCACGGCATACGAAACCAGATCGCCCAGAATACCCCCGGCAAAACCCAGCAGCAGAACGTCGCTGAGGCCCAGAATCCCGCTGCCGGCCAGCGCTGCGATGGCAAACATCAGCACCGTACCGGGGACCACGATCCCGGCAATGGCCACGCACTCAATGAACGCGACGATGAAAATGGCTGCCGCGACCCAGGAAGGGTTGGCGGTCAGCCAGCCGGTAATGCCGTTGAGCCATTCGCCCATGGTCAATTTCCTTGATCCAGAATGAGGTAATCGCGGCCTTCGACCTGACCGCGCCTGAGAGGGTTCCGTGTGCACCAGCGTGCCTGTTCGGCGTCCACGAAACGATACAGCAGGTGTTCGTCACGCCCGGACGGGATGCCCAGGCGGGCAGCCTGAATGATGCGGGGCGGGCGTAGCCCGACGTCTTCGACAAAGATGCGCTCAGGGTCGAAGCGCTTGGCGTCCCACATTGGCACTTTCAGGCCCATGGCCTTGCACAGCAGGGTTTGCCCGGCACACAACCGCTCGGGCGCACGCAGGGCACCACTGGCATCAGGGTTGTTCAGTTGCATCTGTGCCAGGGCATTGGCATCGCTGAACGCATCGACCCAAGGCATGCCCGATTTGATCAGTACGGCGTTGCCCGGCCCTTCGGCGCTGAAATTGAGCGAGTCGCCGCCACGGGCGTAATACATATAGATGTGCCCGCCATCAAGAAACAACGCTTTACGCTTTTCGGTGTAACCCAGCGAGGCATGGCTGCCTTTTTCGGCCAGGTAATAGGCTTCGGTCTCGATGATGCGGGCCGCCAGCCATAAATCACCGACCTTGTGCCGGATGACCTTGCCCAGCAGGTCGCGGGCCAGCAGTTGGGCATCGCGATTGAAGAAGCTGTCGGGCAGGATATTAGGCAGCGCAGTGGGCATGGTGGCTCGCGGGCAAGGGCAGGGCGCCGATCATAGCAAGCGTGCGGCTTTCGCTATCGCGGTTTTTTCAGTGCTTTGTTGTATCGGAAGATGACAAGCCAGTGTTTCAGCGTCGAGCACCCCCCTGTGGGGCTCGATATACCGGGTATTGATGAAGATTTTGCCAGTATCGTAACCATCCGCCTGTCTGCGCTGTCGTTAAGTCGGCCTGACAGCTATAATCGACCGCTTTCTTCGCTGCCAAGACCTCTGAGACCATGACTGAGTCCGTTCTTGACTACATGACCCGCCTTGGACGTGCCGCCCGTGAGGCGTCGCGCGTGATCGGCCGGGCCAGCACTGCGCAAAAGAACCGCGCCCTGCTGGCCACCGCTGCGGCACTCGACGCCGCTCGCGCCGAGCTGACCGCCGCCAACGAACAAGACCTGGCCAATGGCCGGGCCAACGGCCTTGAACCGGCCCTGCTCGACCGCCTGGCCCTGACCCCCGCACGTATCGACAGCATGATCGTCGGGTTGCGTCAGGTTGCCAGCCTCCCCGACCCGGTCGGCGCCATCCGTGACATGAGTCATCGACCCTCCGGCATTCAGGTTGGCAAGATGCGCGTACCGCTGGGCGTGGTCGGCATCATCTATGAGTCGCGGCCGAACGTGACCATCGATGCCGCCAGCCTGTGCCTGAAGTCCGGTAACGCGACCATCCTGCGGGGCGGCTCCGAGGCCATCCATTCCAACCGCGCCGTGGCGACCTGTATCGCCCGGGGCCTCGCCGAAGCCGGTCTGCCGGCCGGTGTCGTGCAGGTGGTCGAGACCACTGACCGTGCGGCGGTCGGCGCGTTGATCAGCATGCCCGAGTTCGTCGATGTGATCGTGCCGCGCGGTGGCAAGGGCCTGATCGAGCGCATCAGCCGTGACGCCCGGGTGCCGGTGATCAAGCATCTGGACGGTATCTGCCATATCTATGTCAGCGCCCATGCGGAGCTGGACAAGGCACAGAAGATCGCCTTCAACGCCAAGACTTACCGTTATGGCATCTGCGGCGCGATGGAGACCCTGCTGGTCGATCAGGCCATTGCCGCCGATTTCTTGCCGCCGATGGCCGCGCAACTGCGCGAAAAGGGCGTCGAGCTGCGCGGTTGTGAGCGGACCCGGGCGTTGATTGATGTAGTGCCGGCCACCGAAGAAGACTGGCACACCGAGTATCTGGCAGCGATCCTGTCGATCCGTGTAGTGGCCAGCCTCGACGAGGCCATCGAGCATATCAATCACTATGGCTCGCACCACAGTGACGGCATCGTCTCCGAGCATCAGGCGCAGATTCGGCGCTTCATGGCTGAAGTCGATTCCAGTTCGGTGATGGTCAACGCACCGACCTGCTTTGCCGACGGCTTCGAGTACGGCCTGGGCGCCGAGATCGGCATCTCCACCGACAAGCTGCATGCTCGCGGCCCTGTGGGGCTCGAAGGCCTGACCTGTGAGAAGTACATCGTGATCGGGGATGGCCAGCTGCGTGGACAGGAGCCCGTCTGAGTTGAGCCTGCCTGACATGAGTGAGCCTGCGCTCGCCCTGCCCAGGCGTATCGGCATGTTGGGCGGCACGTTTGACCCGGTGCATATCGGCCATCTGCGTGGCGCCCTGGAAGTGGCCGAGCTGCTCGAACTCGATGAACTGCGTCTGACGCCCAGTGCCCGGCCCCCGCATCGTGAGTTGCCGAGTGTGACCGCTGAAGACCGCCTGGCCATGGTGCGTAGCGCCGTGGCCGGGGTAGCGCCGTTGACGGTCGATGACCGTGAGTTGCGCCGCAACAAGCCGTCCTACACCGTCGATACCCTGGAGTCGATGCGTGCCGGGATGGCTGCACACGATCAACTGTTTTTGCTGTTGGGCTGGGATGCCTTTTGCAGCTTGCCGTCCTGGCATCGTTGGGAAGAACTGCTGGAGCATTGCCACATCGTGGTGCTGCAGCGGCCCGATGCCGACAGCGAACCGCCTGAAGCCCTGCGCGACCTGGTCGCCGCTCGGGCGGTCGGCGACCCCAAGGCTCTGGACGGGCCGGGCGGGCAGATTACCTTTGTCTGGCAGACGCCGCTGTCGGTGTCTGCCACCCAGATCCGCCAGTCACTGGCGGCAGGCCGATCAGTGCGTTTTCTGGTGCCTGACGCCGTTCTGGCCTATATCGAAGCACACGGTCTGTACCGTGCGCCCAATACCGAGGGAGCACCCGACAATGGCTTGCACGGCAAGCCTGCGGATGTATCCACATTGAAGAGTGAATGAGTGTTCATGAGCAAACAGAAACTGAGCAGTGAAGAAATCGTCGACCTCGCCATCGCGGCCCTGGAAGACGTAAAAGGTACCGATATCCTCAAGATGGACGTGCGCGACAAGACCAGCATCGCCGATTACATGCTGATCTGCACCGGTAGCTCCAACCGTCAGCTCAATGCGCTGGTCGAAAATGTCCGCGAGAAGGTCAAGGCCGCCGGAGTCCAGCCGCTGAGTGAAGAAGGCAAGGGCGACAGCGACTGGGTACTGCTGGACCTGGGTGACGTCGTCGTGCACGTAATGACCGCTGCATCGCGTCAGTTCTATGACCTGGAGCGTCTGTGGCAGGGTGCCGAGCAAAGCCGTGCAGCCAGCGCAGCGCACCATACCCCTGGTCACGAATAAGACCTTGCCGTGCGCATACGCCTGATTGCTGTAGGTTCACGCATGCCCAAGTGGGTGGAAGAAGGCTGGCATGAATATGCCAAGCGCCTGCCACCTGAGCTGGCGCTGGAACTGATAGAGATCCCGCTCAACACCCGTGGCAAGAATGCCGATGTGGCGCGCCTCATCCGGCAGGAAGGCGAGGCCATGCTGGCCAAGGTCCAGCCCGGTGAACGGATCGTGACGCTGGAAGTGCATGGCAAGCCATGGAGCACCGAGCAACTGGCGTGCGAGCTGGATCGCTGGCGGCTGGACGCGCGTACCGTCAACCTTATGGTCGGCGGCCCGGAAGGGCTGGCACCGGAGGTTTGTGCGCGCAGTGAGCAACGCTGGTCGTTGTCGCCGCTGACCTTGCCGCATCCGCTGGTTCGTATCTTGATCGGCGAGCAGATCTACCGCGCCTGGACAGTTCTGTCCGGTCATCCTTACCACAAGTAGTACGTTTCGAATGTCCCAGCCGATCCGCCTCAAAGATCACGAGAAAGACGCCCGCCTGGTGCGCAGCCGTGTTGTGGTCGGGGCTGTGGCCATCGTGCTGCTGGTCTGTGTGCTGATTGCGCGGCTGTATTACCTGCAAGTCATTCAGTACGACTACCACTCGACACTGTCTGAGAACAACCGCGTCCACGTCCAGCCGATTCCGCCGAGCCGTGGCCTGATCTATGACCGTAACGGCGTGGTGATTGCTGACAACCGGCCAAGCTTCAGCCTGAGCGTGACCCGCGAGCGGGCCGGCGACTGGGCCAAGGTGCTCGACACCATCGTCGATGTGCTGCAATTGAGCGCCGATGACCGGGTTATCTTCGAGAAGCGCATGAAGCAGGGCCGGCGGCCGTTCGAGCCGGTGCCGATCCTGTTCGAGCTGACCGAAGAGCAGATTGCTCTGGTCGCGGTGAACCAGTTCCGTCTGCCAGGGGTGGAAGTGGTCGCCCAGTTGGTCCGGCACTATCCGCAAGGCCCGCACTTCGCCCACTCGGTAGGCTATGTCGGGCGGATCAACGAGAAAGAGCTCAAGACCCTCGACCCGATCAACTACAGCGGCACGCACCATATCGGCAAGACCGGCATCGAGCGTTTCTACGAAAACGAACTGCATGGCCAGGTCGGCTACGAAGAAGTCGAGACCAACGCCCGTGGTCGGGTGCTGCGGGTGCTCAAGCGTACCGACCCGGTGCCGGGCAAGGACATCGTGCTGGGCCTGGACATCCACCTGCAGGAAGCCGCCGAGGCGGCGCTGGGCGGGCGTCGCGGCGCCGTCGTGGCGCTGGACCCGAACACCGGGGAAGTGCTGGCGATGGTTAGTGCACCGAGCTTCGACCCGAACCTGTTCGTCACCGGGATCAGCTTCAAGGCCTACGCCGAGTTGCGTGATTCGATTGACCGGCCGTTGTTCAACCGCATCCTGCGCGGCCTCTACCCGCCGGGCTCGACCATCAAGCCGGCGGTGGCCATCGCCGGTCTGGATGGCGGGGCGGTGACGCCGACTTCCAGGGTGTTCGACCCCGGTTATTACCAGTTGCCCAACTATGACCACAAATACCGTAACTGGAACCGCTCCGGTGACGGCTGGGTGGATATGGACACCGCGATCATGCGCTCCAACGACACCTACTTCTACGATCTGGCCCACAAGCTGGGCATCGACAAGCTGTCGACCTACATGAACAAGTTCGGGATTGGCCAGAAGGTCTCGCTGGACATGTTCGAAGAGTCTCCCGGCCTGATGCCTTCGCGTGAGTGGAAGCGCACCACCCGCCGCCAGCCGTGGTTCCCCGGCGAGACCCTGATTCTCGGTATCGGTCAGGGCTACATGCAGGCCACGCCGCTGCAACTGGCCCAGGCCACGGCACTGGTGGCCAGTAAAGGCAAGTGGATCCGTCCGCACCTGGCCAAGACCATCGAAGGTCAGACACCGGTGGACGAGAACCCGATACCGGACATCATCCTGCGCGACCCGAACAACTGGGCCAGGGTCAACCACGGCATGCAGGAAGTGATGCACGGTGCCCGCGGTACTGCGCGCAAGGCGTCGATTGGCGCTCAGTACCGGATTGCCGGCAAGAGCGGTACCGCTCAGGTGGTGGCGATCAAGCAGGGCGAGAAGTACGACCGCAGCAAGGTTCAGGAGCGCCATCGCGACCACGCCTTGTTCGTCGGTTTCGCGCCGGCCGACAACCCCCGGATCGTCGTGGCGGTGATGGTCGAAAACGGTGAGTCCGGTTCCGGGGTCGCGGCGCCGGTGGTGCGGCAGGTGATGGATGCCTGGCTGCTCGACGGCAACGGTCATCTGAAAGCCGAATATGCCGGCTCGTTCAATCCTGAGCGCGGCTCTGCGCCTGTTGTGGAGGCCACCGGCCGTGAAGAGTAATTTCGACCGGGTGCTGTCCAGCGAAGACGTGATGCGTCGCCGGGCGACGCTGCTGCAGCGCATTCATATCGACGGGCCATTGCTGGTGCTGCTGCTGATTCTGGCGGCCGGCAGCCTGTTCGTGCTGTATTCGGCCAGCGGCAAGAACTGGGATCTGCTGCTCAAACAGGCCAGTTCGTTCGGCATCGGCATGGTGGCGATGGTCATCATCGCCCAGTTCGAACCCCGGTTCATGGCCCGCTGGGTGCCGGTCGGCTATGTGGTTGGCGTGCTGTTACTGGTGGTGGTCGACATCATGGGCCATAACGCCATGGGGGCGACCCGCTGGATCAACATCCCCGGGGTGATCCGCTTCCAGCCCTCGGAGTTTCTCAAGATTCTCATGCCGGCCACGATTGCCTGGTATCTGTCCAAGCGCAGCCTGCCGCCGCAGCTCAAGCATGTGGTGGTCAGTCTTGGCCTGATCGGCGTTCCCTTTGTGCTGATCGTGCGTCAGCCTGACCTGGGCACCTCATTGTTGATCCTGGCCTCCGGTGCTTTCGTGCTGTTCATGGCCGGGTTGCGCTGGCGCTGGATTCTGAGTGTGGTGGCGGCCATCGTGCCCGCTTCTGTGGTCATGTGGATGTTCTTCATGCATGACTACCAGAAACAGCGGGTACTGACCTTCCTTGATCCGGAAAGCGACCCGCTGGGCACCGGCTGGAACATCATCCAGTCCAAGGCGGCGATTGGTTCGGGCGGCGTATTCGGCAAAGGCTGGCTGCTGGGCACCCAGTCGCACCTGGACTTTCTGCCAGAGAGCCACACCGACTTCATCATTGCGGTGCTCGGTGAAGAGTTCGGCCTGGTCGGCATCTGCGCGCTGCTGATCGTCTACCTGCTGTTGATTGGTCGTGGGCTGGTGATCACCGCCCAGGCCCAGACGCTGTTCGGCAAGTTGCTGGCCGGAGCACTGACCATGACCTTCTTTGTATACGTCTTCGTCAACATCGGCATGGTCAGCGGTCTGCTGCCGGTGGTGGGGGTTCCATTGCCCTTCATTAGTTATGGCGGAACTTCACTCGTGACCTTGCTGTCAGCGTTTGGCGTTTTGATGTCGATTCATACCCACCGCAAATGGATTGCACAGGCTTGATTAAGGTGAACTATTCAATGCAAGCAGCGCGCAACCTGGCTCGCTACGTACCGCTGGTCAGCCTGATGAGCCTCCTGGGCTCGCTTCAGGAGGCTGTGGCCGGTTCCTACGATGGCTCGCCGCAGGTCGCCGAGTTTGTCGCCGAGATGACCCGCGACTACGGCTTTGCCGGCGAACAACTGGTGGGTGTGTTCCGTGATGTGGAGCGCAAGCAGGCAATTCTCGATGCGATCTCCCGGCCAGCGGAGCGGGTCAAGCCGTGGAAAGAATACCGGCCGATGTTCATCACCGAAGCGCGGATCGCCCGTGGCGTGGATTTCTGGCGTCAGCACGAGGCCACCTTGGCACGTGCCGAGCGCGAGTACGGAGTGCCTGCCCAAGTCATTGTCGCGATCATCGGCGTAGAAACATTTTTCGGTCGTAATACCGGTAATTACCGGGTGATCGATGCACTTTCGACCCTGGGTTTCGACTATCCGCCACGCGCCACGTTCTTTCGCAAAGAGCTGCGCGAGTACCTGCTGCTGGCCCGTGAACAGCAGATCGACCCGCTGACCATCAAGGGCTCCTATGCCGGGGCGATGGGGCTGCCGCAGTTCATGCCCAGCAGCTTTCGCGCCTATGCGGTAGATTTCGACGGTGATGGCCATATCAACATCTGGACTGATCCGGACGATGCCATCGGCAGTGTTGCCAGTTATTTCAAGCGTCACGGCTGGGCAGCGGGCCAGCCAGTGGTCAGCCGCGCCAATGTCTCGGGCGCGCAAGCCGAGCAGGGCCTGAGCCCTGGGCTTGATCCGGTCATGAGCCTGGGAGAGTTGCGAGGCCTGGGCTGGGCAAGTCATGATGCGCTGCGCGATGACCTGCCAGTGACCGCGTTTCGCCTGGAGGGTGACAACGGGCCCGAATACTGGATAGGGTTGAACAATTTTTACGCGATCACTCGCTATAACCGGAGTGTGATGTACGCCATGGCCGTGCATCAGCTCTCCGAATCTCTGGTTCAAGCTCGAGGCGTCAAGTAATGCGGGCAAGTACCTCATTCAAATTGCTGGTGTATGTCGGGATCGGTCTGGTGCTTGCCAGTTGCTCGTCGTCCAGCCGCTCACCGCAACACAGCGGCAGTCAGGCCGTGCGCTCTGCGCCGGGGCTGGACATCAACCGCGCCCACAAGGATGGCGCGCCATGGTGGGATGTGGATATCTCGAAGATTCCCGACGCCACCCCGACCCTGCACACCGGTGCCTTCAAGGCCAACCCCTACACCGTGTTGGGCAAGAGTTATTTTCCGATGAACGATGGTCGGCGCTATGTGGCCACCGGTACGGCATCCTGGTATGGCACCAAGTTCCACGGCCAGAACACCGCCAACGGCGAAGTCTATGACCTGTATGGCATGAGTGCCGCGCACAAGACCTTGCCGCTGCCGACCTACGTGAAGGTCACCAACCTCGACAACAACCGCACTGTGGTACTGCGGGTCAACGATCGCGGGCCGTTCTATTCGGACCGGATCATCGATCTGTCCTATGCTGCGGCCAAGAAGCTTGGCTATGCCGAAAGCGGCACGGCGCGGGTCAAGGTCGAAGGCATCGATCCTCAGGAGTGGTGGGCCCAGCGTGGCCGCTCGGCGCCGTTGATGATGGCCCAGGCACAGCCGGCTCCCAAGCCCGCCGCGCCGGTGATCACTGCCTCGGCCGGGACCATCGAGCAATGGACACCGCCGCCTCAGCAACACGCCGCGCCGCCTGTACCCTTGCAGGACGAGGCAAAAAAAAACGCTTCAGGATCAGCCGATGGGCTGTTTCTCCAGGTCGGAGCCTTCGCCAATCCGGATGCTGCGGAGCTGCTGCGCTCGAAGCTGAGCACGATGGTCCGCGCACCGGTGTTCGTCAGTTCCATCGCCCGCAACCAGCAGACGCTCTATCGCGTGCGGATGGGGCCGGTGGCGACGCAGGGTGAGGCCCAGCAACTGCAGGACAGCATAAGGTCGGCCAACCTGGGGCAACCCAGTGTGGTAACCGCCGATTGATCCACCGCTGCCGGCGACATGTGCGCCGGTGGTGCGCAGCGTGCCTCAATCTGCCGTGCAGAGCAGGAGGCGGCGTTGTAGACGGCAATGCCCTGTGGGGCTTGCCTGCCAGGTTTGGCCTGGCATTACGGGACCTCGTGGGCGGCGCTGCCTGCGACGGATCCTTGAGTTTTGCCCGCGAGGGCATATCTGCCCATTCAGCAATTTCGAGAGACGGATGAACATCACAACCTTCGCAAAACGTCTGTGCCTGCTAGTGCCACTGATGATCGCCCCCACTGCATGGGCCGTAGAGCAGATGACACCGGCTGCACCGCAGTTGGCCGCCAAGTCCTACGTGCTGATGGATGCCGCCAGCGGTAACGTTCTGGTGGAGAGCAACGGCGACCAGCGTCTGCCGCCAGCCAGCCTGACCAAACTGATGACCGCCTATATCGCGACCCTGGAAATCCGTCGTGGCCAGATCGGTGAAAATGACCCGGTAACCGTCAGTGAAAATGCCTGGCGCACCGGTGGCTCGCGGATGTTCATCAAGGTTGGCAGCCAGGTCAGCGTCAGTGATCTGCTGCACGGCGTGATCATTCAGTCGGGTAACGATGCCAGTGTGGCGATTGCCGAGCACATCGCCGGCAGTGAAGACGCGTTTGCCGACCTGATGAACAAGACCTCGGCCGACCTCAAGCTGACCAACACCCACTTCATGAACCCCACCGGCCTGCCGCACCCCGAGCACTACTCCTCGGCGCACGACATGGCCAAGCTGGCCCGCGCGATCATCAACGAAGATCCGGCGCACTATGCGATCTACTCGCAGAAAGAGTTCTTCTGGAACGGCATCAAGCAGCCTAACCGTAACCTGCTGCTGTGGCGCGACAAGACAGTTGATGGCCTGAAGACCGGTCACACCGAAGAGGCTGGCTACTGCCTGGTGTCGTCGGCGGTACGTGATGGCACTCGTCTGATCGCCGTGGTCTTCGGCACCAACAGCGAGCAGGCCCGTGCGGCTGAAACCCAGAAGCTGCTGACCTACGGTTTCCGTTTCTTCGAAACCCAGAACTTCTACCAGAAAGGCCAAGAGCTGGCCCAGGCTCCGGTCTGGAAAGGTGCAACACGTCAGGTCAAGGCTGGCCTGGCGTCGGATCTGAGCCTGACCATGCCTAAAGGGCAAATGAAGAAGCTGTCGGCCAGCATGACCATGAATCCGCAGCTCATCGCGCCTATCGCCAAAGGCGATGTTATCGGCAAGGTTGAAGTGCGCATGGACGACAAAGTGATACACACCGCTGACCTGATCGCACTCGATGCTGTTGAGGAAGGTGGCTTTTTCCGCCGCGTGTGGGATAGCATTCGCCTGTTCTTCTTCGGCCTGTTCAATTAATTCGGGTTCGCACGCAGATCGCGAGCCTGGGTCAGGCAAGCCGCTCCGTTACGGCGCCTGACCCCGCGTAACCGATTATTGTGTGTGCCCTGATCAATGCCGATCTTTTCGCCGCTTGTCCTTGCCTGGGACCAGCGGCGTGTCCGTCTTTACGGCTTGTGAGACCTTTACTGCCATGACCGATACCGACGTCCAGTCGCCAAAAATCGAGTTTCCCTGCAACGACTACCCGATCAAGGTGATCGGTGATACCGGTGTGGGCTTTACTGATACTGTGATCGAGATCCTCAGCAAGTACGCCACGGTGGATATCGACACCCTGGCCGAGCGCCAAAGCAGCAACGGCAAGTACACCACGGTACAACTGCACATCGTCGCCACCGGCGAAGAGCAACTGCGCGATATCAACAGCGCCTTGCGCGCGACAGGTATCGTGCACATGGTGCTCTGATGAGCGATGTACTGGGCATTCGTGAACTGGGTCTGGTCGATTACCGCCAGGCCTGGCAGGCGATGCAGCGTTTTACCGACACCCGTAGCCGCGAGGCTGCCGATGAGGTCTGGCTGGTCGAGCACCCGCCGGTATTTACCCAGGGGCAGTCCGGCAAGGCCGAGCATCTGCTGTTGCCCGGAGATATTCCGGTCGTGCAGGTCGATCGTGGTGGCCAGGTGACTTATCATGGCCCTGGTCAACTGGTTGCCTATCTGCTGCTGGATGTCAGGCGCAAGGGCTGTGGTGTTCGCGATCTTGTTACCCGGATCGAGAACAGCCTGATCCAGTTGCTGGGCAGCTACGGTGTTACTGCAGCGGCCAAGGCCGATGCACCAGGTGTCTATGTCGACGGCGCGAAAATCGCGTCGCTCGGCCTGCGCATTCGCAACGGTTGTTCGTTTCATGGCCTGGCGTTGAACGTCGACATGGACCTGGAACCGTTCCGGCGCATCAATCCCTGCGGTTATGCGGGGCTGAAGATGACCCAGCTGAGCGAACATGCCGGGTCAATAGAATTTGCCGAGGTAAGTGCCCGGCTGCGTGCGCAGCTCGTCAGACACCTCGACTATGCTGAGCAGGCGACCCTTACGGGCGGAATAGACTGATATGACTGAAACCGTGCAAACCCTGATCCCCGCGCTCGACATTTCCGAACGCGCGCCCCGTCCCAAAGTCGAAGCCGGCGTGAAGCTGCGCGGCGCGGAAAAAGTCGCACGCATCCCGGTCAAGATCATTCCGACCGTAGAACTGCCGAAAAAACCCGACTGGATTCGCGTCCGTATCCCGGTTTCGCCGGAAGTCGACCGCATCAAGCAATTGCTGCGCAAGCACAAGCTGCACAGTGTCTGTGAAGAGGCGTCCTGCCCGAACCTTGGCGAGTGCTTCTCCGGTGGCACCGCGACGTTCATGATCATGGGCGACATCTGCACCCGTCGTTGCCCGTTCTGCGACGTGGGCCATGGTCGTCCGAAGCCACTGGACGTCGATGAGCCGCACAACCTGGCGGTGGCCATCGCCGACCTGCGCCTGAAGTACGTGGTGATCACCTCCGTCGACCGCGACGACCTGCGCGACGGCGGTGCCCAGCACTTCGCTGACTGTATCCGCGAAATCCGCGCCCTGTCGCCCAACGTGCAACTGGAAACCCTGGTGCCTGACTACCGTGGGCGGATGGACGTGGCCCTGGAAATCACCGCAGCCGAGCCGCCGGATGTGTTCAACCACAACCTGGAAACCGTACCGCGCCTGTACAAAGCTGCGCGGCCGGGTTCGGACTATCAGTGGTCGCTGACCCTCCTGCAACGCTTCAAGCAGATGGTGCCGCATGTACCGACCAAATCCGGTCTGATGCTGGGCCTGGGCGAGACCGACGACGAAGTGATCGAGGTCATGCAGCGCATGCGCGAACATGACATCGACATGCTGACCCTGGGTCAGTACCTGCAACCTTCGCGCAACCACCTGCCGGTGCAACGCTTCGTACACCCCGACACCTTTGCCTGGTTCGCCGAGGAAGGCTACCGCATGGGCTTCAAGAACGTCGCCTCCGGCCCGTTGGTCCGCTCTTCGTACCACGCTGACGAGCAAGCCAAGATCGCCAAGAAAGCCCTGTGATCCCAGGCTGAAAAGCAAAAGGGCCGGATAGTGATATCCGGCCCTTTTTATTTGTGCTGTCTGTTGCTGTTGATTGCGCTTGCTCCTGGAGCCGATATTAGCCAGGCGCCGCCCAATGCTGGATCGGCGCCGTGGCGGGTAGCGGCAGCAGACGGCGTTTCGCAAGCCGCCCCGGCCGATCTGAATCAGGATGCGGGCTTGCGCAGGGCGTTGAGCAACTCATGGGTCGGATAGCCGTCCGCCGGCCAGCCAAAGGCCTGCTGGGCGCTGCGGATCGCCTTGCGGGTATTGGCACCGATTATCCCGTCCGGCGCGCCAGCGTCGTACTGACGGGCACTGAGCAGGCTCTGCAACTCGATACGCTCGGAGCGGCTCAACGGCAGATCGCTCTTTGGCCAGTTGCCTACGATAAACCCTGCGCCCTTGAGCCGATCGGCCAGCAGGTTGATCGCCATCGCGTAAGAGGTTGAGTTGTTGTACTTGAGCACGGCGCGGAAGTTGTCCAGCACCAGGAAGGCCGGGCCACGATAGCCCGCTGGCAAAAGCAACGAGGCCTGTTGCTGGCTGGCCGCCAATGGTAGCGCCGAGCCGTCGGGCAGTTTGACCCCCAGCGCCTGCCACTGCGCCAGGTTCTTGCGCACTGTCGGGTCGGCCAGGGCATAGTCGAAATCGCCGCCCAGCACCACTTCATAACCCCAAGGCTGGCCACGTTGCCAGCCTGAGCTTTGCAGGTAATGGGCAGCGGATGCCAGGGCATCTACCGGGCTGTTCCAGATATCACGGCGGCCGTCACCGTCGAAGTCCACCGCATGGGTGTGGTAAGTGGTGGGCATGAATTGGGTCTGGCCCATGGCGCCGGCCCAGGAACCCAGCATGCGTTCCGGGGTGATATCACCTTGCTGAAGAATCTGCAGCGCCGCGAGCAGCTGGTTTTGCGCGAAGGCCGGGCGCCGGCCTTCATAAGCCAGGGTCGCCAGCGAGCGGATCACCGACTGTGAGCCCTGGAACTGGCCGAAGTTGCTCTCCATGCCCCAGACCGCTACCAGCGCCTGGCGGTCGACGCCATAGCGCTGCTCAATGCTCTGCAGCTCGCTGGCGTACTGGGTCAGCAGCGCCTGGCCCTTGCGCACCCGGGAATTGGAAATGGCGTTATCGAGGTACTCCCACACCGGCCGGCTGAACTCGGGCTGGCTGCGGTCGGCCTTGACCACGCTCATGTCCGGCGTCACCCCGGCGAAGGCCTTGTCGAACACCTCACCACGGATGCCGGCCTGCAAGGCCTGGTTGCGAAAGCCCGACTGCCATTCGGCAAAGCTGATGGTCGGCGCGATCGCCAGATTCTGGTCGACCTGCAGCGGAGCGACTGGCGTCAGAACCGCTGGAGCATTGGTTTTGCTGGTTTGCAGAGGCGTGGCATCGGCGGCGGTGGGCTTTTCAGCGCAGGCGACCAGTGCAACGAGGCTGGAGGCGGCGATCAGCTGGCGCAACGGCCAGGGCTGGGTCAAACAGAAATGCATGCTGGGGTCCAGAAAGGAATACCGTTTAGATGCAGACCTTAACATGCCCGCAACGTTGCAGGGGCTTGGAAAGTAACGGCATTTATCAAGCCGCCATAAAGCAGGAAGCCTCCCAGTTTTTTGACTGGAAGGCTTCGCGCTGGTAACTGCCTTTGCCCTTGGCCGGGCGTTCCTGACGACAACGGAACAGTGGCTGGGCGACGATGGACTTGGCTTTGTTGGGCCGTTTTTTCTGGCTCATGGCAGGATTCCCCGATGGGTTGAACGGGGCGCATCATCAGGCTTGTGGGCGGCGTTGTCCAATAGCTCTGCACTATCATGCAGACCGCCACTGCAAGAGCGGCTTTGGCCGCAATAGTGTTCAGTTAAGTGCTTTATGCCCCGGTGGGCGCGAGCTTGGTCTGGGCGACATACCGACGAAGAAGCCAGTGAAAACACGACATCTGCTGTGACTTTGCCGGCCCCTTCACGAGCGAGCTCGTTCCCGCAAAGGCATGCAGCGCTTATCTGAACAGTTCGTGATGCGAGGCTTTCGCGGCTCAAGCCGCTGCTACTCGGCAGGCAGCGCCAGGCGCTGGCCTGCCATCAACAGTGCCAGGCGGCCCAGGCTGCTCCAGGCCGAGCCTGGTGCCTGGCCCTTGATCTGCTCATCAATGCGCTGGGCTTCGAGCAACAGCTGGTTCCAGCGCTTGCTGGACAGCCGTTGCAGGGCTTTGCTCATCAACGGCTTGCGTTTGTCCCAGACCGGCGGGCGCGCCGAGCTGAACACTTTGTCCAGCGGCATGCCCTGGTTGTATTGCATGGCCATGGTCGCCAGCGAGCGCAGCTCGCGGGTCAGGGCCCAAAGCACGACCGGCGTCTCTACGCCCTCGCCGCGCAACCCTTCAAGAATGCGCAGTGCATGCGCGGCTTCGCCATTGAGCACCGCGTCGGTCAGGCCGAATACATCGAACCGCGCGCTGTCAGCCACCGCAGCCTGCACGGTGTCCACCGTGATCTGGCCGGCTTCGGCCATCAGCTTGAGCTTTTCGATTTCCTGAGCGGCAGCCAACAGGTTGCCTTCGACCCGTGCGGCAATCAGTTCCACCGCGTCCTGGGTGGCCGCCAGCCCGGCCTGGGACAGACGTTGGCGGATCCACTGTGGCAACTGGCCGGCGTCCACCGGCCAGATCTGGACGAACTGGCAGTGTTGGCCGTCGATCAGTGCCTTGCCCCACTTGGTTTTCTGCGCGCTCCCGTCAAGCTTGGGCAGGCTGATCAGCAGCAGCGTATCTTCAGCCGGGCGCGAGCAATACTCGATCAGCGCCGCAGCGCCCTTGTCACCGGGCTTGCCCGAGGGCAGGCGCAGTTCCAGCAGACGCCGTTCAGCGAACAGCGACAGGCTGGCGCCGGCCTGGAGCAGGGTGCCCCAGTCAAAGTTGCTGTCGGCGCTGAACACCTGACGTTCGTCGAAGCCTTGCAGGCGCGCTGCTGCGCGAATGGCGTCAGCAGCTTCCTGGCAAAGCAGGGGGTCATCGCCACTGATCACATAGACCGGTGCGAGAGTCCCTTGCAGGTGTTTGCCGAGTTGGGCGGGGGCGAGCTTCATGGTCAGGCAGCTTCGGGGCCAGCGTACTGGCCCCTGAGGCTTAGCGGCCGGGGATTTCGATAGGTGACTGCTGAGGTGTTTCGTCACGCAGGCGCTGGGCCTCCTGACGCGCTTGTTCCTCGGCACGGGCCACTTCATCAGCCTGGGCTTGCAATTGGTCCAGACGCTGCGGAGTCAACTGTTGCAGACGGGCCAGCATGCGCTGTACCAGATCGTGACGCATTTCCTGACGGATCTGCGCGGCTTCCTGGTCGGAGCCGGTCAGGTTGTTGCCGTCGTGAACATAAATGCGATCGACAGAGATCTTGTCAGCCAGCAGGAAGCGATCCTGGATACCGCGGATTTCGTAGTTGAGGGTCGAGGTCAGCTGGTTCTCGGCAGAACGGCCAGAGCCGGAGTAACTGGCGGTACGCTGGGTCTCGGCTTCGTTGACCAGGACCAGTTTGTACGGTGCGCCGGTGTAGACTTTGACGCCGCCAGCGGTGAGCAGGCGATTGAGCTGGGTGACGGTCTCGCCGTAAGCATTGCGGGCGCTTACGTCCAGCTCGGTGATGCTCAACTGGTTGGTGCCGGTACCACGCAACTGGAAGCCACAGGCACTCAATACCACGGCCATGCCGATCACCAGCAGATTGCGTTTGATCATCTTGATACTCCCCTTGAACCCGTATGGGCACGCTGTGCGTACCCTGGAAATTGGCGGGCGCCCGGACCGGCCGGGCGCCTGGCTCATCAGCTTGCGACGATATTGACCAGTTTTCCTGGCACGACGATGACCTTGCGGATGGTCAGGCCGTCGAGGAAGCGCAGCACGTTTTCGTTGACGCGGGCGGCGGCTTCGACTTCTTCGCGGCTGGCACTGGCCGACACTTCGATATGGCCGCGCAGCTTGCCGTTGACCTGAACCACCACTTGCAGGCTGTCCTGCACCAGAGCACTTTCATCCAGTACCGGCCAGGCTGCATCGATGACGGCGCCGGCATGACCGAGCTGTTGCCACACCACGTGGCTGATGTGCGGGGTGATCGGCGCGAGCAGCAGGGCTACGGTTTCCAGCCCCTCTTGCAGCAAGGCGCGGTCCTGTTGGCTGGCTTGCGAGGCTTTCTCCAGCACGTTCATCAAGGTCATTACCTGGGCAATGGCGGTGTTGAACTTGTGGAACTGACCGACATCAGTGCTGGCCTGCTTGATGGCCGCATGGATGGAGCGGCGTACCGCTTTCTGTGCGTCGTCCAGTGCGGTGCTGTCCAGCTTGCCTGGCAGGCCCTGGCTGACGTGGGCATGGGCCAGGCGCCAGACGCGACGCAGGAAGCGGCTTGCGCCCTCGACACCGGAGTCGGACCATTCCAGGCTCTGGTCAGGTGGCGAGGCGAACATCATGAACAGGCGGCAGGTGTCGGCACCGTAGGCGTCGATCATCGCCTGAGGATCCACGCCGTTGTTCTTGGACTTGGACATCTTCTCGGTGCCGCCAATTTCCACCGGCAAGCCATCGGTCTTCAGGCGTGCGCCAATGATCTTGGCTTTGGCGTCGCGCTCGACTTCGACGTCGGCCGGGTTGAACCAGTCCTTGCCGCCGTTGCTGGCGGTGCGGTAGTAGGTTTCGGCGACCACCATGCCCTGGGTCAGCAGGTTCTTGAACGGCTCGTTGGACGTGACCAGGCCTTCGTCGCGCATCAGCTTGTGGAAGAAGCGCGCATACAGCAAGTGCAGGATCGCGTGTTCGATACCGCCAATGTACTGATCGACCGGCAGCCAGTGGTTGGCCGCTTTCGGATCGACCATGCCGCCTTCGTAGTTGGGCGAGGCATAGCGGGCGAAATACCACGACGACTCGACGAAGGTGTCCATGGTGTCGGTTTCGCGCTTGGCTGCAGTGCCGCATTTCGGGCAGCTGCACTCATAAAACTCAGGCATGCGCGCCAGTGGCGAACCGGCGCCGTCGGGCACCACGTCTTCGGGCAGTTTTACCGGCAGTTGATCTTCGGGCACCGGTACGTCGCCGCAGGACGGGCAGTGGATGATCGGGATCGGGCAGCCCCAGTAGCGCTGGCGGCTGATGCCCCAGTCGCGCAGGCGGAACTGGGTCCGGGATTTGCCCAGTTGCTTGCTGATCAGTGCCACTTCGATGGCGTCGAAGGCACCCTGGAAGTCCAGGCCGTCGAACTCACCGGAATTGATCAACTGGCCATGCTCGCCATAAGCGGCCTGCCAATCGCTACCGACCTCGTCGCCAGCGCTGGTGCGCACCACGGCCTTGATCGGCAGGTTGTACTTGCGGGCAAATTCGAAGTCGCGCTCGTCGTGGGCCGGTACGGCCATGACTGCGCCGTCGCCGTAGTGCATCAGCACGTAGTTGGCGACCCACACCGGCAGTTTCTCGCCGGTCAGCGGATGCTCGACGAACAGGGCAGTGGGCATGCCCTTCTTCTCTTGGGTGGCAACGTCGGCTTCGGCGACGCTGCCGCTCTTGCATTCTTCGATGAACGCCTGCAGCGCCGGGTCGTTGACGGCGGCCTGGGTGGCCAGCGGGTGCTCGGCGGCCACCGCCACGTAGGTGGCGCCCATCAGCGTGTCGGCACGGGTGGTGAAGACTTTCAGCGCGCCGGCGTGGCCGATGCTCGCCTGGTCATAGGGGAATTGCACTTCCATGCCGCGGGATTTGCCGATCCAGTTGCGCTGCATGGTTTTGACCTGCTCAGGCCAGCCCGGCAGTTCGTCGAGGCTTTCGAGCAGTTCGTCTGCGTAGTCGGTGATGCGGAAGTAGTACATCGGGATTTCGCGCTTTTCGATCAGCGCGCCCGAACGCCAGCCACGGCCGTCGATGACCTGCTCGTTGGCCAGTACGGTCTGGTCCACCGGGTCCCAGTTGACGGTGCCGTTCTTGCGATAAATCACGCCTTTTTCGAACAGGCGGGTGAACAGCCACTGCTCCCAGCGATAGTAGTCGGGCTTGCAGGTGGTCACTTCGCGGGACCAGTCGATTGCCAGGCCCAGGCTGTTGAGCTGGGACTTCATGTAGGCAATGTTTTCGTAGGTCCATTTGGCCGGCGCGACGTTGTTCTTCATCGCGGCGTTTTCTGCCGGCATGCCAAAAGCGTCCCAACCCATCGGTTGCAGGACGTTCTTGCCCTGCATGCGATGGTAACGGGCAATCACGTCACCGATGGTGTAGTTGCGCACATGACCCATGTGCAGCTTGCCGCTGGGGTAAGGAAACATCGACAGGCAGTAGAAAGTCTCCTTGCCTGGCTGTTCACTGACTGCAAAAGACTTTTGCTCATCCCAGAAGGATTGGGCGGCGGCTTCGATTTCGCGGGGCTGATAGAGTTCGTGCATGGCTGCTTTTAACTAAGGAGTGGTGACCCTTGGCCTCTTCATCGCTTCGCCGAGTCGTTCGGCACCCGGCACGAGGGCTGGGCGCTGCGTTCCGGCTCAGGAGAGCGCAAGTGGAGTGACAGGAAACGCCGTAGCATACATGAGCGCTGTCTATCGAGGGAAACCCTGATTGCGCTGGCGAGCGGCAAAAAAACCGCCCAGCGTCGCATTCGCTGGCCAGTTCCTGCCGTTTGTCGCAGTTTCCCGCCTGTTTCAATAGCAGCGCTAAGCTCAACAACGAGGGTATGTCCTATCTTCAAAGAGGTGAGCGGATGACAGAGTTGCAGCACACAGTAGTCACTTCTGAGCTGTATGAACGTTTGATCAATCGACTCGGACTTGCGCTGGAAACGGCCAGCACAGCAGTCCGGCTTCGCAATGAGTTACCCGATGAGCTTGAACTTGATGGGTTGAGCGATGCTGAATTCGAGTGGATCGAGGCCTACCTTGAAAAAGGCGTGAAGGCGGCAAACGGGGCTGTTAAGGGTAAGTCTGAGGGCAGCTTCAATGATGCACCGGAGCGATCCGTGCCAGTCAGGGTGTCGCAGGATTTGGCCAGAGTCATCTGGCTCGAAGACAAGAGGCGGACCAACACCGTGGCCAGATCGGGCCGTTATTCACAGAATTTCTTCAAGTTCTGATCATCGCGGGCTGCGGGCCCGTTCAGCAGGCATTGTTGCCTGGCACCAATCAATCTAGGCTTCGGGCATCGATGGAGATGCCCGATGCCTTTGCGTTATCTGTTCAAAACCCTGCTGTTACCTCCGGGTGTTCTGTTGCTTCTGCTTGTGCTGGGCTGGTGGTTGCGTGGTTCGCGACCGCGCCTGGCCTTGCTGTGCTGGGTGACGGGGCTGGGCGGCCTATGGTTGATGAGCCTGCCGGTGGCGGTCGAGCAGGCTGCCCGGCAACTGGAGCGGGTGCCGCCACTGGCGCTTGAGCAGTGGTCGACACTCGCCGACCAGGCCGATGCGATCGTGGTGCTGGGCAATGGCCGTGAGCGTAACGCGCCGGCCTGGGGTGAAGATGTGCCCACCGACATGGGCCTGCAACGCTTGCAAATGGCCGCACGCCTGGCCAAAGCCAGCGGGCTGCCACTGCTGGTCAGCGGAGGTCTGCACTACGGCCAGCCGCCCAGTGAGGCGCGGATCATGAGTGATGTATTGAGCCGGGATTTCGGCGTCAGTGTGCGCTGGCTTGAAGAGCGCAGCCGCACCACTTGGGAAAACGCGACCATGACCGCGCAGCAACTGGCGCCGTCGGGATTGACCCGCGTGGTGCTGGTCACCCAGGCCTGGCACATGCCCCGCGCACGCTGGAGTTTCGAGCAGGCTGGCTTTACGGTGATCGGCGCGCCGGTGGGTTTTCTGGGCGTGGACAATGCCCGACCTTTCGGCGGCTGGTTACCGGAAAGCCGTGCCTTTGGCCAGAGCGCCCTGCTGCTTAACGAAGCAGCAGGAGCACTGGTGTATCCGTGGGTGTATCCGTAACCCGCGGCGGTTATGCTGTTTTGCGGCGGGTGATGAACGCCCAGCCCAGCAGCACGGCGCAGACAATCCCCAGTGGCCAGGAGCGCCAGCGCAGGTACGGGGTCAGGTGATGCATCGGCACCACCTCGCCATACAGCACGCCACGTTCGAACTGCGCAATTTGCCGGGTGATGCGGCCATACGGGTCGATCAGGGCGGTGACCCCGTTGTTGGTGGCGCGGATCATCCAGCGGCCTGCTTCAAGGGCGCGCATCTGCGCCATTTGCAGGTGCTGCAGAGGGCCTATCGAGGTGCCGAACCAAGTGTCGTTACTCACGGTCAGCAGCAGGTCGCTGCGGGCGGCCAGGCTGGCCGCGAACTCCGGATAGACCACTTCGTAACAGATATACGGCGCGATCTGGTAACCCTTGGCCTGCAACAACGCCTGGTCATTTGGCCCGCGGGCAAAGTCCGACATCGGCAGGTTGAAAAACTCGATCAGGCCGCGCAGCAGATCCTGCAGCGGTACGTACTCGCCGAAGGGCACCAGTTTCTGCTTGAAGTAAGTGCCGTCACCCTCGCCGGTGACGGTGATCGCGTTGTAATAGCGGTACTCGCCGCGGCCGCTGAGTTCGCGCACCGGCACGCCGGTAATCAGCGCCGAACGTCGCTCGCCGGCGAAGTTGCCCATCATGGTCAGGTAACCTTCGGCCATTTCCTTGAGCACCGGCACTGCGGTTTCCGGCCAGACAATCAGGTCGACCGGTTGCGAGCGAAAGGTCATGTCGCGGTACAGCGCCAGTTGCGCGTTAAGGTGCGCCGGGTCCCACTTGAGCATCTGTTCGACGTTGCCTTGCAGCGCCGCGACGGTCAGGGGGTTGCCGGAGGGCGAAGTCCAGGCGTGATCCTTCAGGGCCAGGCCTGCCGCCCAGGGACCGAGCAGCAGCACGACTGCCGCCGCGAGCAATGAGGGCTGGTTGCGCAGACGCGGCAGGTTGCACAGCAGCGCAACGCTCAAGGCGAGAGCAAAGGACACCAGCCAGACGCCGCCGACCGGTGCCAGTCCGGCCAATGGACCCTCAAGCTGGCTATAGCCCGAGTACAGCCACGGGAAACCGGTCAGGAACCAGCCGCGGAAAGTTTCTTGCAAAACCCACAGTGCCGCGAACGCCAGCGCATCGGCCAGCGGCCGCTCGCTGCGTCGCAGCCAGCGTGCCCAAAGCCAGGCTGGCAGGGCGAAGAACAGGGCGATCAGTGCGATGAACAGCAGCATCAACAGGCCTGCCAGCAGCGCTGAGGCGCCACCGTAGGTGTTGATGCTGACGTAGATCCAGCTGGTCCCCGCGCCAAACAGGCCGAAGCCGAAACACCAGCCCCGCACCAGTGCCTGACGCGGACTCACATCGCGCAGGCCAAGGTAGAACAGTGCAATGGCAACCATGGCCAGCGGCCAGATGTCGAACGGCGCCAATGCCAGGGTGGTGAGGCCACCGGCCGCCACGGCCAGCAGGTTACCGGGCCAGCCGGGGCGGGTGATCCAGCGCATCAGGTTTCCTTAATAGAGACGGCTCATACTCTTGAAACAGGGCTCAGGCGCAGCAGGTGAATGCGGCGGCTGTCGGCATTGAGAATGCGGAAACGGTAGGCGCCGATCTCGGTGGTCTCGTTGCGCTTGGGCAGATGGCCGAAAGCATTCATGACCAGGCCGCCGACGGTATCGAACTCGTCGTCGGAAAACTCGCTGTCGAAGAACTCGTTGAAGCTCTCGATAGGGGTCAGGGCCTTGACCAGGAAGTCACCACTGGGCAATGGCTTGATGTAGCTGTCTTCCTCGACGTCGTGCTCGTCTTCGATGTCGCCGACGATCTGTTCCAGCACGTCTTCGATGGTCACCAGGCCCGCCACGCCGCCGTATTCGTCAATGACGATGGCCATGTGGTTGTGATTGGCGCGAAACTCACGCAGCAGCACGTTGAGGCGCTTGGACTCGGGCACGAACGTGGCCGGGCGCAGCAGGTTCTTGATGTCGTCGGGGTTGCTGTCCTGCTTGAGGATCAGGGGCAGCAGGTCCTTGGCCAGCAGCACGCCAAGCACGTCATCGTGGCTCTCGCCAATGACCGGGTAACGCGAGTGCGCGGCGTCGATGACGGCCGGCAGAAATTCATGCGGGCTTTGCGTCGCCTTGATACTGATCATCTGCGAACGCGGAACCATGATGTCGCGCACCTGCAGGTCTGCGACCTGGATGGCGCCTTCGACAATGGCCAGTGCCTCGCTGTCGAGCAGTTTGTTCTGGTGTGCTTCGCGCAGCAGCTCAAGCAGCTCCTGGCGGTTTTTGGGCTCGTGGGCAAAAGCCTGGGTCAATTTGCCCAGCCATGACTTTTGCCCGTTGCTCGATCGATCTTCGCTCATGGCCCTTACTCGTGGTCCTTGCGTGGTGTGTCTGAATGTTGGGGTTCGTCGCTCTCGTCGTCCGCGTAGGGATCCGGGTAGCCCAGCTCCTCAAGCAACGTTCGTTCCAGCGCTTCCATTTCTTCGGCTTCCTCATCGTCGATGTGGTCGTAGCCGAGCAGGTGCAGGCAACCATGGATAACCATGTGCGCCCAGTGCGCATCAACGCTCTTGCCTTGCTCCTGCGCTTCGCGATTGACCACTGCCACGCAGATGACCAGATCGCCAAGCAGCGGAATATCCAGCAACTCGTCAGGAACGTCGGCCGGGAACGACAGAACGTTGGTGGCGTAATCCTTTTGCCGCCAGATGTGATTGAGCTCGCGGCCTTCGGTTTCATCCACCAGCCGGATGGTCATTTCCGAGTCGGCCTTGCGCTGGCGCAAGCCCATTTCACACCACAGGCGAAACTGGGCTTGAGTCGGTGCCGCATCCTTGCTGGCGATTTGCAGGTCCAGCTCAAGCATCGCGGTCGCCGCCCCGCTGGTTCGTGGCCGGGTCGGCGTGCTGCGTTTCGAAGCGCTCGTAGGCCTCGACGATGCGTTGCACCAGCGGATGACGCACGACATCTTTGGGCTTGAAGTGGGTGAAACTGATACCCGGCACATCCTTGAGCACCTCGATGACGTGCGCCAGGCCCGATTTTGTGCCGCGTGGCAGGTCGACCTGGGTGATGTCACCGGTGATCACGGCGGTGGAGCCGAAGCCAATACGGGTCAGGAACATTTTCATCTGCTCGACGGTGGTGTTCTGACTCTCGTCGAGAATGATGAAGCTGTTATTAAGGGTGCGACCACGCATGTAGGCCAGCGGAGCAATTTCGATGACCTGCTTTTCGATCAGCTTGGCTACGTATTCGAAGCCGAGCATCTCGTAAAGCGCATCGTAGAGCGGACGCAGGTAGGGGTCGATCTTCTGCGCCAGGTCACCGGGCAGAAAACCCAGCTTCTCGCCCGCTTCGACCGCCGGACGCACCAGCAGGATGCGGCGGATCTGCTCGCGCTCCAGCGCATCGACGGCGCAAGCCACCGCCAGGTAGGTCTTGCCGGTACCGGCCGGACCGATGCCGAAGTTGATGTCGTTGCCGAGAATCGATTTGACGTAGCGCTGCTGGTTGAAACCCCGCGGCCGGATCATGCCTTTCTTGGTGCGCAGCGCGACACTGGGGTCAGCGGCGGGACCGGCATTCATGGCCTCGATGCCCGACTCCTGGAGGAACAGATGCACCATGTCCGGGGTCAGGTCAGAGCCTTTGGTCTCCCGGTACAGCAAGCGCAGCAGGTTTTCCGCAGAAGACGTGCGTTGGGCGTCGCCGATCAGCTCGAACTGATTGCCCCGGTTACGGATCTCGATATCCAGGCGCTGTTCGATCAGGCGCAGATGCTCGTCGAATTGTCCGCACAGGTTGGCGAAACGATGGGCCTCGAAAGGTTCGAGGATGAAACGATGAGGTTCTATGGGTGCGTTCAAGGTCTTTTTTAGCCGCCCGACGGCTGTTGAATTGAACTGAAGAATAACCCCAGTGTTCGCTGTGGGAAAGCTCTGACTTGTAATTGGTTGGGAGCGAGCGGGGTGATCCGCCCAAGCCGAGGTCGCCCCTACAGGGTAATGCCGATCAGTCAAGGACAACACGGTCCTGTGGGAGGCAGCTTTGCTGGCGACTGCTCTGGTGAGGCCCGCGCAAATGCACCGGCTTTACTGGCCCTGTCGCGAGCAAAGCTCCCTCCCACGGGGGCTAGCCAAGCCCGATAGTTGCCTTACTGCAACAACGACCCACGCAACGAGTGCGGCTGCGCATCATCAATATGCACATCGACAAAATGCCCGATCAACCGCGGGTTATCACACGTAAAGTTGACGATGCGATTGTTCTCGGTACGCCCCTGCAACTGCCCAGGATCCTTCCTGGAGTAATCGGTCACCAGAATCCGCTGGGTGCTGCCGACCATTTGTCGGCTGATCTCAAAGCCCTGCTGATTCAGACGGTGCTGCAAGGCATTAAGCCGCTGCTTCTTCACCTCTTCCGGGGTTTCGTCCTTCAGGTCTGCGGCCGGCGTACCAGGGCGCGGGCTGTAGATGAACGAGAACGAGAAATCGAAGCCTACATCCTGAACCAGCTTCATGGTGTTCTCGAAGTCTTTCTCGGTTTCGCCAGGAAAACCAATGATGAAGTCCGAACTGATGCAAATGTCTGGCACCGCCGCCTTGAGCTTGCGCAACCGCGACTTGTACTCCAGCACAGTATGGTTGCGCTTCATCGCCGCCAGAACCCGGTCAGAGCCTGACTGCACCGGCAGGTGCAGGTGTTTGACCAGCTCCGGCACCTCGGCGTGGGCCTGGATCAGGCTGTCGGAGAACTCCAGCGGGTGCGAAGTGGTGTAGCGAATCCGGTCGATGCCGTCGATCGCTGCGACCACACGAATCAGGTCGGCCAGATCGGCCACGCTGCCGTCCGGGTTGGTGCTGCGATAACCGTTGACGTTCTGGCCCAGCAAGGTGACTTCGCGCACACCGTTCTCGGCCAGGTGAATGACTTCACCAATCACGTCATCGAACGGTCGGCTGACTTCCTCGCCACGGGTATAGGGCACTACACAGAACGTACAGTACTTGCTGCAGCCTTCCATGACCGACACATAAGCGGTCGGGCCATCGACCCGCGGCTCGGGCAAATGGTCGAACTTTTCGATTTCCGGGAACGAAACGTCAACCTGCGGTTCACGGCTGACCCGTGCGGCGTCGATCATTTCCGGCAGGCGGTGCAGGGTCTGTGGACCAAACACCACGTCGACATAAGGGGCCCGGTCGCGGATGGCCGCGCCTTCCTGGCTGGCGACACAGCCGCCGACAGCAATGACCATTTCCGGGTTGGCCAGCTTCAGTTCGCGCCAGCGGCCCAACTGGGAATACACCCGATCCTGGGCGCGTTCGCGGATCGAGCAGGTATTGAGCAGAATCACGTCGGCATCTTCGGCGCGTGCGGTGACTTCCAGGGCTTGATGCTCGCCCAGCAGGTCGACCATGCGCGAGCTGTCGTACTCGTTCATCTGGCAACCGTGGGTTTCGATATAAAGCTTCTTGGCCATGCTCAAATAATCTGCTGATTCAAAGAACCGCGCATTATAGGGATGAACTGTGCGGTCTTCTAGCGTTGCCGGTCTGAGCGACGTGCTATAGTTTCGGCCTTTTTTCTGCCAAGCGATCCTTGCCGCAACCATGACCAAACGTGAATCTCCCATCTACAAAGTGATCTTCCTCAACCAGGGCCAGGTGTTCGAAATGTACGCCAAGCAGATCTATCAGAGTGATCTGTGGGGATTTCTTGAGGTGGAAGAGTTTGTCTTTGGCGAGCGAACCACCGTGGTCGTCGACCCCAGTGAAGAAAAGCTCAAGGCGCAATTCGAGGGCGTGGTGCGCAGTTTTGTGCCGATGCATTCGATCGTGCGCATCGACGAGGTCGAGCGGATGGGCACGCCGAAGATCAGTGAGGCGAAAGGCACCGGCAATGTAATGCCGTTTCCGGTACCGATGCCGGAGAAATAATGCTTAAGGCAGCGGCGAGAACGGCGTCCGCCCTTCGGCTGTCTGCAACTCCAGAAGGTACTTGCGGAAGATCTGCCCGAGTACCTGGGTGGCGGCCTCCAGCTCGCTGCGCTGCATCTTTGCCGAGACTTCGTCAGCTGCGTCAAGGGCATCTTCTGCGCCGTTGACCGCCGCCATCTTCAGAATCACGTAAGCCTGGATGTTGTTCATCGGCACGCCTTCGCCGGCCGCGAACATCGAACCCAGCCGGTATTGCGCCTGGGCATGACCCTGCAGCGACGCTTTCTCGAAGTAATCAAGTGCCTGCGCCAGATCGCGAGATGTCTGTTTGCCCTCGTAGTAGAACTCGCCCAACTCGTATTGCGCCTGTGCATCCCCGGACTGTGCGGCCTGTTTGCACGCCGTCAGGGCGTCGGGCAGGTTTTCCGGCAGTGTATTGAGGGTGCAACGACCCATCGCTGGAATCAGCAGCGAGTTGCCACCTGCGGCGTGGGCCAGCAGGGGAAAGATAAGCAACAGGCAGCCCAATGCAAGGGTGCGGCCGGTGCGGTTCATGGGAGTCGACTTACCTCTGGATAAGGTGCGGGCGAAAAAGGTGCGGGCTGGGCCCGTACAGCGAAAGGTGCTGGCGCGCATTATGAAATAAGCTGAGGCAACCTTACAAAGTGTTTACGGTTTTTCTGCTGCACGGCTTTTAAAACGCTTGTTTTTAGAGGGTAAAGCACTAAGCCGGTGCCAGCCCTGATGAGTGATCAGGGCTGGCCGATGGATTATTTCAGCGCTGCAAAGGCCTTTTCAGCCGCATCCAGGGTCAGTTGCAGCTCGGCTTCGCCGTGGGCGATGGAGGTGAAACCGGCCTCGAAGGCACTTGGCGCCAGGTACACGCCGCCGTCGAGCATCAGGTGGAAGAAGCGCTTGAAGCGCTCGGCATCGCTGCTCATCACGTCCTGAAAGGTCACGATGTCTTTCAGTTCAGTGAAGTACAAGCCGAACATGCCACCGGCCTGAGTGGTGGTGAAGGCAATACCGGCGGCATCGGCACGCGCCTGCAGACCGGCGAGCAGACGGCCGGTGAAGGCTTCAAGTTCGTCATGAAAGCCCGGGCGGCTGATCAGGCGCAGGGTGGTCAGGCCGGCGGCCATCGCCAGCGGGTTGCCCGACAGGGTACCGGCCTGATAGACCGGGCCCAGCGGTGCGATGTGCGACATGATTTCGCGCTTGCCGCCGAAGCAGCCCACCGGCATGCCGCCGCCAATGATCTTGCCGAATGTCGACAGGTCCGGAGTCACCTCGTAGTAAGCCTGCGCGCCGCCCAGGGCGACCCGGAAGCCGGTCATCACTTCGTCGAAGATCAGCACCACGCCGTGCTCATCGCACAGGTCACGCAGGCCCTGCAGGTAGCCTGGCGCTGGCGGTACGCAGTTCATGTTGCCGGCCACCGGCTCGACGATGATGCATGCCACTTCCTGACCCACTTCGGCCAGCATCTGGCGGGCAGCCGACAGGTCGTTGAATGGCAGGGTCAGGGTGTGTTTGGCGAACGCCGCCGGTACGCCGGGGGAGCTTGGCACGCCGAGGGTCAGCGCGCCGGAGCCGGCCTTGACCAGCAGGCTGTCGGAGTGACCGTGATAGCAGCCCTCGAACTTGATGATGCTGTCGCGGCCGGTGTAGCCGCGAGCCAGGCGAATGGCGCTCATGGTCGCCTCGGTGCCCGAGCTGACCATGCGCACCATTTCCATGGACGGTACCAGGCTGCACACCAGGTCGGCCATTTCGGTTTCCATGGCAGTTGGCGCGCCATAGGACAGGCCGTGCTCCAACTGGCTGCGCACTGCATCGAGCACCTCCGGATGGCTGTGACCAAGAATCATCGGCCCCCAGGAACCCACGTAATCGACATAGCGTTTGTCGTCTTCGTCCGTTACATAGGCGCCCGCAGCATGTTTGAAGAACAGCGGCGTGCCGCCCACGCTCTTGAACGCTCGCACCGGAGAGTTGACGCCTCCGGGGATGTGTTTTTGGGCATTGGCGAACAATGTTTCGGAACGGGACATGATCGGGTCTCTGCTTTTGAAACGGAAATCGGGTTTGCGCCAGTGCTGGTGGCGCAAGAGGTGGCACTATAACAAATGCCTCGGCAGCCCGGTTGTCGATGTCCGATTTCAGCCAGACTTTCGCCCGGCACAGGGTTACAGTCGGCCCATGAACAGACTCGATCCGCAAACCTGCTATGCCGCCTTCGTGGCCCGTGACCGTCGCTTCGATGGCTGGTTTTTTATGGGCGTCTCGTCGACCGGTATCTACTGCCGGCCGGTCTGCCCGGTGCGCGCACCGCTGGCCAGCAATTGCACCTTCTATAGCAGTGCAGCGGCGGCTGAGCAGGCCGGTTATCGGCCATGCCTGCGCTGTCGTCCCGAACTGGCCCCAGGGCACGCGGCACTGGATGTTTCCGGACATCTGGCGCAGGCCGCGGCGCGCCTGATCGAGCAAGGCTACCTCAATGGTCGCAGCCTGGAGGATCTGGCGCAGCGGGTCGGGGTGACGGCCCGGCATCTGCGGCGGATCTTCGAGGCCGAATTCGGTGTGGGGCTGGTCGGCTATGCCCAGACCCAGAAGCTGCTGACCGCCAAGCGGCTGCTGACTGACACTGGCCTGCCCATGGCCGAGGTGGCCCTGGCTTCGGGGTTTGGCAGTGTGCGGCGCTTCAATGATGTGTTTCTGGCGCGCTACGGCCTTAACCCATCGCGGCTGCGCAAGACGCGCCAGGCATCACTGACCCAGGGCCTGCGTTTCGAACTGGCCTACCGGCCGCCTTTCGCCTGGCAAGGGGTGCTGGCTTTTCTGGCGCAGCGCTGCATTGCCGGGGTCGAGTGTGTCGAGCCAGAGCGTTATAGCCGACTGATCGAGGTCGAGCAGGGCGGCACACGCCTGGCAGGCTGGATCAATGTCAGTCATGTCGGTAAGCGGCATGCCCTGCAAGTCGAGGTCTCCAGCTCATTACAACCGGCCATCGTTCAGGTGTTGGGGCTGGTTCGTCGGGTGTTCGATACCGGCTGCCGACCCGATCTGGTCGATGAACACCTCGGCACGCTGGTCGATGGTTTGCCGGGCATGCGCGTGCCGGGGACGTTCGACGGTTTCGAGATTGCCGTACGTGCGGTGGTGGGCCAGCAGATTTCGGTGCTGCGAGCGCGGCAGATTCTCGGCCGAATCGCCGAACGCTATGGCACCCCGGTGGCGAATGCACCTGAAGGGTTGCGGCATGCTTTTCCGGCTGCGCATGTACTGGTCGGGCTCGAGCCTCAGGCGCTGATCGATTGTGGGCTGATCGGTATCCGTGCCGAAGCGATCATCGAGGTCGCCAGGCAAGTGACGGCAGGCGCCATTGTGCTGGAGCCACTGGTGCCATTGCAGCCGACCCTGGCCGCGTTGCGGCAGATCCGTGGGATTGGCGAGTGGACCGTGCAATACATTGCCATGCGGGCGCTGGGCTGGCCCAATGCGTTCCCGCAGGGTGATGCGGTGCTGAAAAAATACCTGGGTTGCGCCACTGCCGGGCAACTCGATGACTACGCCAGCCGTTGGGCTCCCTGGCGCGCGTATGCGGTGGTGCATCTGTGGCGGTTGAGTGAGGAGGCAAAACGATGAAACCGGGTTATCTGTTTGTCAGCCCGTTGGGCGATATCGTGCTGCGCGCCGAAGACGACGCATTGACCGGCGTGTTCTTTGTAGGTCAGAAGCACTACCCCGAACTGCTGGTGATGCCGGACGACGGCGCATTGCCGCGCATCATTGCCATGGCCCGCGAGCAATTGCAGGAGTTCTTTAGCGGTGAACGGCAGGTGTTCGAGCTGCCCCTGCGCGCTCGCGGTACGCCGTTTCAGGAACAGGTCTGGAAGGAACTGGCGCGTATCCCCTATGGCGAACTGCTGTCCTACGGGGCGATGGCAAAAAAAATGGGGCTCAGCGCCGGGCACTCGCGTGCGGTTGGCACTGCCAATGGGCGTAATCCGATTTCAATCATCGTGCCGTGTCATCGGGTGGTCGGTGCGGCCGGTGACCTGACCGGCTATGCCGGTGGCGTGGAACGCAAGCGGGCGCTGCTGAGCCTGGAAGCCGGCAGCGGCTTCAGGCTCATTTGATCAGCAGGCTGTTGAAAAACTACCTGCTGGCTGGGCGCCTACGGCGCTACGCGCGCCATTGCTGCGTTAAAAAACGGCTCAAAATGCTCATTTACTGCTCGTAAACTGCGCTTTCTCGCCTGTTTTTGCCTTGCACTGGCTGCCTCGCCTACGTTTTTTAACGGCCTGTCAGCTGCGGGCCAGCAAATCGTTGAAGGCCCTTGCGCGACGGGTGACTTGCGCTGGGCTGTCGGCGCCGAACAGACCGTTGACCACCGCCAACAGGTCGGCACCGTGCTCGATCAGTGGCGCGGCGTTGTCCAGGGTAATGCCGCCGATCACCGCAATGGGCAGGTTGATTTTGGCACGGACCTGCTCCAGCAACTGCAAGGGCACTGCCGGAGCATCAGGCTTGGTCAGCGAGTTGAAAAAGCGTCCAAAGGCCACGTAGCTGGCCCCGTCAGCTTTGGCCTGTTCGGCCAGTTCAAGGCGCCCATGACAGGTTGCACCGACGATGGCCTGGTGACCCAGCAGGGCGCGGGCGCCCGACAGCGAACCGTCGGTCTGGCCCAGGTGCGCACCCACACCCAGGCGCGCCGCCAGTTCAGCGTCATCGTTGATGATCAATTGGGTCTTGTAGCGTTCGCAGAGCTTCAGCAGCTCACTGGCTTCGCGCAGGCGGCGTGACTCGTCCTGGCTCTTGTCGCGGTACTGCAAGAGCGTGACGCCACCGTCCAGTGCGGCTTCGACATATGCCAGGAACCTGCCGGCCAGCAATTGGCCGTCGGTGATCGCGTACAGGCCGCGCAGTTTTGAAGGCCGGCTCATGAGCAGAAATCCAGCGGCAGGCGGCGCGGGACAAACTGTCCGCGACCCAGCTGGTCGGCGTCGCGCAGGGTGCGCCAGGTGTAGTCCAGGGCTGATTGGACAGCGCTGACCAGTTCCTGACCCTGGGCCAGCCGACCGGCCAGGGCACTTGCCAGGGTGCAGCCTGAACCGTGATAGCTGCCTGGCAGACGCTGGCAGGTGAAGGTATGCGATGCGCCGCTACGGCTGTACAGGCGGTTATGCACTTGTTGCTCGTCGCCATGCCCGCCGGTAATCAGCAAATGTTCACAGAACGGCAGCAGGCGTTCGGCGCACTCATCGGCTGTGCCCTCGGGCAACTCCGCAAGAATCCGCGCTTCGGGCAGGTTGGGCGTGGCGATGGTGGCGATCGGCAGCAGTCGCTCGCGCATGGCAAAGCCGACTTCATCCTTGCCCAGCCGGCCACCGCCGCCAGCGCGCAGCACCGGGTCGCAGACCAGGGGCAGGTGAGGGTGGGCGCTGAGCAGCGCAACGACGGTATCGACCATCTCGGTAGAACCGAGCATGCCCAGTTTGACGGCGGCCACCGGCGAGTCATTGAGCACGGCGTTGGCCTGGGCGAGCACCCAGTCACGATCCAGAACGCGGAAGTCGCTGACGTCTACCGTGTCTTGCACGGTCAGGGCCGTCACGGCCGGGGCAGCATGGCAGCCCTGGGCAAGCAGGGCTTCGATATCGGCCTGCAGGCCGGCGCCACCACTGGGGTCATGGCCGGACAGGCAGAGAACTACGGGGCGGGTGCTATAGATAGTGTTCATGGTGCGCGAGCTTATCATCAAACCCTCCTGGCGCTGTTGCTGGTGGTATGGAATTTTCGTGGCTGCAGGTCACCCCGCAAATGCGATTTGTGCTGAAACGGGAACACACTCTGTGACGATTAACAGCTATGCTTGGCTGTCTAGACATTTGGCATACCAACGACGCCAGGGTTTGCATCTGGTAGATGCGCGTCGGTTGCCTCACCGCTTTTATGGAATCATTCAGCCTGCTTCACGGATGAAACTACTGCAGGGCGTCGCTTCATGGACCGATGAACCGCGACGGACTACCTTGGGGCTTTCATGCGCTATTTGCTGATAATGCTGGTTGCCTGCCTGCCGTTACTGGCCGGCGCCGTCGAGTTTGACGAGAGCACCCGTAGCCTTTCTCTGGGCCGCTGGACTCAGGTGTTGGAAGATGCCAGTGGTCAGGCTGACATCAAACAGATCAGCAGTGCCGAGATGGCCTCAGCGTTTCGCCCCCTGGGTGAGCCGACGCTCAATGCCGGTTATTCCCGCTCGGCGTTCTGGATGAAAATTGACCTGTCGTACGTCCCGCGTGATGCGCAGCAGCACTCCGACTGGCTTCTGGAACTGGCCTATCCGCCGATGGACCATGTCGATGTCTATCTGATCGATGCTCAGGGCGAACAGCAGATGGCCTGGAAAACCGGCGACATGCTGCCCTTTGCCAGCCGCCAGATTCGCCAGAACAACTACCTGTTCGAACTGCCGCTCAAGCCCGGTCAGACCATGACTGCCTATGTTCGCGTGGCAAGCAATGGCTCGGTCCAGGCGCCGCTGAACCTGTGGTCCAGCCATGCCTATCTCGAAGAACAGCCCGCGCGCATCTATGTGCTCGGGCTGATCTACGGCGTGTTGCTGGGCATGCTGGTCTATAACTTGTTCATCTATGTCAGTGTGCGTGACACCAGCTATCTGTATTACATCCTGTATATCGCGTCGTTCGGGCTGTACCAGGTATCGATCAATGGCGCCGCCATCGAATACCTGTGGCCCGACAGCCCATGGTGGGCCAACGCCGCCACGCCTTTTCTGATCGGCGCCTCGGTGCTGTTCGCCAGCCAGTTCACCCGCAGCTTTCTGCAAAGCCCGTTGCTTGGCCGCTGGGTCGATAATCTGTTGTTGTGGGTGATGGGCAGTGCGGTGCTGGTGATCGCCCTTGCACTGTTTGCCGATTATGGCCTGGCGCTGCGGATGGTCACCCTGCTGGTGCTGGTCTTCACCGTGGTGGTGTTCACCACCGGGATTACCGCCTGGCTGCGAGGCGTGCGGGTGGCGCGTTACTTTTTGCTGGCCTGGTCGGCATTTTTGCTCGGTGGTCTGGTTAACGCGGTGATGTTGCTCGGTTATTTGCCCAATACCTTCCTGACCATGTACGCCAGCCAGATCGGCTCGGTGATCGAGGTCGCGCTGCTGTCACTGGCGCTGGCCGACCGGATCAACTACGCCCGCGAATTGCAGGCCCGTACCCTGCTCGAGGCGGGGCGGGACCTGGAGCGTCTGAACCAGCAACTGGCGACCAGCAACCGGCTCAAGGATGAGTTTCTGGCCACCCTGACCCATGAGTTGCGCACGCCGATGAATGGCATTATCGGTTCGCTGGACCTGATGCAGACCGTGCCGCTGGATGGCGAAGTGTCGATGTATCAGCAGACCGCCTCGGCCTCGGCTCAGGACATGATGCGTATGATCAATGGCATCCTGACCCTCACCGAGCTGCAAGCCGGGGTGCTGCATGCCGAGTGCGGGCCGTTCGAGTTACCGGTGTTGACGCATCGGTTGCATCAGCGCTTCATCGGCCCTGCGCAGGCCAAGGGGCTGCGTCTGTCGTTTGAAGTGGACCCCTTCGTACCGCGGTTGCTGCGCGGCGATGCCGAAAAGCTGTATCAGTGCATTGAGTGCCTGATGGACAACGCGATCAAGTTCACCCGCCACGGCACCGTGACCTTGCGGATGGATGGCATGCGCCGCGAAGCAGACCATTTCACCCTGCGCATTGAGGTCATCGATACCGGGATCGGCTTTAGCCGCCTGAATGATGCGGTGCTGTATCAACGATTTTTCCAGGCTGACAGCTCGATGACCCGGGAATATGGCGGCCTGGGGATTGGCCTGGCGATCTGCCGGCAGCTGATCGAGCTGCTCGGTGGCAGCCTCAGTCATCACTCCGAGCCCGGACGCGGCAGCCGGTTCTGCCTGAGCCTGCCTTTGCAGGCGCAGTCGCTGACGACCGCTGGCGCGCGTCAGGGCAAAAACGCCGACAATTCGTCCAATATGGCGCTGTTTAAGATGCGGGGTGCGTGATTCACTGGCTGTTCCTGATTCTGTTCACTGACAGAGAGGAGGCGTTTGATGAATCTTTACTCACAGGCCAGCACCCACGAAGTCACCAACCAGCCACCGCCGCTTGATGGCCTCAATCTGTACCGCTGCGACCTGGCTCTGCAAGCCTGGGTCGGGCATTTCGGCGGCGGCTGGGCGGACCGGCGGCTTGATGCTTACGGCGCACTGGCCGGCGGACCGTTGATGGAAGCCGGTTTTCTGGCCAATCAGCACCCGCCGCAGTTTCACAGCCACGACCGCTACGGCCACCGTATCGACCTGATCGAGTTCCATCCCGCCTGGCATCTGTTGATGAGAACCGCCATCGAGCATGGTATCCCGTCCTTGCCTTGGCGCGATCCGCAGCCAGGCGCCCATGTGGCGCGTGCGGCCTTGAGTTATTTGCACACCCAGGCCGAGCCGGGCAGCGGCTGCCCATTGACCATGACCTTTGCCAGCGTACCGGCCATCAGTGTGCAGCCGGAGCTGGCGCAAGCCTGGTTGCCGAAGATCCTTGCTACACAATACGACCCGCGCAATGTCGGCATGGCCCACAAGGCCGGTGTGACCATCGGCATGGCGATGACCGAGAAGCAGGGCGGGACCGATGTGCGCGCCAACACCACCCGTGCCTTTGCGCTTGGTGCAGGCGGGGCGGGCCAGGCCTATGAACTGGTCGGCCACAAGTGGTTCTGCTCGGCACCGATGTGCGATGCCTTCCTGACCCTGGCGCAGACCGATAAAGGGCTCAGTTGCTTTCTGTTGCCGCGTCATCGGCCGGACGACACCCTCAATGCCTTCCAGATCCAGCGTCTGAAAAACAAGCTGGGCAACCGCTCCAACGCGTCCTGCGAAGTGGAGTTTCGTGGCGCGCTGGCCTGGATGCTGGGTGAAGAGGGTCGGGGTGTGGCAACCATCATCGAGATGGTCGCCATGACCCGCTATGACTGCATGATCGGCTCCAGCGCGCTGATGCGTCAGGCGCTGACCCAGGCCACTCATCACTGTGCGCATCGCAAGGTCGGTGGTCAACTGCTCGGCGAGCAGCCGCTGATGCAGAATGTGCTGGCCGACCTGGCCCTGGAAAGCGAGGCTGCGCTGGCCCTCACGCTGCGCATGGGGCACGCGCTGGATCACGCCGACGACAGCCATCAGGCCCGCTTCATTCGGCTGGTTACCGCAGTTGGCAAATACTGGATCTGCAAACGGGCGCCGGCGATGATCAACGAGGCTGCCGAATGCCTGGGTGGTGCCGGCTATATCGAAGACAGCATCCTGCCGCGGCTGTACCGCGAGGCACCAGTCAATTCGATCTGGGAGGGTTCCGGTAACGTGCAGTGCCTGGATGTGCTGCGCGCTCTGTCCCGTGAGCCGGGCATCATCGACGCCTTGCTTGATGAGCTCGACGACGGCCGGGGCGATGCTGACCTGGCGCGGCATGTCCGCCAGCTCAAGGATGACCTGGCCGATGGCGAAGAGCTGGCGTACCGCGCGCGGCAACTGACCGAAGACATTGCCGTGGCCCTGCAGGCCCGGCTGTTGCTCGATGCCGGAGTCAGTGCCGTCAGCGATGCCTTTATTGCCGCTCGCCTGCGCGCACCAGCCAGGGTCTATGGCGGGCTGCCCAGAGGGGTGGACTGTGAAACTTTGCTGGCTCGTGCATCGCCGCAGGTGACATAAGCAGCCGAACCTATCAGGATGCAGTTCTGCACGTCATACAGGACCCGCACCGTGACCCAAGCTTTTGTTGTCGTTGAAACCGCCGAACAAGCCGTCGAACAGTTGGCCGCCCTGCATGAGCGTGCCACCGGCGCACTGAATCAGGCTCTCAAGCGCTATCTGAAAGACCGCATCGAGCCTGATGAGCAGCAGCGCGCGCTGTTTCGCTACCCCGAACTGCGCCTGACCTATGTCGTCCATGGTGAGGTGCCGAGCACCACCCGTGCCTACGCCAAGGTCCAGTTGCCGGGCACCTACAGTGTGACCGTGACCCAGCCGGCGGCGTTTCGCAAATACCTGCTCGAACAGCTCAAGCCGCTGATCCGCGACTTCAATGTGACGCTGGAAGTCGGCCTGAGTGACAAGACCATCCCGTACCCCTACGTGGTCGAGCAGGGTGATGAGCTGGCCGGCACCGGCGTGACCGCTGCGGCGCTGGCGCGAGTGTTCCCCAGCACCGACCTGTCGGCCACCACCGACGGTATCGCTGACGGCCTGCACGATTGGGCCAACGCCGACCCGCTACCGTTGGCGCTGTTCGACGCCGCCCGTACTGACTTTTCCCTGCGCCGGCTGGTGCATTACACCGGCAGTGACTGGCGCCATGTGCAGCCCTGGATTCTGCTGACCAACTACCACCGCTATGTCGACCAGTTCATCTTGCATGGCCTGGAAGTCCTGCGTGACGACCCACGTTTCGTGCGTCTGGTACTGCCGGGTAATGTCATCGTCGACAAGAGCATGGACGCCGAGGAGGCGCAGAGTGTGGTGGCCAGTGTGGTCTGGCATCGCTATCAGATGCCGGCTTACCATCTGGTGGCCGAAGACGGCAATGGCGTAACCCTGGTCAATATCGGCGTCGGCCCGTCCAACGCCAAGAACATCACCGACCACCTGGCAGTATTGCGTCCGCATTGCTGGCTGATGATCGGCCACTGCGGCGGCCTGCGTCAGTCGCAGACCATTGGCGATTACGTGCTGGCCCACGCTTATATGCGCCGTGACGGGATTCTCGACCGGGTGCTGCCGCCGCACATTCCGATTCCGGCGCTGGCCGAGGTGCAACTGGCCTTGCAGGAAGCTGCCGCGCAGGTGACCGGTGAGCGGGGTGAAGAACTCAAAAAACGCCTGCGCACCGGCACGGTACTGACCTACGACGACCGTAACTGGGAGCTGGCCTGGGCGCAGGAGCGACCTTTGATCAACCTGTCCCGCGCGGTGGCTGTCGACATGGAAAGCGGCACCATCGCCGCTCAGGGTTATCGCCTGCGGGTGCCCTACGGCACGCTGCTGTGCGTCTCGGACAAACCGCTGCACAGCGAGATCAAGCTGCCGGGCTCGGCCAACGCCTTCTACAACCGGGCGGTCAGCCAGCATCTGAAAATCGGCATCGCCGCGCTGGACCTGTTGCGTGCCGAGCTCAACTCGCTGCACTCGCGCAAACTGCGCAGCTTCGACGAGCCACCGTTCCGTTGAGCCGGATGCCGCCCGGCGGTTCCTGCCGGGCGGTTTTTTCAGGCGGCTCGGGTCAATCTGCTAAAGTGGCACTTTGTTTTTCTGGCCAGATTCATGTCCCGCACTCCACGCCCTCCAGCCAAACCTTCCGCCTCCCGGCGCCCTGCACAGGGCAAAAGCGGCGCGCCCCGGCGTGTCGCCAAGGCGCGCCCGGCCGAGCCGAAGCTGGTTCTGTTCAACAAACCGTTCGATGTACTGACCCAGTTCAATGACGATCAAGGCCGCGCCACGCTCAAGGACTTCATCGATATTCCAGGTGTGTACCCGGCCGGGCGTCTGGACCGTGACAGCGAAGGTCTGTTGTTGCTGACCAATGACGGCCAGCTTCAGGCGCGCATTGCTGACCCTAAGCACAAGCTGGCTAAAACCTATTGGGTACAGGTCGAAGGTGAACCCAGCGAAGCCCAGTTGCAGCAGCTGCGTGACGGGGTAACCCTCAATGACGGCCCGACCCTGCCGGCTGAGGCGCGGGCCATCGAAGAGCCTCAGCTATGGCCGCGCAATCCGCCGGTGCGGTTTCGTCAGAGTATTCCCACGCGCTGGCTGGAACTGATAATCAAAGAGGGCCGCAACCGCCAGGTGCGGCGCATGACCGCCGCAGTCGGTTTGCCGACCCTGCGGCTGGTGCGGGTCAGGATTGGACCGTGGAGCCTGGACGGGTTGGAACAGGGGCAGTTTCGCGAGCTGGAGAGCTTTGAGCTGTAGGCTTCAGGAAAACGCCAGGCCTGATCATTCGTACCGCATCAGTTGCGCAAATGGGCAAGCGGCATTTCGGTGCTGGCCAGCACCTGATTGAGGACAAAGCTGGATTTGACGCTGGTGACCCCTTCGATACGGGTCAGGTGGCCGAGCAGCAGCTTCTGGTAATGATCCATGTCTGGCACCACCACTTTGAGTTGGTAATCGGCGTCCATCCCGGTCACCAGGCTGCATTCCAGAACCTGAGGCAGGTTGCGGATATGCTGTTCGAAGTTCTCGAATCGCTCCGGGGTATGCCGGTCCATGCCGATCAGCACATAGGCGGTCAGGCTCAGACCAAGCTTCTTGCGGTCCAGCAACGCGACCTGGCGCACGATATAGCCGTCGTCTTCGAGCTGTTTGACCCGGCGCGAACAAGGCGAGGGCGACAGGCCGATGCGTTCGGCCAACTCCTGGTTGGAGATGCGCGCATCGCGCTGCAGTTCAGCCAAAATGCTCAGGTCATATCTATCGAGCTTGCTCACGATGTTTACCTTTACGAGTTCAATTGCGCATAATTATTTTCTATAAGTGAAAAATTGCGCAAGTAATGATTTATTGAGCAATATGAGCAATCATCTGCCGCTTGGTCGGGTTTATTATTTTTCACAGCTGGGCACTTCTAAAAACCTGAGTGATTTTTAGAGCTGCTCCCAATCACTGCCCGGACCCAGCGTCCACAGCCGCTCGTCGAATCAGATGAGCGGCGGCCCGCCACCCTACAGGGTGGACCCGGCCCCCGGGCTGCATACTGTCCAGAAGACGGTATGAAGTGAGCCGGCGCCACAAGCGTCGAGCCAGGACGACGTATCCCAAGGGGGCCATCTGGCCCCCTTTTTTATTTTCTGGCTCTGCTAAAGTGCGACGAACAGCGCCATGGCTGCGCAGTCTTACTTTTATAAACGTGACATTCCTGGTGAACAAAGCATGACATCCAGTCTCTGGCAGTTAGCGATTTCCGGTCTGCTGTGCCTTGGCTTCAGTGCCCAGAGCCTGGCCGACGAGCGCCGTGCAGGCTCGCCGCTGGACGAGTTGCGCGATGGTGGGGCGCAACACAATCAGCAGAACCAGCGTCGCCAGGCTGAGTTGCAGCAGGATCGGCAGATCCAGCAGCAACAGAACCAGATGCGCAATGCCGAGCGTCAGCAACAGCAGCAGATCTACCAGCAACAACAGCAGCAACAGCGCCAGCTTCAGGAGCAGTACAACCAGCAGCGCCAGGCTGAGCGCCAGCAAGATCAGCAGATCCAGCAGCAACAGAACCAGATGCGTAATGTCGAGCGCCAGCAACAGCAGCAGCTCTACCAGCAGCAACGCGAGCAGCAGCGCCAGATTCAGGAACAGCAGAACCAGCAGCGCCAGCAACTGCGTCAGCAACAGAACAATCTGCCGATCCAGGGCCGCCCGGACCAGGTATGGCAGACTCAGCCACCGCGCCAGGGTTACTACCGCGACCTGCCGCGTGACCAGCGCCCTCGTGACAATTGGGCCGGTCGCCCCGACGGACGCGGCGATGGCTGGGGGGCGGGGCCGCGCTATCGTCCGGGCCAGCACTTCGACCGCGCACCGCAAGGCTATGCGCGCATTCCGTGGCGTGGTCAGGATTACTTCTATTCCGGTGGTTACTGGTATCGCCCGCAGGATTCACGGTACGTGGTGGTGACCCCGCCTTACGGTGTCCGGGTCCGCAGCCTGCCGGACTACACCCGCGAGGTCTGGATCGGTGGTTCGCTGCTGTTTATGGCGGCTGGTACTTACTATGCCTGGCAGGCCGACAGCCAGGATTATGAAGTGGTCAGCCCGCCGCAGGGCTATGCCCAGCCGGTGCCAGGCAACAACAGCTATGATCCGCAGTTCTCGCCGATTGCCGGGCAGACCGCCGAGCAGGTCGAATTCGATCGTTACCAATGCTACCGCCAGGCCGTTGACCAGAGTGGCTTCGACCCGGCGAACGTGACCTATCAGCCTTCGGAGCAGGTAGTGGACACCTACCGTCGCGCGATGGGCGCGTGTCTGTATGAGCGCGGTTACAGCGTCCAGTAGCCTAGACCATCAGGCTGGAGCTTGCTTCACCACTTCCTGCGGGTCGGCGTGCACCAGTACCTCGGCCTGCGGATACTGGGCGGTAATGGTTGCCGCCGCAAGGTCGCATAGCTCATGCGCTACCGACAAGGTGAGCGAGCCGGGTAACTCCAGATGCACCTGCACGAACCACACTTGCCCGGAAATGCGCGTGCGCAGGTCATGGGCGCCCAACACGCCGGGCACCGTGCAGGCCAGCTCCAGCATGTGCGCGCTGACATCCGGCGGCAGTTCCTGATCCATCAGCACCGAGAAGGTCTCGCGAGCGATCTGTAGCGCGCTCCAGACGATGTAACCGGCAATCCCCAGACCGAACCAGGCATCGGCTTGCGGCCAACCCAGCGCACTGAGTGCCAGCGCCAGCAAGATGCTCAGATTGAGGAGCAGATCGGAGCGATAATGCAGCGAATCAGCCTTGATCGCGCTGGAGCCGGTGACTTTGATTACCCGGCTCTGAAAGCTGAGCAGCGCGACTGTCAGGGCCAGCGCCAACAGGGTCACGATGATTCCCGGCCACTGCGACATCAGCGGTTCAGGATTCTGGATACGCTCGATGGCCTGCATGCCGATCAACACACCACTGACACTGATGAACAACGCCTGGGCCATGCCCGACAACGCCTGGGCCTTGCCGTGACCATAGCGGTGATCTTCATCGGCCGGGCGCAGCGCGTAATGGACCGCCAGCAGGTTGAGCAGCGAAGCTGCGCCATCGAGCAACGAGTCGGTGAGGCCGGCCAGCAGGGCCAGCGAGCCGCTCAGCCACCAGGCCACACCCTTGGCAACGATCAGCACCAGCGCCACGGCCAGCGAAGCCCGGGTCGCCAGGCGCAGCAGGCGTGCATGTTCGGTGTTACGGCTCACTCAACCTCCTTGGGGTCATGCCGTGGGGCTTCAGGCAGCAGGTTTCAGGCCCAGGCTTGCCAGTTGCTCGAAGCTGCCCTTGCTCTGGATCAGGCGCGGATCATCCAGCGGCACTTTGCGGCCCAGTTCGCTTTCCAGAATGACTTGCAGCTTTTGGGTATCGACACTGCCGTCAGCCTGCACCGCAGGTTGCAGCTTCTGCGGATCGACCTGCGCCTGTTCATTCGGGCCGTAGTAAATGGCGCCGGTGGCGAAGTCCACGCCCAGTGCGATCACCCCTGGAATCACGTAGAACAGCAGACCCAGGGCATCGAGCACGGCAATCGCCGGGTCGATCTTGCCTTCGATCTGCCCACGGCGATCAGGATAGAAAATACTGCCGCAGGCCGACAATTGGGTCACCAAAGCGGCAGCCAGAACGCCACCGATCAATCGGGAAGGAATGCGCATGGGAAACTCCTGTAGAAAAGTGGCAACTATACAAGGCAAAGACCGCGAGGCTAAGACTGTCTGGCCAGGCACTGGTTCGGCAGCCATACCGGCATAATGCCCGTATCTTATTGAACACGAGATGAAAATGAGCGAACAAATGCCATTGTCGGCGCGGGAGGTTTATCAAGTTCTCAAAGATGTGGCCCAGGGTGTGCGTCAGCTTGTTGTTTTATCAGTCTGCAAAACTGACCTGCTTACCATCCGTGCCGAGATTGACGGCTGGCAACTGACCCTGCGCAATGAGGAGGGTAGCCCCTTGTGTTGTGAATACTGCATGGCGCCGGATGGTCGTGAGGGTTCTTTGCAGCATTGGCATCGCTGCGGCACTGACCCGGCCGCGTTCCTTAGTGGCTGGGAACATTCGCAACTGGAGCGCGCGCTGAAAAACCTCTGAGCGGGTATCCATACGTGGCCGCTATACTGCCCGCCCAGCTTTGGAGTGCCCATGATTTCCCTGCCCATCGACGCCGTATTGCCTGCTCTGCGCCAGGCATTGTCTACCCGCCACGAAGCGGTTCTTGAAGCCCCGCCCGGCGCCGGCAAGACCACACGTGTGCCGTTGGCGTTGCTCAACGAGCCCTGGCTGGCCGGGCAGACCATTCTGATGCTCGAGCCCCGGCGGCTGGCGGCTCGGGCGGCGGCCGAGCGGCTGGCCAGTGAACTGGGCGAGAAGGTCGGCGAGACGGTCGGCTACCGGATTCGGTTGGACAGCAAGGTCGGGCCCAACACCCGTATCGAGGTGGTCACCGAAGGTATCCTGACCCGTCGTTTGCAGGATGATCCGGCGCTGGAAGGCGTGGGTTTGCTGATTTTCGACGAATTTCACGAGCGCAGTCTGGATGCCGACCTGGCCTTGGCGCTGAGTCTCAATGGCCGTGAGCTGTTGCGTGATGACCCGCCGCTGAAAATCCTGCTGATGTCCGCGACCCTAGAAGGCGAGCGGCTGTCGGCGTTGCTCGACGACGCGCCGGTGGTCAGCAGTGAAGGGCGTATGTTCCCGGTGGACATTCAATGGGGGCGGCCGTTTCAACCCGGTGAGTTTGTCGAGCCACGAGTGGTGCAGACCGTGCTGGATGCGCTGGGCAACGAGACCGGCAGCCTGCTGGTGTTCCTGCCCGGCCAGGCGGAGATTCGCCGGGTGCATCAACAACTGGCCGATGCCTTGGGTGAGCGTCGCGACATTGTGCTGTGTCCCTTGCATGGTGAGCTGGATCTCAATGCCCAGCGCGCGGCCATAGATCCTGCACCTGCGGGTAGTCGCAAGGTGGTGCTGGCGACCAATATTGCCGAGACCAGCCTGACCATCGACGGCGTGCGGGTGGTGATCGATGCAGGGCTGGCCCGGGTACCGCGCTTCGACCCCGGCAGCGGCATGACCCGGCTGGACACCCAGCGCATCTCCCGGGCCAGCGCGACCCAGCGTGCCGGTCGGGCCGGACGTCTGGAGCCGGGCGTTTGCTATCGGTTGTGGTCCGAAGCGCAGCATGAACAACTGGCTGGCTACGGCAGTGCGGAGATTCTGCAGGCCGACCTGGCCGGGCTGGCCCTGCAACTGGCGCGCTGGGGCGTGACCCCGGAGCAGTTGCAGTGGCTGGACCTGCCCCCAGCGGCCGCGATTGCCCAGGCTCGCGATCTGTTGCAGCGTCTCGGCGCGCTGCAAGCCGATGGTCGTTTGTCGACGCATGGCCAGGCCATGGCCGAAATACCGGCGCATCCGCGCATTGCCCATCTGCTATTGCGCGGCCAGGAGCTTGGACTGGCAAACATGGCTTGTGATGTAGCCGCGCTGTTGGGCGAACGCGACATTCTGCGCGGCGCCGGGGCCGATGTGCACAGTCGTCTGGTGCTGCTGTCGGGTGAACAAAAAGCCCAGCGCAATGCCCAGGGTGGCGTGCAGCGTGCCCGGCAACTTTCCCGCCAGTATCGTGGTTACCTGCGCGGCAAAGCGGGCCAGGCGGTTGTTGACCCTGACCACCCGCGCTGGCTGGGAGCTTTGCTGGCTTTGGCCTATCCGGACCGGGTCGCCCGCCAGCGCCGCGATGGCGGCGCGGAGTATCGTCTGGCCAATGGTCGGGCGGCGTTGTTCAGTGAAACCGATGCGCTGATGAAGCATGAATGGCTGGTCGTCGCGGACCTCGGCAGCCGCCAGGGCCAGCGCGAGGAGCGCATTTATCTGGCCGCCGATCTTGACCCGGCACTGTTCGACAATGTGCTGGCCGAACAGGTGCTGGCCATCGATTATCTGGATTGGGACGAGCGCGAAGGCGTACTGCGTGCTGAGCGCCAACGCAAGGTCGGTGAACTGGTGCTCAGCAGTGAACCGCTGCCGAAGCTGGACGATGCTGCACGAGGCCAGGCGTTGCTGGGGCTGGTACGGCGCAAGGGCCTGGAGTTGCTGGGCTGGACCCCGGAACTGCGCCAGTGGCAGGCGCGGGTGATGCTGTTGCGTGAGCTGGATGCGCAGCAACAGGCCAGCAGCGAATGGCCGGATGTCAGCGACAGCGCCCTGCGTGACAGTCTGGAGCAGTGGCTGTTGCCGTATCTGGGCAAGGTCAGCCGCCTGAGCCACTTCGCCCAACTGGACCTGTCGTCGATGTTGCGCAACCTGTTGCCCTGGCCGCTGCCGCAACGCCTCGACGAACTGGCTCCGCAGCATATTCAGGTGCCGTCCGGCTCGTCGATCCGGCTGGACTACAGCGAGCAGCCGCCGATTCTCGCGGTGCGTCTGCAAGAACTGTTCGGTCTGTCCGACACCCCGCGCATCGCCAATGGTCGGCAGATCGTCAAGTTGCACTTGTTGTCACCGGCGCGACGTCCGGTGCAGGTGACTCAGGACCTGGCCAACTTCTGGCGCAGCACCTATGCCGAGGTGAAAAAGGATCTCAAGGGCCGCTATCCCAAGCATTACTGGCCGGATGACCCGTTGGTGGCCGAAGCCACGGCCCGGGCCAAACCGCGCAAGGGTTAATGGTTGGGCATCATTTACCAGCGATGCCGGTCGTAGCGATCATGACGGTAGTAGTGCGGTGGTGGTGGCGCATAGTGACGCTGTTCATAGTATGGCCGCACCGGCACGTACTGCACGGGCGGGTGATGCCGGCGATAGTGGCGGTATTCGCGGTATTCACGTGGCGGCTTACGATAATAACGATGACGATCATCATCGCGGTCGTTGCGGGCAATGAGCGTGGCCGCTACTGCACCGACCGCCGCACCGGCCAGCACGGGCACGATCACATTGCGATCTGCGGCGCTGGCGGTACCGGCCACCAGCAGGCTGGCGGACAGCATCAGGATTTTGGTGATCTTCGAAAACATGATGTCTCCTCAGGCGGCAAATGTATTCGCCATGTATCCATGAGACACCGGGTTGGCGTAAATCCTGGTACAGAGTCGGTAAAGGGAAGGTAAAGAACCGCTGACAGTGTCTTGAAGCCTGGAAACAGCGGAGGCTGCAGGCGGGGGCAGCCTCCGGTGAAACAGATGCGCGAGCTTACAAGCTGGTGGCTTCGTCAGCGCCCAGGTGAATGTTCATGCACTGCACGGCAGCGCCGGCGGCGCCTTTGCCGAGGTTGTCCAGGCGGCAGATCAGGTTGATACGCTCATCGTTGCCGAACACGAACAGGTCGGCGCGGTTGGTGTCGTTGCAAGCCTGTACGTCGAAGAAGCCGCCGTCCAGATTGCCGGCATCGTCGCCGAACGGCAGCACACGAATGAACTGCTCGCCTTCATAGTGCTTGGCCAGCGCTGCTTGCAGGGCTTGTGGCGTGGCGCCTGGGGCCAGTTGCGAGGTGTGCAGCGGGATGGTCACCGCCAGGCCCTTGAGGAAGCTGCCCACGATCGGATTGAACACCGGCACGTTGTCCAGGCCGGTCTGAAAGCGCATTTCCGGCAGGTGCTTGTGCCCCTGACCCAGCCCGTAAGGACGTGGGCTTTGCAGTTGTGGGGTCAGCGACTGGTAGTCGGCGATCATCTGCTTGCCGCCACCGCTGTAACCGGTGATCGACGTGGCGCTAAGCAGGGTCGAGGCTGGCAGCAGGCCGGCATCGACCAGCGGGCGGACCAACAAAATGAAGGCAGTGGCATGGCAGCCGGGGTTGGCGATGCGTTTGCTGGCGCGCAGTTTCTCGCGCTGCCCGGCAGCCAGTTCCGGCAGGCCATAAACCCAGGACGGATCGGTACGGAACGCGGTGCTGGCGTCGATCACGCAGGTATTGGGGTTTTCCAGCAGCGATACCGCTTCGCGGGACGCGGCGTCCGGTAGGCACAGGAACGCCAGGTCAGCGGCGTTCAGCAGGCGACCGCGCTCGACCGGGTCTTTGCGTTTGGCTTCATCGATGCGCAGCAGCTCGATATCGTCGCGTTTGCCCAGGTAGTCCAGCAAGCGCAGGCCGGTGGTGCCTTCCTGGCCGTCGACATAGATCTTGTGAGTCATCTTGAAGCCTCTGTAATGGGGGGTATGAGCACGAACGACAAGAGTTTAATCGGTTTGCACCCGGTAATGGCCACCTCTGTGGCGGGCGGCATGTCGGTCAGGTTGTCGTGCGAGAGAGTGCTAGCCGCAGAACGGTGATTATCAACGCATCACCGGCAGGATCGCAAAGCGCAATTACAGGTTAATGCCGGTCAGTTAAGAGATTGTGAGGCTTGGCTCGGTCTCGGTGGGAGATTCTATGATTTTCGGAAAACTCCTGATTCCAGTTGTGAATGTTCCGCAGTATTCGTCGGCTGAGCCGACTCCCACCGGTTTTGTGTCATGCCGATACTGGAGCAAGGCACAAACCTCGGTGGGAGCTGGCTTGCCGGGGTACCGGACCACAGCGAAAGGGCCGGTGGAACCGGCACATCTGCTGTGGACTCTTCGCGAGCAAAGCTTCCTCTCACCGGATTGATGTCGAACGCAAGATCCCGGCTCGACTCGGATGTGTGGGAGGCAGCTCTGCTGGCGAACGCAGGGCATCGCGCTGTCAATGTTCTGAACAATCAAAGACAGTTGCTCCCTCCCACCAGGAACGAGCCAGGCCTGAAATCGCTTAACTGATTTGCGTTACCCCTACAGCTTTAGAACATTACCTTCACCCCCGCCTGCACACTGCGCCCGGCTGCCGGAACTTCATCGCGCAGGATCGAGCTGGCGTAGCGCACGGTCTGGTTGTTCAGGTTGTCGCCCTTGAGAAACGCCAGCCACTGGCTTTGCCCGACATCGAAGTGGTAACCGAGGCTGGCGTTGAGGGTGGTGTAGCCGTCGGTATCGGTTTCGGCCTGGGCGACGCGGCGCTGGGCGCTGGCGTGTTCGGCGCCGAGGCTGGCTTGCCAGTGGTTGTAGTCCCACAGCAGCGCGGTGTTCAGGCGCAGCGGCGAGATGCGCGGCAGCGGCTCGCCGGTTTCGCGGTTTTTGGCGCGGGTGTAGTCGGCTGAGCTTTGCAGGGCAAAATTGCCGTACCGGGTTTGCGCCAGGCGCCAGTGGTCCTGGGCTTCCAGACCCCAGAAATCGGCTTTGACGCCGCTGTACAGGTATTCCGGCAAGGCGTCGTCGTCGCTGGCATCAACCTGTTCGCCGTCATCATTCAGGTAGCGGCCGCTGCCCAGCAGGCCGATATAGTTGGAGAAGCGGCTGTAGAACACCCCAACGCTGCCTTTGTGGGTGCCATCGTCAAAGCGCAGGGCCAGGTCGGTGGACCAGGATTTCTCCTTCTCGGCATTGGCGTCGCCCACTTCATAAGTGCCAGTGGCTTCGTGCGGGCCGTTGGCGTACAGCTCATAGAAGGTCGGCGCGCGTTCGGTGTAGCTCAGGGTGCTGGCCAGCGACCAGACGTTGGTCAGGTCATAAATGGCACCGAATGACAGGCTGCCGGCGCTGAAGCTGTGGCTGGCGTCGGCGCCTGCAAAGCGTTCGTTGCCTGCGGCGTCCGGGCGCAAACGGGTATGTTCCAGGCGTCCGCCGAGGGTCAGGTCGAGCCGGTCAGTGGCTTTCCAGTCTTCGAGGATGAACAGCGCGGCGCTGTCGGTATCGGTTTTGGGCACGAAGGCTTCTGCGCCCAACGCCTGGAACTGGCTGCTGGCGACCTGCGCGCCGACTACGCCTTCGACCGGGCCGATGGCCTGGTGACGGGCTTCGATGCGTGCCTCATAGCCGTCGTTCTTGAATACCGTGCCGGTTTCGCCGTCTTCGATTTCCCTGTGCTCATAGCGGGTGTGGCCGAAGTTGAGCTTCACCGAGCTGAACGGGCCTTCCAGGTCGCGGATTTCCGAGGCCAGCGCGTAGTGGCGCTGCTCCATGTCGATGCGCACGTCTTGTTCTGCCGGTGAGCCGTAGTTGCTGTCGTACTCGTCGTAAGACAGCCCGACATAGCCGTGGTCCCAGTGATAGGCGCCGCCAACGCCGCCGCCGTCCTGGCGACCGTCGCTGTTGTTGACCCGATGCTTGCTATCGTCGCCGTCAATCGCACGCTGATCGCGCGAGTGGGCGTAGCCAGGAATGCGCAGGTCGTTGAACTGCCGCGAGTTGGCATCCACATGCAGGGCAAAGTTGCCGTCGCCGGCTTCGAGCTTGCCCGCTGCACTGCGCGTGGTGTCGGCACCGCCGTAACGCAACTCGCCGCCACCGTGCACGCCGTCTACCGGTTCTGTCGGGATGCGGTTATCGAAACTGTTGACCACCCCGCCCACCGCACTGCCGCCATACAACAACGCCGCCGGGCCACGGACCACCTCAATGCGCTCGGCGCTGGCCGGGTCGTACGGCACGGCGTGGTCATAGGACAGTGACGAGGCATCCAGCGCGCCGACGCCGTTGCGCAGCACTCGAATGCGATCACCATCGAAGCCGCGGATTACCGGACGACTGGCGGCCGGGCCAAAGTAGGTCGAAGACACGCCCGGCAGCTTGTTCAACGTCTCACCCAATTGTGCCGACTGACGCAGAGTCAAGTCGTCGCCTTCTACAACACTGGTCGGGGAGGCCAGCGCATCGCTGCCCAGCGGGTTGGCGGTGATGACTTGCGGATCAAGCGTCACGGCGGTTTGAGCGGCGAATACCGGCTGCGCCGCGAGCAGGGCTGCGGCCAGAGCCGTCAGGACGGGAAGGTGGTGGGCGGACATTGAAATCTTTCCTAACAAGTTGAATTGTTATGTTACAACATAACTTAAATTTGCAAGGATGAAATTTCATCTTGGGCGGTGCTCAAGATCTGGCATTGTGTTTTCCCGGCGTGCCCGGCGTTACGCACCCTCCTTATGCACAGAAAGGAATCCACTCGTGCTCAAGCTGTTCGGTAAATCCACCTCGATCAACGTCAGAAAAGTCCTGTGGGCCTGTGCGGAGTTGAACATTCCGCTTAGCCACGAGCAGGCAAACGGCGATGACGTTCAGCACCTGAACCCCAATGCGCTGGTGCCGGTCATCGACGATGCAGGTTTTGTGCTCTGGGAGTCGAACTCGATCATTCGTTATCTGGCCAACCGCGAGCAGGCCGGGTGGCTCTACCCCGCAGTGGCTGCGCAACGTGCCCGCGTCGATCAGTGGATTGACTGGCAAGCTGCGGACCTCAATCGCACCTGGTCCTACGCATTCATGGCGCTGGTGCGGCGTTCACCGGCCCATGACGACCCGGCGCAAATTCGCGCCTCGGTGCAAAACTGGAATCGCTCCATGGAAATCCTTGACCGGCAACTGGCCGTTACCGGCGGCCATGCAGTCGGCGCGCAGTTCAGCCTGGCTGATATTCCCGTGGGGCTGTCGGTGAATCGCTGGTATGAAACCCCCATCGACCACCCAGACCTGCCGAATGTGCGGGCCTATTATGACCGGCTGGCCGAGCGGCCCGGCTATCAAGTGTTCGGGCGCAACGGCACGCCTTGAGCCTCAAACGGCAGCGTCTGATCTCAAGGCCTGGCCGGCAACAGAAACCGCCCGATCAGCGGCAGATGGTCGGATATCTGCAAACTGTCCTCCTGCCGCACCCGGGCCTCCAGACGTTTGAGTGCGGGGCTGTAGAACAGGTAGTCGACGGTCCGGTCCGGGCCTTTGAGCTGTGGGTCGTTGGGCCAGTGGGTGAGCCACTGGCTGCGTTCGATGCCGCCGGCTTCGGCGTTGGTGGGGATCATCGGGTATTTGTCCCACAGCAGGTGCAGTTCGCTGTCGCGCTGGTAGCCTGCCCGTTGGGCCGGGTCCAGGCGCTGGTACTGGCCCAGCGCAAGCAGACCGAAGTCGCCACCGGCCAGCCAGGGCGTACCGCTGCCTTGCAGACGATCGAGTAACCCGACGGTGAATTCGGTCTGTTGGCGCAAGGTCGTCTGGTCAGGATGCCGGGCGTACTGTTGGGTGTTGATCACCGCCAGGCGGCCGCCGTCGCGCAGTGGCAGGTAGCTGACCAGCAGCGCGGGTCTGGGCTGGAACTGGCGGCTCAGCAGGTTGGCCGGTTGCACCGGCAGTTGCAGGCGCTCGCCGCTGTCGATGCGATAACGGCTCAGGGTCGCCAGCTTGAGCCCGGCGCTGCCCCAGATCTGCGGCGCAGGGATGAACTCGGCCTGCCAGTTGAAGGCCTCGGTGCTGCACGGATACAGATCCACCAGACGCTCCTGGAGCAGCGCCAGTTGATCCTGGTAGTCGGTGTTTCTGGCGCCGTCGCTGACTTCCTGAAGCAGCACCAGGTCCGGTGCCTCATCGCGGATCACCCGCACCACTTCATCAAGGTTGTACGCCAGGTCGTCAGGGGTAGGGCGCTCGTCCGGGCCGTTGTCGTCGGGCTGTTCATACCAGAACACATAGCGCTTGCCGGCCAGGTACTGGATGTTCCAGGTCATGACTTTCAGCGCCTGCCCCGGCATCAGCAGATCGGGCTGAACTGAGCTGCTGCAACGGGCGGTGACCGTCTCGCGTTCGGCCGGCCGCCAGGTGAGATTCTGCACCGCGATCCACAACACGCCGGTCAGCAGCAGTAGCAACAGGATCAGGCGCAGCAGGATTCGGCTCATGGGTCTGTTCGGGGTCCTGATGGGCGTGCTGGCAGCATAGCCGAGTTATGTGTGTGGGCGGTCCTGCTCAATGAGCATGAACAGGCGGAACATCGCCACGCCCATGAACAGTTGCAGAAAACTGGCCAGGCTGCTGAGCAGCAGCGACACGCCCGGGCTTTGCGGTTGCGGCAGCAGATACAGGCCGCCTGCTTCGATCAGCGACAGCGGGATGTAGATGATCAGCAGGCACACCATGATCCGGGTGAAGTGCCCGGTACTCATCAGCATGCTTTCGCGCATGGCCATGAACGGGGTGCGCTGGCGCAGCACCAGCAGGTATTCGCTGAATGCCAGTTTGATCATCACCCACAGGCCCGGCAGCACGAACAGCGACAGGCCGAACATGATCAGCAGCGTGCTCATGGCCGACAGCACGGCAAAGCTCGGCCACAGGCGCAATGTCCTGCTCCACAGCTCGGCAAAGCCCGGTTGATCGCCACGGCTGCGGGCATCGAGAAACAGGATCAGGACCCCACTGTAGAGCGGGTAGAAAAACAGGCTCACCAGCAAGCCGTAGGCCGGTGAGGCATTGGCTGGCAGGCTGCCATCCACGGCCTGCTTGATCAGCGCTTCGAGCACCACCGGTGGCAGGCACAGCAGCACGATGCTGAGCAGGTTGCTGCGAAAGAAATACAGGGAGTCCCGGAGGATGTTCAGCGGATTCATGTAAGCGTGTCGTTTGAAAAAGTCGGCGAACACTGTAGCCCAAGGCCGGTGACGAACCAAGCACGCCCGGGGCGGCGGCCTTTTTAACTTTTTCGTCATGTCCTTGAAGTGGTTTTGCCCAGCCCCATTACCTCTGTAGGGCCGTCTGCTGGCCTTTTAACGATCCTTGTGAGGTCACTATGAACAATCAAGAGCAAGTCCTGATCGATGAACTGTTCGGCAAACTCAAAAGTGCCGAAAGCGCCTCGGGTGTGCGGGATGCGGCAGTCGAGGCGCATATCAACGAGCATTTGCGCCGTCAGCCAGCTGCGCCGTATTACATGGCTCAGGCGATTGTGGTCCAGGAAGCGGCGGTCAATCAGCTCAACCAGCAACTGCGCGAGCGTGACGAGCAGATCCGCCAGCTCCAGGCTCAGTTGCAGCAGAGCCGTCCCGGCCCCGCTGCGGCCAGCGGTGGCGGATTTCTTTCAAGCCTGTTCGGCTCCGGCAGTGCCCGCGAGCCGCAGCCCGCCGCGCAGCCCGCATCGTCCGGCGGCTGGCGTGACAGTGGCTATAGCGCACCGCCTGCGCCCGCCGCCGCAGCGCCGTCCAGGGCCAGCGGTTTTCTGGGCAGTGCGTTGCAGACCGCGGCCGGAGTTGCCGGTGGTGTGATGCTGGCGCAAGGCATCAGCAGCCTGTTCGGTCACCACAACGCAGCGCAGGAAATTATCGAAGTTGTTCATGATGCGCCATTGCAAAGCTATCAGGCCGATGACTGGTCGAACCCGAATCAAACGGGTTGGAGTGACGACAGCGGCTCGTTCGATGACGACGACAGTTTTGTCTGAGCGGTGATCCGACCCCTCTGGCGTACCCCGCGCCCTGCGCATAACTGGCATACTGCGTGCCTGTTTATGTCGCGGGGTGGTTGGGGTGAAAAAGATCGCGGTGTTTGCCGATGTGCAGAACCTCTACTACACCGTGCGCCAGGCTCATGGGTGTCACTTCAATTACGCGGCGTTCTGGGCCGATGTCAGCCAGCGCGGGCAGATTGTCCAGGCCTATGCCTACGCCATTGACCGGGGTGACAGCAAACAGCAACAGTTCCAGCAGATCCTGCGCAACCTGGGTTTTACCGTCAGGCTCAAACCCTACATCCAGCGCAGTGATGGCTCGGCCAAGGGCGACTGGGATGTCGGCATCACCCTGGATGTCATGGAGTTTGCCCCGCAGGTCGATGAAGTGGTGCTGGCTTCCGGCGATGGCGACTTCGACATGCTGCTTGAGCGGATCTCCAGCCGTTACGCTGTTGCCACCGCCGCTTACGGTGTGCCAGGGCTGACCGCCAACTCACTGATACGCGCCGCCGACCGCTATGTGCCGATCGAAGGCGCGCTGTTGCTCAAGAATTGACCCCCCAGGAAGGACAGGATTGTGGAACGTATTGCCGTCATCGACTTTGAAACCACGGGTATCTCGCCAGGCCCCGGTTGCCGTGCCACGGAGGTGGCTGTGGTCATCACCGAACAAGGTCGGGTGGTCGATCGGTTCCAGAGCCTGATGAACGCCGGCGTGCCCATTCCATCGTTCATTGAAAACCTGACCGGTATCAGCAATGCGATGATCCGCAGCGCGCCGCGTGCCGAGCAGGTCATGGGCGATGTGGCAGATTTTGTCGGCAGTACACCGCTGGTCGCGCACAATGCATCATTCGACCAGAAGTTCTGGGACTACGAACTGGCGCGTATCCAGCGCAGTCGTGTGCAAAGCTTTGCCTGTTCGATGCTGCTGGCCCGACGCCTGATGCCGAGTGCGCCCAACCACAAGCTGGGCACCCTGACCCGTTATGCGCGCCTGCCTGACACCGGCAAGGCGCACCGGGCCATGGCTGATGCCGAGATGGCGGCCAACCTGGTCAACCATATGGTCGGCCAGTTGCGCGATTCACACGGGATTGCCAGCGTTTCCCACCAGTTGTTCTGCACCCTGCAGAAAGTCCCGGCCTCACGCATCCTCGAAGCCCTCAAGCGTCAGCGCGGGCTTTGACGGTGGCCTTTTCCAAGCGTACCCCGACGTCCAGATGACCCACTGGCAGGCTGCGTTCGATGGGCGTGGACAACACCATTGAGGTCTTGCTGACGCCATAGCTCGCCACGCGGTCGAGCAACTGTTCCAGATGCTCCATCGAGTCGACCGCTGCACGCATGATAAAGCAGGGGTCGCCGGTCACCCGGTGGCACTGGATCAGTTCGGCAAACGTGTACAGCTCTTCATAGGCGCGCTGTTTACTGTGGCTGTCCAGGCGCAGTTCGATCACACACTGAATCGGCAGGCCGACCCTGGCCAGGTTGACCTTGGCTTCATAGCCGGTAATCACCCCGTTGGCCTCCAGCTTGGCCACCCGTTCGGCGACCGCCGGTGCCGACAGGTTGACCTGCCGGGCCAGTTGCGCAAAAGACGCCCGCCCGTTTTCCAGCAACGCGTTGAGCAGCATGCGGTCATATTTGTCCAGTTCCACAAGGATCTCCCGGCAGGCAAAGGGCTGGATTTCGAATCGAAAGTAAAAAACGGATATTACCGTTGATTTACAGGTAAACGCTGCGTTTAAACAAGCTTAATGGCTTATGAATCCCGGTTGAGCTTCCTAAAATAGCCCAACCATACGAATGGACTTCGAGCCTGCCATGCCTGATTCCCGCCGCTTTCCCCTGTTACTGATTGGCGCCTTCCTGGCCCTGTACCTGATCTGGGGGTCGACTTACCTGATGATCCGTATTGGCGTGGCCTCTTGGCCGCCGCTGATGATGGCTGCCATCCGCTTTCTGCTTGCCGGTGTCTTGATGTATGGCTACCTGCGCTGGCGCGGTGTGCCGGCACCGACCTGGCAGCAATGGAAGGCCGCGACCCTGATTGGCTTTTTATTGCTGGCCTGCGGTAACGGCGGCGTGACCCTGGCTGAGCACGCTGACGTGTCGTCTGGCGTGGCCGCCCTGGCGGTAGCGACCGTGCCGCTGTTCACCTTGTTGTCCGGGCTGTTGTGGGGCAACCGCACCAGTGGCCTGGAATGGGCCGGTATCGCTCTGGGCATGCTCGGCATCGCCTTGCTCAACCTGGGCTCCAATCTGCAGGCCAGCCCTTACGGGGCGGCGCTGCTGATTTTTGCAGCGGCGGCCTGGGCGTTTGGCTCGGTGTGGAGCAAACACCTGCCACTGCCGGCCGGCCCCATGGCCAGCGCAACTGAAATGATCAGCGCCGGGGTTATCCTGATGATCGGCAGCCAGCTCAGTGGCGAACACCTGGAGCAGATGCCCACGGCAGCAGGGTGGGGCGCGCTGCTGTACCTGGTGGTGTTTGGCTCGATCATCGCTTTCAGCTCTTACCTGTACCTGCTCAAAAACGTGCGTCCGGCGGCGGCAACCAGTTATGCCTATGTCAATCCGGTGGTGGCGGTGGTGTTGGGCATGTTGTTTGCCGATGAATACATCGGTATGGAAGAAGGTCTGGCGATGCTGGTGATCGTCAGCGCCGTGGTGCTCATCGGGCTGCCGCAGTGGCGGCGGCCGGTGGTCAACCAGGCCAGCGCCTGACGCATCGGCGCACCCATAGGGTAAACTGCGCGCCTTGCGCTGAATTTTCCCTACGGTATTACCATGACATTCGCTTCCCTCGGCCTGATCGAACCCTTGCTGCGCGCCCTCCAGGGGCTGGACTACCAGACCCCGACGCCGGTGCAGGCCAAGGCGATTCCCGCCGTACTGGACGGCCGCGACCTGATGGCCGCCGCCCAGACCGGCACCGGCAAGACCGCCGGGTTTGCCTTGCCTTTGCTGCAACGCCTGACCATGGAAGGCCCCAAGGTCGCTGCCAACTCGGTGCGTGCCCTGGTGCTGGCGCCGACCCGTGAACTGGCCGAGCAGGTCCACGAGAGTTTTCGGCAGTACGCCGAACACCTGCCGTTGAGCACCTATGCGGTGTATGGCGGCGTGAGCATCAACCCGCAGATGATGCGCCTGCGCCGTGGTGTTGACGTGCTGGTGGCGACGCCAGGCCGGTTGTTGGACCTGCACCGGCAGAACGCCGTCAAGTTCAACCAGGTGCAGATTCTGGTGCTCGATGAAGCCGACCGTATGCTCGACCTGGGCTTCAGCGAAGAACTGCGTAACGTCTACGCTGCGTTGCCCAAACGCCGGCAGACCCTGCTGTTCTCCGCGACCTTCTCCGAGCAGATCCGGCTGCTGGCCGGGCAGATGCTCGACAACCCGCTGAGCATCGAAGTCAGCCCGCGCAACGCCGCAGCCAATACGGTCAAGCAATGGGTGGTGACGGTCGACAAAAAGCGCAAGACTGAACTGTTCATCCATCTGCTCAAAAAACAGCGCTGGGGCCAGGTGTTGGTGTTTGCCAAGACCAAGGCCGGCGTCGACCAGCTCGCCGAGCGCCTGCAAGGCCTGGGCATCAAGTCCGATGGTATCCACGGCGACCGCCCGCAAGCCACCCGCCAACGCGCACTGGACAGCTTCAAGGCCCGTGAAATCCAGGTACTGGTCGCCACCGACGTCGCCGCCCGTGGCCTGGACATCGACGACCTGCCGACCGTGGTCAACCTCGACCTGCCGATCGTTGCCGAAGACTATGTGCACCGTATCGGTCGTACCGGCCGTGCCGGCCAGACCGGTGAAGCGATCTCGCTGGTATGTGCCGACGAAGTCGAACAACTGTCGGCTATCGAAACCCTGATCCGTCAGGTCCTGACCCGCAACGACGAGCCTGACTTCATCCCCGACCACCGCGTCCCGGTTACTGACGCCAGCGGCCAGATCCTCAAAAAGCCGAAAAAACCCAAAAAGCCCAAAGCCAGCGGCGGCAAAGGCAACCTGGGCAAATGGATCGACAGCGGCGAAGCCGAACCCAGCGCCCCACCGGTCAAACCGGTCCGCAAAGTGCCTGCTTTCAATACCGGGCCGCGCAAGCGCAAGCCTTGACGGCGGACGAGCCTGCATAGGCTCGGATCTGCCGCTGCCGCTGAGTTTGCTTTTGATCTTCGAGCCGAGATGGCACAGACGCCGCGAATCGCGACTTGGGTGCAGGCCGAAGGTAGGCGTCGATTTGGGGGAGAAATCAGCATGGATGCTGCTGATTTTGAAACCGAGGGCAGGCGCTCTGGGCAGGACGCCCATCGCGCCGGCCCCCGAATCGGCGCCGGACGGAGGGAAGTCTGCCCGCAGGGCGGACCCAAACCAGGAGCAAGCGGTTTTCCCCTATTTTGCCCGGGGCACGTTGCCAAGCACAAAATAGGGTCGCCCGTCGGGGCGAAACCCGCAGCCCAGACAACTGCGGCAAAGACCTTTGCACCGATCGGAAGAGCTTCGCGGCTGAAGCCGCTCCTACGGAGCCCACAAGCGGCCCGTCGCCAAGTCACGCCGCCACAAACTGCTCCGCATAGTGACAAGCCACCTGCCGTCGATCCACCTCACGCAACGCCGGCACCTCCTCGGCACAACGCTGCGTCGCATACGGGCAGCGCTTGTGAAACGCGCAGCCACTCGGCGGGCTCAGCGGATTGGGCAGTTCCCCCACAATCTTGATCTTCGGCTTCAACGGATCAGGATGAATCGTCGGCGTTGCCGACAACAGCGCCTGGGTATAAGGGTGCAGCGGCCGCTCGTAGATCGCTTCTTTCGGCCCCATTTCCGCCGGCCGACCCAGATACATCACCAGCACCGAATCAGCCACATGGCGGACCACCGACAGGTTGTGCGAGATAAACACATAGGCGGTCTGAAACTGCTGCTGCAGATCCATGAACAGGTTCAACACTTGTGCCTGGATCGACACGTCCAGCGCCGAAGTCGGCTCATCGGCCACCAGCACCTTCGGTTGCAGCATCATCGCTCTGGCCAGGGCAATGCGCTGGCGCTGGCCACCGGAGAACATATGCGGGTAGCGCTGATAATGCTCCGGGCGCAGCCCCACCTGGCTCATCATCGCCTGCACCCGCTCGCGGCGTTCGGCGCGGCTCAGGTCAGTGTTGATCAGCAGCGGCTCGCCAAGCTGGTCACCGATCTTCTGGCGTGGGTTGAGCGACGCGTAAGGGCTCTGGAACACCATCTGCACATCGCGGCGCAACTGCTTGCGGTCCGCCTTGCTGGCCCCGGTCACTTCCCGACCGGCAATCTGCAATGAGCCCGCTGACGGTTCCTCGATCAGGGTCAGGGCCCGGGCCAGGGTGGACTTGCCACAGCCCGATTCGCCGACCACCGCCAAGGTCTTGCCGGCCTCCAGCTCGAACGACACACCGTTAAGGGCGCGCACGGTGGCGCTGCCCTTGAACAGCCCCTGGGAGACTTCATAATGGCGGTGCAGGTCGCGGGCAGTCAGTACGACGCTCATTACGCCACCTCCTGATTCAAGGGATAGAAACAGCGTGCCAGGCTATGCGCCTTGGGGTCCAGGGCCGGGCGCTGGGTATGGCAGTTATCGCGCACATAGGGGCAGCGCGGTGACAGCAGGCAGCCCAGTGGTCGGTCGTAGCGGCCCGGCACCAGACCCGGCAGGGTCGCCAGGCGCTCGGCGCCCAGACTGTGCTCCGGGATGGCGGCCAGCAGCGCTTCGCTATAAGGGTGGGCCGGTACGTCGAACAGGCCAGGCACCTGGCCGACTTCCACGGCTTGCCCGGCATACATCACGCAGACCCGCTGGGCGGTTTCGGCCACCACTGCCAGGTCGTGGGTGATCAGCACCAGGGCCATGTCCTGCTCTTTTTGCAGGTTCAGCAGCAGGTCCATGATCTGCGCCTGGATGGTAACGTCCAGCGCGGTGGTGGGCTCGTCGGCGATCAACAGCTTGGGCTCACCGGCAATCGCCATGGCAATCGCCACCCGCTGGCTCATCCCGCCCGACAATTGGTGCGGATAAGCATCCAGCCGCTGAGCCGCGCCAGGAATCTCGACCTTTTCCAGCAGCTCCAGGGCGCGCTGGCGCGCCGCCTTGCCGGACAGACCCAGGTGCTGGCGCAGCACTTCGATGATCTGGTAACCCACGGTGTAGCTGGGGTTGAGTGCAGTCATCGGGTCCTGGAACACCATGGCCAGGTCTTTGCCGATGATCTTGCGTCGTTGCCGGGCATTGAGTTTGAGCAGTTCGTTACCGTCGAAACGCAGCGCATCGGCCTGGATGATGCCGGGATGATCGATCAGGCCCATCAAGGCCATCATGGTCACCGATTTGCCCGAGCCGGACTCACCGACGATGGCCAGCACTTCACCTTTTTCGACTTTCAGCGACAGGCCATCGACCACGGGGACGGCTTTGGCATCGCCGAAGCGCACGCTGAGATTATTGATTTCAAGCAGTGACATGGCAGGTTCCTCAGGCGGCGTTCTTGAGTTTCGGGTCCAGCGCGTCGCGCAGGCCGTCGCCCATCAGGTTGATTGCCAGCACGCTGAGCAAAATGGTCAGGCCGGGCAGGCTGACCACCCACCAGGCACGTTCGATATAGTCCCGTGCCGAGGCAAGCATGGTGCCCCACTCAGGGGTGGGCGGCTGGACACCCAGGCCCAGGAAGCCCAGTGCGGCGGCGTCGAGAATCGCCGAGGAGAAGCTCAGGGTCGCCTGCACGATCAGCGGCGCCATGCAGTTGGGCAGCACGGTGACGAACATCAGCCGTGGCAGGGTGGCGCCAGCCAGCCTTGCTGCGGTGACGTAGTCGCGGTTCAGCTCGCCCATCACGGCGGCGCGGGTCAGGCGCACGTAGGACGGCAGCGAGACGATGGCAATCGCGATCACGGTGTTGATCAGGCCAGGGCCGAGGATGGCGACGATGGCCACCGCCAGCAGCAGCGAGGGCAGGGCCAGCATCACGTCCATCAGACGCATCACCGACGGGCCGATCAGGCGCGGGAAGAACCCGGCCAGCAGGCCGAGCAGGATGCCGGGAATCAACGACATGACCACTGACGACAGGCCGATCAGCAGCGACAGTCGCGCACCGTGGATCAGTCGCGAGAGCAGATCGCGGCCGACCTCATCGGTGCCGAGGATGAACTGCCACTGGCCACCCTCCAGCCAGGCTGGCGGGGTCAGCAGGAAGTCGCGGTATTGCTCGCTCGGGTCATGGGGGGCGACCCACGGGGCGAACAGGGCGCAAAAGATGATCAGCAGCATGAACGCCAGGCCGGCCACGGCGCCTTTGTTTTTAGCGAACGCCTGCCAGAACTCCCTGAATGGCGACGGGTAGAACAGGCTCTGATCGACGGCTTGGGCGCTGCTTTGTTCGCCCTTGGCTTGCTCTTCACTCATGGCTGGTATCTCAGCGTTGGTGACGGATGCGCGGGTTGGCGATGCCATAAAGAATATCCACAACGAAATTGACCAGGATCACCAGGCAGGCGATCAACAGGATGCCGTTCTGCACGACAGGGTAGTCACGGGCGCCAATCGCCTCGATCAACCACTTGCCGATGCCCGGCCAGGAAAAGATGGTTTCGGTCAGCACGGCGCCGGCCAGCAACGCGCCGACCTGCAGGCCGAACACGGTGAGCACCGGAATCAGCGCGTTGCGCAGACCGTGGACGAACACTACTCGTGCCGGCGACAGGCCTTTGGCCCGTGCCGTGCGTACGTAGTCTTCACGCAGCACTTCGAGCATCGAGGAGCGGGTCATCCGGGCGATCACCGCCAGCGGGATGGTGCCCAATACGATGGCCGGCAGAATCAGGTGGTGCAGGGCATCGAGGAACGAGCCCGGTTCGTCGCTGAGCAGGGTGTCGATCAGCATGAAGCCGGTGACGGGCGGGATGTCGTAAAGCAGATCGATGCGTCCGGAGACCGGGGTCCAGCCCAGGGTCACCGAGAAGAACATGATCAGGATCAGGCCCCACCAGAAGATCGGCATCGAATAGCCGGCCAGCGAGACGCCCATAACCCCGTGGTCGAACAGCGAGCCGCGCTTGAGCGCCGCGATCACTCCGGCCAGCAGCCCCAGCACCCCGGCAAACAGCAGAGCGGCCAAGGCCAGCTCTACGGTGGCGGGGAATAGCGAGAGGAATTCTTTCCAGACGCTTTCGCGGGTGCGCAGCGATTCACCGAGGTCGCCCTGGGCGAGTTTTGCGATGTAATCGACGTACTGCTCATGCAGCGGTTTGTTCAGACCCAGGCGCTCCATGGCCTGGGCGTGCATTTCGGGGTCGACCCGGCGTTCGCCCATCATCACCTCCACCGGGTCGCCGGGGATCAGGCGAATCAGGGCAAAGGTGAGCAGGGTAATCCCGAAAAAGGTGGGGATCAGCAACCCCACCCGGCGGGCAATGAAACTCAACATTCTGCGATGTTCCTCATTAGGCCGTTCAGGCAAATCCGCCGCTTGCCCCGTGCGGGGTGTGGCGGAGTGGTTGTCTACTTCACGCTCGTGGTCGCGAAGTTGTTATTGGTTAGCGGACTGATAACGAAGCCTTCGACGTTGTGTCGCCGGGCCACGAACAGTTTCGGGTAAGCGAGGCTGATCCAGGGTTGTTCCCGGATGAAAACCTGCTGGGCTTTCTGATAGAGGGCCGCCCGAGTAGAGGGTTCGGTGGTGCCTCGTGCCTGGCTGATGGCCGCCTCGAATTCGGGATTGCACCAGCGGGCGTAGTTTTCGCCGTTGCCTGCCGCCTCGCAACCGAGGTTGGGGGTCAGGAAGTTGTCCGGGTCGCCGTTGTCGCCTGCCCAGCCGGCGAACACCATATCGTGCTCGCCGCGTTTGGCCCGGCGCAGCATTTCGGCCCACTCCATGACGCGAATATCCACGCTCAGGCCGACCTTGGCCAGATCGGCCTGCAACATCTGCGCGCCGAGCAACGGATTGGGGTTGGTCACCCCGCCACCGTTGCGGGTGAACAGGGTCAGTACCTGGCCTTTCGGCACCCCGGCTTGTTTGAGCAAAGCCAGGGCTTTTTGCGGATCATGGGCCTGATTGTGCTGCGTATGATCGAAGCCTGACAGGGTCGGCGGATAAGGGCCGCTGCCTGCTGTCGCCTTGCCATCCCCGAACAATGCCTTGAGATAGGCCTGTTTGTCGAATGCAAGATTGATTGCCTGGCGCACCCTGACATCACTGAGCCAGGGTTTGCGGGTGTTGAGCGCCACATAGCTGGTCATCATGGCTTCCATTTCATCGATGGCCAACTGCGGATCGGCCTTGATCACTTCGATGTCGTCAGGCTTGGGGTAGACCGCCACCTGGCACTCGTTGGCCTTGAGTTTTTGCAGCCGGGTATTGCTGTCCAGGGTGATGGCGAACACCAGAACTTCGCTGGGTACCGGGCCTTTCCAGTAATCCGGGTTGGCCTTGAAGCGTACCTGGGCGTCCTTGATGTAGCGGGTCAGGATAAAGGGGCCGGTGCCCACCGGTTGGCTGTTGAGGCGTTCCGGCTTGCCCTGTTGCAGCAATTGCCCGGCGTATTCGGCGGAATAGACCGAGGTGAAGGGCATCGCCAGGTCACGTAGAAAAGGCGCTTCAGCGCGGCTCAGGGTGAAGCGCACCGTGTGTTCGTCCAGCTTTTCGACGGCCTTGAGCAGGGCGCGAAACCCCATGCTCTCGAAATACGCAAAGCCCACCGACGACAGTTTGTGCCAGGGGTGGGCCGGGTCGAGCTGGCGCTTAAAGCTCCATATCACGTCATCGGCGTTCATTTCACGGCTTGGCTTGAAGTCATCGGTGCTGTGAAATTTCACCCCGCGACGCAGATGAAAGGTGTACTGCAGGCCGTCCTCGCTGATCTCCCAGCGTTCGGCCAGGCCAGGCTGCGGGTCGGTGCTGCCCGGTTTAAAAGCCACCAGCCGTTCGAGGATGGTTTCGGCCGAAGCATCCGCGGTCACTGCGGTGGTGTATTGCACGATGTAGAAGCCTTCCGGGCTGGCTTCCGTACACACCACCAACGGCTTGGCCTGCACCGCCAGGCTGGCGGCTGACAGCGCCAGAACCAGCGGCCAGTGGCTGAAAGTCAGTTTCAATGGCTGCACTCCTGTGCTCTGCAGCAGTTAATCGACAATGCTCACCCCGGAAAAGTCGTTACGGCCGAACGGGCTGACCTTGAAGCCCTGAACGTCGGCGCGCAGCGGCTGGCTGACGGTCGAGTGGGCAATCGGGGTGATCGGCACCTGTTGCTTGAGGTAACGCTGCGCCTGTTGATACAGCCCGCTGCGCAGTTCCCGGTCGGTGCTGGCGATGGCTGACTTGATCAGCCGGTCGTACTGTTCGTCACACCACATCGAGTAGTTGTTGCCACCGATTGCCGCGCAGCTGTAAAGGGTGCCCAGCCAGTTGTCCGGGTCGCCGTTGTCGCCGGTCCAGCCGATCAGCGAGATGTCGTGCTCGCCGTTCTTGCTGCGTTTCAGGTACTCGCCCCATTCATAGCTGACGATACGCGCCTTGATCCCGATCTTGGCCCAGTCGGCCTGCAGCATCTCGGCCATCAACCGGGCGTTGGGGTTATACGGGCGCTGCACCGGCATGGCCCACAGGGTCAACTCCGTTCCTTCCTTGACCCCGGCGGCGCGCAGCAGTTCGCGGGCCTTGTCGGGGTTATAGGGCGCGTCCTGAATACTGCTGTCGTAGGACCACTGCGAAGGCGGCATGCCGTTGACGGCTTTTTGCCCGGCACCCTGATACACCGCATCGATGATCGCCTGCTTGTTGACCGCCATGTCCAGTGCCTGGCGCACTGCCAGCTTGTCCAGCGGCGCATGGCGCACGTTGTAGCTGATGTAGCCCAGGTTGTAGCCGGGGCTTTCGATCACCTGCAGCTGTGGATCGGCCTTGAGCCCCGGTACATCGGCAGGCCGTGGATGCAGGGTGACCTGGCATTCGTTCTTGCGCAGCTTTTGCAGGCGTACCGAGGCGTCGGTGTTGATGGCGAAGATCAACTGATCCAGCTTGACCTGTTCCGGCGCCCAATAGTCGGGGTTGCCCTTGTAACGAATCTGCGCGTCTTTCTGGTAACGCTGGAAGATATACGGGCCGGTGCCGATCGGCTGCTGGTTGATATCCCGCGCCTTGCCTGCGGCCATCAGCTGCTCGGCGTATTCGGCTGACAGGATCGAGGCGAAGCTCATCGCCAGGTTCTGAATAAAGGCCGCGTCGACACTGTTGAGAGTGAAGACAACCGTCATCGGCCCGCTCTTGGTCACCGAATGGATCTTCTTGTCCATGCCCATGCCGGTGAAGTACGGAAACTCGGTGGGGTAGGCGAGGCGAAACGGATGCTCGGTGTTGAGCATACGGTTGAAGGTGAACAGCACGTCGTCGGCATTGAAGTTGCGGCTGGGGGTAAAGGCCTTGTTGCTGTGGAATTTCACCCCTTCACGCAGGTGGAAGGTATAAACCAGGCCATCTGCCGATACATCCCATGAAGTGGCCAGCGCCGGGATGGCCACTGTGCCGCCTTTTTCGAACTCGGCCAGCCGGTTATACAGCGGCTGGGCGGCATCGTTATCGGTGGCCGAGGTGTATTGCGCCGTGTCGAAGCCCGACGGGCTGGCCTCGGAGCAGAACACCAGGCTGTTGGCGGCCAGGGCATGAGGCGCGGCGGTGAACAGCGCCAGGCTCAATAGAGATGCCGTTGCGATGGTAGAGCGCATGATCTTCCCTTTTTCAGGTCTCAAGACGGAACGGGCATAGGCCGGGGAGTGCCCGGATTCGCCAGGTTCTGCACTGTATGTCAGTCGATTCGTCTGGTATGTCGGTCAGAAGGCTTCATGTTTCGTAGGAAAAGTCCGAGAGTTCGCCGCTGAAGCGGCTCCTACAGCAGCTCCTACAGGCTCATGCCTGTAGGAGCTGCTTTAGCAGCGAAGTATTGAGGCAGCGAAGCATCAAAGCAGGCTACTTGATGCCCACCCCATAGAACGAGTTCAGGCCGAACGGACTGATCTTGAAGTCCAGTACATTGGCGCGCATGGGCTGGTAGACCGTTGAGTGGGCGATGGGGGTCAGCGGGACTGCGTCTTTGAGCAGGTGCTGCGCCTGTTTGTACAGCACGGTGCGCTGGTCCTGGCCAGGAGTGGCCTTGGCCTGCTTGATCAGTTTGTCGAACGCTTGATCGCACCACTTGGAATAGTTGTTGCCGTTGACCGCATCACAGCCAAACAGCGTCCCGAGCCAGTTGTCCGGGTCGCCGTTGTCGCCGCTCCAGCCAATCAGCATGGCACCGATTTCGCCGGCCTTGGCGCGTTTGAGGTATTCACCCCACTCGTAGCTGACGATTTTGGCGTTGATGCCGATCTTCTTCCAGTCGGCCTGGATCAGTTCGGCCATCAACCGTGCGTTGGGGTTGTAGGGACGTTGCACCGGCATGGCCCACAGGCTGATCTCGGTGCCTTCCTTGATACCGGCTTGATTGAGCAGTGCCCTGGCTTTGTCCAGGTCGTAAGGCGCGTCCTTGACGGTGTCGTCATAGGACCACTGGGTGGGCGGCATGGCGTTGACTGCCAGTTGCCCGGCACCCTGATACACCGCATTGATGATCGCCGGCTTGTTGACCGCCATGTCCAGCGCCTGGCGGACCTGCAACTGGGCCAGCGGGTTGGCAGCATCGCTGCCCTTGATCTTGTCGGAAACGTTGTAGGCGATATAGCCCAGGTTGAAACCGGCCTGCTCAGGCATCTGCAGGTTCTTGTCGGCCTTGAGCGATTCCAGATCGGCAGGGCGCGGATATGCAGTGACCTGGCATTCGTTGCGCTTGAGCTTTTGCATGCGCACCGACGGGTCGGTGGTGATGGCAAAGATCAGGTTGTCGACCCGCACGTCTTCGGGGTGCCAGTATTCCTTGTTACCGGTATAGCGAATGTTCGAGTCCTTCTGGTAGCTCTTGAACACGAATGGCCCGGTGCCCACCGGCTTCTGGTTGATGTCTTCGGGCTTGCCCTGTTTGAGCAGTTGTTCGGCGTATTCTGCAGACTGGATCGAGGCGAAGCTCATGGCCAGGTTCTGGATGAACGCGGCGTCGACGCTGTTGAGGGTGAACTTCACCGTGTATTCATCGAGCTTTTCGATCTGCTTGATGTTGCTGTCCATACCCATGTCGGTGAAATACGGAAACTCGGTTGGGTAGGCCTTACGGAACGGCTGGTCCTTGTCGATCATGCGGTTGAAGGTGAACAGCACGTCATCGGCGTTGAAGTTACGGCTGGGCTTGAACCACGGGGTGGTATGGAACTTCACGCCTTCACGCAGGTGGAAAGTGTAGCTCAGCAGGTCCGGGGCGATGTCCCAGCGGGTGGCCAGACCCGGCACCACGGCGGTGCTGCCACGCTCGAACTGGGTCAGGCGGTTGAAGATGGTTTCGGCGCTGGCGTCGAAGTCGGTGCCGGCCACGTATTGCGCGGGGTCAAACCCTGCCGGGCTGCCTTCAGAGCAGAACACCAGATTGCCTGCCGCGTGGGCGTAAGGGGTAGCCGCCAGCAGGCTGGCACTGACGAAAAACGGAATGACCGCAGTTTTGAGCATGGTGGCCTCAAGTTATTGTCATTGGAATGTGGTCAGCCTCATGAGCCAACCTTGTCACGTGATATGCAGGGTATATACCCGAATCCAGAAACAGCTCGGTGAGGAGGGAATAAATGTGGAACGATCGTACAGGAATGTCGCAAAAATGAATCAAACGGCAGCGTTTGATCGTTTGCGTGGGCACTTTGCCATCGTTTTCTGCGTCAAAATGCGTCAGGCGGGTGGGTAAGATGCACCCGCCTGAAGCGGTTTGTTACTAGCAGGTTACTTGCTCAGGCTGACGCCATAAAAAGGCGTCAGGCCGAAGGGGCTGATCTTGAAGTCCTGAACCTCTTTGCGCATTGGCTGAAACACCTTTGAGTTGGCAATCGGGGTGATCGGCACCTGGGTCTTGAGAATCTGCTGGGCCTGCTGATACAGCTTGACCCGCTCATCGCGGTTGCTGGTGACCTTGGCCTGTTGCACCAGCTTGTCGTAGGCCGGGTCACACCATTTGGCGTAGTTGCTGCCCTTGACCGCTGCGCAGCTGTACAGCACGCCAAGCCAGTTATCCGGATCACCGTTGTCACCGGTCCAGCCGTAGATCATCACATCATGTTCACCGGCCTTGGCGCGCTTGATGTACTCGCCCCATTCATAACTGACGATATTGGCCTTGATGCCGATCTTGTCCCAGTCGGCCTGGATCATTTGCGCTGACAACCGTGCGTTGGGGTTGGAGGCGCGCTGTACGGTCATCGCCCACAGGTTGATCTGCGTGCCTGGCGCGACCCCGGCCTCCTTGAGCAACTGGCGGGCTTTCTCCGGGTCGTGCGGGGCGTCCTTGATATTCGGATCAAAGCCCCACTGGCCCGGCGGCAAGGCGTTCTGTGCCAGTTGCCCGGCGCTGCGGTACACCGCGTTGATGATCGCCGGCTTGTCGATGGCCATGTCCAGTGCCTGGCGGACCTTGAGTTGATCCAGCGGCGGGTGGGTCACGTTATAGGCGATAAAGCCCAGGTTGAAGCCCGGCTGGCTGAGCACCTTCAGGCGCGGGTCCTTTTCGACTTCTTCGATATCCTGCGGGCGCGGGTAACCGCTGACATGGCATTCGCCGGCCTTGAGCTTTTGCAGGCGCACCGCAGCATCGGTGTTGATCGAGAAAATCAGATTGTCGATCTTCACATCCTCAGGCTTCCAGTAATCCTTGTTGGCGACGTAACGGATCTGTGAATCTTTCTGGTAGCGCTTGAGTACGAATGGCCCGGTACCCACCGGCTTCTGGTTCAGGTCGGCCGCCTTGCCCTGTTTGAGCAATTGCTCGGCGTATTCGGCAGACTGGATCGAGGCAAAGCTCATGGCCAGGTTCTGCACGAACGCTGCATCGACGTTGTTCAGGTTGAAACGCACGGTCTGCTCGTCGAGCTTTTCAATGCTTTTGATGGTGGTGTTCAGGCCCATGTCGGTGAAATACGGCGACTCGGACGGGTAAGCTTTGCGAAACGGCTGGTTGGGGTCGAGCAGGCGGTTGAAGGTAAACAGCACGTCGTCGGCGTTGAAGTCACGGCTTGGGGTGAAGAACTCGGTGGTATGAAACTTCACCCCCTTGCGCAACGTGAAGGTGTAGCTCAGGCCGTCGGCGGCTACCTGCCACTCAGTGGCCAGGCCCGGTTCGACTTCAGTGCCGCCACGCTTGAACTGGGTCAGGCGGTTGAAGACGGTTTCGGCAGAGGCATCGAAGTCGGTACCGCTGGTGTACTGGCTCGGGTCGAAGCCGGCCGGGCTGGCTTCGGAGCAATACACCAGGGTGGTCGCGGCCTGCGTCAGCGGCGCGCAGGCCAGCAGTGCAGCAGTCAACAGCAAGGGTTTGAAGACGGTCTTTTCCATCAGGTCGCTTTTCATTAAATCCCCACGCTAAGGCGGCAGTCAGAGTTGCCGCAGCATGCCCCACTGGCGACTTTTCCTACAAGTCTGCGGATTCCGCAGTGTCCAGGCTGATCAGATCGCCCAGCAGGTGTTCGAACAGCCCCTTCAGGTAATCCCAGGTCGAGCGGCTTTGCTGTTCGAAATTGTGCAAGGTCTGGGCGAGTTGGCTGTGCAATTGCTCTTGCAGGGTTTGCAGTTCCGTAAGCGAACTGGCGCGCTCGATCTGATGCGGGTTACTGATCGCCCATTCGGCGAGCAGTTCGTCCTGCCAGTCGCTGTCACGGGCGTGGCAGAAGAAGCTGGCTGCCAGGTGCAGCGGGTCCTCACCAGGCTGACCGCTCCAGTGGTCGATCATGGCTTGCGCCACCTGGCCGACGGCTTGCGAGGCCAGCAGCCCGGCGGGCTCATGCAGGGGGTGTTCGGCATGGTCCTTGGCCAGTTGCGAGTGGGTCGGGTCGCTGGAACCGTTACTGTTGGGGTCGCCGTCAAACAAGGTCTGGGCATCGTCGACATGGCTGCCAAGCAGGCTCAGGACGCCGCGCTGCACCTCATTCCAGGCGTTACTGACCAACCGCAGCGGGGCGGTCTGGGCCCAGGCCTTGAGCTTGAGTAGCTGCACCAGTCTGTTTTCGCGCAATACGTCGCGGGCCTCGATCCAGTTCTCGTAGGCGCTTAGCAGGCTGGTGTCACGGTGTTCATTGAGCAACACCAGCAGCATGCGGTCGGTGTCGCTCAACTCGCCTGGTTTGTCCGGATTGAACTGCCAGTTCTCGTCCGGGGCGATTAGCCTGGCCACCGGTTGGGCCAGGCTGGCGATCACATCGGCGCCGGCAAAGCGGCCGGTGACCAGCGGTAGCTGCCACTTGCAGTCGACCGGTGAGGTCCAGGCCAGCACCGGATAGCCGAGCTTGGTCAGCCCCAGTTCGATGAAGTTGGAGTGAGCGAAAAAGTCTTCCAGCACATGCAGCGCTGCACCGAAGCGCCTTAGCCCCTCGGGTGTACGGCCGTGCTGCATGGCTGCGCGCAGCTCGTCCTGCATATAGTCGATCGAGCGCTGGATATAGCTTTTCATTGACGTGGCGAAATCAACCTGCAGCGCCGGGTCGCCGGCCAGTACCCACGGCTCGAAGTCCGCGTCGCGTTCAGTCAGATCGAACGCCGCCGTCTCGACCTTGGGGTTGTCGATGTGTTCGCTGGGCCGATAAACCCCGAGCCGTTGCGCGGTGACCTTGAAGCTGTCCGGGTCGCGCAGGCGTGCTTCGGCAAACCGGCGGGTGGCGAGGATATCGACAATCTCGGTCAGCGCCGGGCGCGACAGTAGTTTTGGAAAGTCCTTGGCCATGCCGGGGCCGCGTACCAGCTTGGGGTCCAGCAACTGCGAGTAGTCACGCAGCCAGTTACCGAAGTAAATGGTCTGCCGCTCGTGTTCAGACAAACCCAGTTTCAGCAAGCGCCTTTCGATACGCTCATGGCTGAACTTGCCGTCTTGCTCGCCGGTGGCTTCGAACTGCTCGTGATGCTCGTTGCCCGCTTTACCGGTATTGCGCCCGATGAGCGACTCGCTGGACAGGATCTGCTTGAGGGCCTGTTGCGCGTCGATGCGCAGGCTGACGGGCTGGCCGTTGTTGTCCTGGTAGCTGGCCAGCAGTACCGGCTGCGCGCCAGACCATCCTGCCCTGGCCATGCGCAGTGCATAGCGGCCGCCTTCTTCATTCGGTGCATCGCGATGCACCGGGCCATCGATACTCAGGTCTTCGCGCAACAGCGTGTCGAGGTGATGGCCGAACTCATGCAGGAGAATTTCCAGCAGTTCCCAGGCCGCCTGCGGATTGGCCTGTACATAGTCCAGCGCTGCGCTGTGCAAGCGCACCGTGCGCTGCTGGCTGTCGTATTCGGCCGGGTAGAAGCCGTCAGCGACGATCTGGCAGCGCGGCGCACTGATCTCTTTATCTTGCAAGGCGGTCTGTAGTCTTAAATAGACTTTGGGCGGCAGGTCCAGGCCGAACACCGGCGCCAGCAGCATGACGAATTCTGGCGCCTGGCAACGCCTGGCCAGCTCGGTTAATTGCTCCAGAGCGAAGCGGCTGTGCAGCACGCCCGACGGCACGCGCTGGCGATGCTGGGGCTGCGGCCTGCCCTTGGCCAGCAGGCTCTGGTGGCGCGAGTGATGGGGCCGGGTAGCCGAGATAAGAGGATTCATTCCTTGATTCCTTGAACAACTGTCAATGAGTGTTTGCAAGGACCGAGTGTACGGTTTGATCAGGAATGCAAAATCGGACGCGCTATACGCAGGCTGTGGGATTTTTAGGCGCCGGCGCGGGGTGTTGGCTGGTGTGGCAGGCAGAAAGCGTCAGGCAGGGCCGTTCAGCACAAACAGCCTCGCCCGCGATCAGGCATCGCGGGCAAGGCAGCAGGTGTCAGGGGATCTGCACCTCGATCACTCCGTCTGCGGCGACGGTGACCTTCGAGGTGCCGGCTTCGATATCCGGGGTGACCGACGCTTCGGCACGGTCGGCTTTCATCATCATGGGTGCCGGCGAGCGCAGGTAGGGTTGTGGATAACCTGAGGTATTGAGGTTCAGGCTGACCACTTTGTAGCCTTGGCCACCCATGGCTTCAGTGACCAGTTGGGCGCGGGCCTTGAACGCGGCCACGGCATCTTTGAGCAGGGCGTCTTCGCTGGTTTTGCGGGTTGGCGAAGAAATCGAGAACTCCATGCCGCCCATTTTCAGATCGGTGAGCAGCTCGCCGGTGAGTTTCGACAATGCGGTGAAGTCGGCGCTTTCCAGGCGAATCTCGGCACGCTCGCGCCAGCCGGTGATTTTCTGGCCTTTGTCGTCGTAGATCGGCGAGCTGTTGCGGCTGCCCTGGCGGACCTCGATTTCCTTGACCTGACGAGCCTGGCCGATAGCCTTGTTGAGGGCTTCGCTGACCTGCGCGGCGAGTTTGCCAGGATCACGGTCCTGGGCTTCGGTGTACAGGGTGACCTCCATCAGGTCGCGGGCCACTTCCTTGTCGACTTCGGCGCGCAGCGAAACCTGGTTGTAGCGCGGCTCATCGGCAAGCGCCGGGACGCTGGCCAGCACGGCGGCGCTCAGGGCCAGCAGGGCGGCGGCAGGGCGAAGTTTAAGCATGGGAACTCCTTGTTGAATGGCCTGCGACGGTTGTCGTTCGGCATGGCCCATCAGACTATGGGCTGCGGGGCCGGTTCCGGCAGTGTGGCTGAACAATTCATTGCAGCGATTGTATCTGTGGCGCATTGCCGCATGATTGCCGGTTTTGACCTGTGCTTGGTTATACTCATTGTGATTCATCCGCGCCCGGTGCGCTCAGCAGGAGAGCTCATGCTCGTCCCCGTTCAAATGCTTTCAGCCACCCGGCAAAACCTGTGGCGTCTGACCTTTATTCGTGTGCTGGTCCTGGCTGCCCAGGCAGGCTCGGTGGGCATTGCCTGGTTGTTTGAGGTGTTGCCGCTGCCGTGGCTGCCGCTGTCGATCACCCTCGGCTGTTCGGCGATCCTCTGCGCCCTGACGGCGCTGCGCCTGCGCACGCCGTGGCTGGTCAGCGAACAGGAATATGCCGTGCAACTGGCCCTGGACCTGATCATCCACAGCGCCCTGCTGTATTACTCCGGCGGCTCGACCAACCCGTTCGTGTCTTATTACCTGGTGCCCTTGACCATCGCCGCGGTCACCCTGCCATGGCGCTATTCGCTGATTCTCTCCGGGATTGCGCTGGCGCTGTACACCTGGTTGCTGGCCCAGGTCTACCCGCTGGAGACTTACCCGATCGCCAAGGAAAACATGCAGATCTACGGCATGTGGCTGAGCTTCGTGCTTGCCGCCGGGGTGATTACCTTTTTTGCCGCGCGGATGGCCGAAGAACTGCGGCGTCAGGAACAACTGCGCGCCGAGCGCCGCGAAGAGGGCCTGCGCGACGAGCAACTGCTGGCGGTGGCAACCCAGGCAGCCGGCGCGGCCCATGAGTTGGGCACGCCGCTGGCAACCATGAGCGTGTTGCTCAATGAAATGCGCCAGGACCACAAGGACCCGGGGCTGCAAGAAGACCTCGCGGTGCTTCAGGAACAGGTCGGGCAGTGCAAGCACACCTTGCAACAGCTGGTTCGTGCCGCAGAAGCCAACCGGCGTATGGCCGTGCAGTACCAGACCGCATCACGCTGGCTGGACGAGTCACTGAACCGCTGGCACCTGATGCGCCCTGAGGTCAGCTACCGCTTCCAGCAGCTGGGGCAGGGCAGCGTGCCGATGCTGGCGCCGCCGCCGGACCTGACCCAGGCGTTGCTTAACCTGCTCAACAACGCCGCCGATGCCTGCGCCGAGAATTTGCAGGTGAGTCTCGACTGGGACAGTGCCGAGGTCTTTATCAGGATTCGCGATCAGGGGCCGGGTGTGCCTGCCGCGATTGCCGAGCAAATTGGCAAACCGTTTTTCACCACCAAAGGCAAAGGCTTCGGCCTGGGTCTTTTTCTGAGCAAGGCCAGCGTCACCCGGGCGGGTGGTTCGGTCAGGCTCTATCGTCATGAAGAAGGCGGCACGCTCACCGAGTTGCGCCTGCCCCGTGACAAGAAAGGAGAACAAGCATGAGTGAAGAGAACCTGGCCGAACAGGCCGATGGCGAAGAGCTGCCGCACCTGTTGCTGGTCGATGACGATGCGACGTTTACCCGGGTCATGGCCCGGGCAATGACCCGCCGCGGTTTTCGGGTCAGCACCGCAGGCTCAGCCGAAGAAGGCCTGATCCTGGCGCAGCAGGATATTCCTGAATACGCCGCGCTGGACCTGAAAATGGACGGTGACTCGGGCCTGGTACTGCTGCCCAAGCTACTGGAAATGGACCCGGACATGCGGGTGGTGATCCTGACCGGCTATTCGAGCATCGCCACCGCTGTCGAAGCCATCAAACGCGGCGCCTGCAACTACCTGTGCAAGCCGGCCGATGCTGATGATGTGCTGGCAGCATTGCTGTCGGAACATGCCAACCTCGACAACCTGGTGCCGGAAAACCCGATGTCGGTCGACCGTCTGCAGTGGGAGCACATCCAGCGGGTGCTGACCGAGCATGAGGGCAATATTTCGGCAACCGCCCGTGCGCTGGGCATGCACCGGCGTACCTTGCAGCGCAAATTGCAGAAGCGTCCGGTGCGTCGCTGAGCATTGCCGGCGACATCGGCTAACGGCTCAAAGGCCCGGCCTTGAGCGCCAGCGCAACAATCTGCGACGCATTGTATGGCGTGCGGCCCATGACCAATGGGCAGATGGGGCTCACACCCTCGGTATCATGGGGTGTGATCGTACAAGCGCTGCGCTATGATTGTGCGTCATAACATACCTGGAAACCCACGTTGGATATGGATACTCAAAGCGAGCAACCCCGCGCACGGCGCAGGCATCGCAGTCTTGCTCAGGAATTGGTTGCCGAGCTGTCCGAGCGTATTCGCAGCGGCCAGCTCAAGCGCGGGGACAAGCTGCCCACCGAATCGGCCATCATGGAAGAGCAGGGCGTCAGCCGCACCGTGGTGCGCGAAGCGATTTCCCGCCTGCAGGCTTCCGGTCTGGTGGAAACCCGTCACGGTATCGGTACCTTCGTGCTCGACGTGCCGAGTACCAGCGGTTTTCGCATCGATCCGGCGACTATCGTCACCTTGCGTGACGTGCTGGCGATTCTGGAATTGCGCATCAGCCTGGAAGTCGAAACCGCAGGCCTGGCGGCGCAGCGGCGCACCGATGAGCAACTGCAACTGATGCGCCAGGCCCTCGATGCCTTGAACGAGAGCGCCGCGCACGCCAGCGATGCGGTGGCCATGGACTTCCAGTTCCATCTGCAGATTGCCCTGGCGACCGGCAACCGCTATTTCACCGACATCATGACTCACCTGGGCGCCAGTATCATTCCGCGCACCCGGCTGAACTCGGCGCGTCTGGCCCATGATGACCAGCAGCACTATATGGTGCGCCTGAGCCGTGAGCACGAAGAAATCTACGACGCCATCGCGCGCCAGGATGCCGACGCGGCCCGCGCCGCGATGCGCCTGCATCTGACCAACAGTCGTGAGCGCCTGCGCCAGGCCCACGAAGAAGCCGCCTCGCAGAGCGCCTGAGCGTTCGCACTGCCTGGCGGGTTTCTCCCGCCGGGCACGCTACACCTTCTGCAGTTTGTCCTGCACCCCCCGCCTGAAGCCTCTCCAGACCTCCTGTCGCCTGATCGGGCAAGCTATTCGTGCCTGTGATATAGGGTGATCGTATGACTATGGTCGCTCTTGATTTTCTGATCAATCCCTTATAGCCAAAGGGTTTGAAGGCAAAAAAAGGGGCTCGTAAGAAAAATCTGCAAATCCCTGTTGTGACATTTCAAGTTCAGTTGTACGATGACCTACGACATCAGCACGGAGCTGATGATTTTTTTCATTCATGTCCCCCAGGGTGTTCGAATAATGAATCCACAAGAACTCAAGTCCATCCTCTCCCACGGTCTTCTGTCGTTCCCTGTCACTGACTTCAATGCTCAAGGCGATTTCCATCGCGAAGGCTACATCAAGCGTCTGGAGTGGCTGGCCCCGTACGGCGCCAGCGCCCTGTTCGCCGCTGGCGGTACCGGTGAGTTCTTCTCGCTGTCGTCCGGCGAATACTCGCAGATCATCAAGACTGCCGTTGATACCTGCGAGAAAAGCGTGCCAATCCTGGCCGGCGTCGGTGGCCCGACCCGTCAGGCCATTGAAATGGCTCAAGAAGCCGAGCGCCTGGGTGCCAAAGGTCTGCTGCTGCTGCCGCACTACCTGACCGAAGCCAGCCAGGACGGCGTTGCCGCTCACGTTGAAGCCGTATGTAAGTCGGTCAAGATCGGCGTGGTTGTCTACAACCGCAACGTTTGCCGCCTGACCGCACCACTGCTGGAAAAACTGGCTGAGCGCTGCCCTAACCTGATCGGCTACAAGGACGGCCTGGGTGACATCGAGCTGATGGTTTCGATCCGCCGCCGTCTGGGCGACCGCTTCTCGTACCTGGGTGGCCTGCCGACCGCTGAAGTCTACGCCGCTGCCTACAAGGCACTGGGCGTACCGGTCTACTCCTCGGCGGTTTTCAACTTCGTACCGAAGCTGGCCATGGACTTCTACCACGCCATCGCCCGTGACGACCACGAAGCAGTCGGCAAGTACATCGACGACTTCTTCCTGCCTTACCTGGACATCCGTAACCGTAAAGCCGGCTACGCGGTGAGCATCGTCAAGGCCGGTGCCAAGATCGCTGGCTACGATGCAGGTCCGGTTCGCGCGCCATTGACCGACCTGACCAACGAAGAAGTGGACATGCTCGCTGCGCTGATGGACAAGCAAGGCAAGCAATAAGTAACACCGCACAAAGGCCGCTGAGTTCGCTCCGCGGTCTTTGTCGTTGCACGACCTGCAGGTGGAAAACGCCGTCGCCACCGGTGTTTCCAAGGGGCCTGTAGCGCTACACCAAAATCAGCATTAACCCGCGTAAAAAAAATAATGAGTGGGAGTTCTACCAAATGCAAAAGTCCAAGCCGACGCACGTCCGCTATTTGATCCTGTTGATGCTGTTTCTGGTTACCACGATCAACTACGCTGACCGCGCCACCATCGCTATCGCAGGTTCAAGCCTGCAAAAAGACCTCGGCATCGATGCCGTAACCCTCGGTTATATCTTCTCCGCATTCGGCTGGGCCTACGTGGCTGGCCAGATTCCCGGTGGCTGGCTGCTCGACCGTTTCGGCTCGAAGAAAGTCTATGCCTTGAGTATTTTCACCTGGTCGCTGTTTACCCTGCTGCAGGGCTATGTCGGCGAGTTCGGCATGTCCACTGCCGTGGTTGCGCTGTTCATGCTGCGCTTTCTGGTGGGCCTGGCCGAAGCACCGTCGTTCCCTGGTAACGCACGTATCGTTGCGGCCTGGTTCCCGACTTCCGAGCGCGGCACCGCCTCGGCGATCTTCAACTCGGCGCAATACTTCGCCACTGTACTGTTCGCTCCGCTGATGGGCTGGATCGTCTACCGCTTCGGCTGGCAGCACGTGTTTGTCGTCATGGGCGCGGCCGGCATCATCTTCTCCGGTATCTGGCTGAAAGTGATCTACAGCCCACGCCAGCACCCGATGATCAACGAAGCCGAACTTGAGCACATCGCCAGCAACGGCGGCATGGTCGACCTGGACGAGAAGGCCAAGGACAAAACCGGTGGCAAGGCTGCCAGCGGTCCCAAGTGGGATTACATCCGCCAGTTGCTGACCAACCGCATGATGCTGGGCATCTACCTGAGCCAGTACTGCATCAACGCCATCACCTACTTCTTCCTGACCTGGTTCCCGGTGTACCTGGTTCAGGAGCGCGGCATGACCATCCTCAAGGCTGGCATTATCGCCTCCTTGCCGGCCATCTGCGGCTTCATCGGTGGGGTACTGGGCGGGGTGATCTCCGACTGGCTGCTGCGTCGCGGTCACACCCTGACCTTCGCCCGCAAGGCACCGATCATCTGTGGCCTGATGCTGTCGACCAGTATCGTCACCTGCAACTATGTCGACCTGGAGTGGATGGTCGTGGGCTTCATGGCCCTGGCATTCTTTGGTAAAGGCATTGGCGCACTGGGTTGGGCAGTCATGTCCGACGTATCGCCAAAACAGATCGCCGGTCTCAGTGGTGGCCTGTTCAACACCTTCGGTAACATTGCTTCGATCACTACGCCAATCGTGATTGGCTACATCATCAGCAGCACCGGCTCGTTCAAATGGGCGCTGGTGTATGTCGGTGCCAACGCACTGATAGCGGTATTCAGCTATCTGTTTGTGGTGGGTGAGATCAAGCGTGTGGAATTGAAAGAACCCCCAACCAAGGGGTCATCGCTGAGCGAACCTGGCAGCGACCTTTCCCAAGCCAAATCCTGAGGAAAATCGTGATGAACCTGATTCAACATGCCGATTCACCGCGTTCTATCCGGCTGCATCCGCTGGATAACGTGGTCGTGGTGGTCAATGACCAGGGTGTGCCTGCGGGCACCCGATTCGATGATGGCCTGGAAACTGTGGACAACGTTCCACAGAGCCACAAGATCAATACCGTTGATCTGGCCGAAGGTGACGCCGTAGTCCGTTACGGCCAGACCATCGGTTACGCCTTGCAGCCGATTCCACGCGGCAGTTGGGTCAGGGAAGATCTGTTGCGCATGCCGGCAGCGCCTGAACTGGACAGCCTGCCGATGTCCGACGCAGTCCCCGAGAAGGAGGCGCCGCTGGAAGGCTACACCTTCGAGGGCTATCGCAATGCCGACGGCACCGTCGGCACTCGCAACATCCTTGGCATTACCACCACGGTGCAGTGCGTGGCGGGCGTGCTTGGCCATGCGGTCAAGCGCATTCGCGACGAGTTGCTGCCCAAGTATCCCAACGTCGATGACGTGATCGCCCTGACCCACACCTATGGTTGTGGCGTGGCGATCTCCGCCACCGATGCGTATATCCCGATTCGCACCGTGCGCAATCTGGCCCGCAACCCCAATCTGGGCGGTGAAGCCCTGGTAATCAGCCTGGGCTGCGAAAAGCTCCAGGCCGGCCAGGTGATGCACGAAGATGACCCGTCGGTAGATCTGAGCGACGAATGGCTGTATCGCTTGCAGGATGCTGGCAACGGCTTCAATGAAATGGTCGAACAGATCATGGACCTGGCCGAAGTGCGGCTGAAGAAGCTTGACCTGCGCCGTCGCGAGACCGTGCCGGCTTCGGAGTTGATTCTGGGCATGCAGTGCGGTGGCAGTGACGCCTTCTCGGGCATTACCGCCAATCCGGCCCTGGGCTACGCTTCCGACCTGCTGCTGCGGGCCGGCGCCACGGTGATGTTCTCGGAAGTTACCGAGGTTCGTGACGCCATCTACCTGCTCACCTCCCGTGCTCAGGACCAGCAGGTCGCGAGTGAGCTGGTGCGCGAGATGGACTGGTACGACCGTTATCTGGCCAAGGGCGAGGCTGACCGCAGCGCCAACACCACGCCGGGCAACAAGAAGGGCGGGTTGTCGAATATTGTCGAGAAGTCGCTGGGCTCGATCGTCAAGTCCGGCAACAGCGCCATCAACGGCGTACTGGGCCCTGGCGAGCGGGTCAAAGGCAAGGGGCTGATCTTCTGCGCCACCCCGGCCAGCGACTTTATCTGCGGCACCTTGCAACTGGCAGCCGGGATGAACCTGCACGTGTTCACCACTGGCCGCGGCACGCCCTACGGGCTGGCCATGGCACCGGTGGTCAAGGTTTCGACCCGCACCGAGCTGGCACACCGCTGGCCGGACCTGATCGACGTCGATGCCGGGCGTATCGCCACCGGTCGGGCGAGCATCGAAGACCTGGGCTGGGAGCTGTTCCACTACTACCTGGATGTGGCCAGCGGCAAGAAAAAAACCTGGACCGAACACTACCGGTTGCACAACGACCTGGCGCTGTTCAACCCCGCTCCAGTGACCTGATCCTGCCTCACCGAGCGTGCCGGCCCGTGCTGTATCACGGGCTGGCACACCTCGTCAGCTTCTCCCCTCACTGTGTTCGCCACGACCTGGCGCCCCGCAAGCCCGCATCCAGACCTTCTCAACGGGATCAACGCTATATAGCCGTTGATTTTGCCGTTGATCGTGATCTTGCTTTTGCTCTGTGAGCCGAGAGGGCACAGACGCCGCGAATCGGCGCCGGACGGAGGGAAGTCTGCCCGCAGGGCAGACCCAAACCAGGAGCAAGCGGTTTTCCCCGGTCCGTACACCAAGCACAAAATGGGGTCGCCCGTCGGGGCGAAACCCACAGTTCAGTCAACTGTGGCAAAGAACCTTCCACCGACCGCAAGATCTTCGCGGCTAAAGATCTTCGCGGCTAAAGCCGCTCCTACTGGATAGGCGAGCACTAGACAGCCCGATTCTTCTACTAATCTGAACTTTACGACGCTCGATACCCTCTTCTATTGCAAGGGGGCCACAAGGGCGCCGCAGACAATAAATGTCGGGAGGTTTCAGATGCCATTATCAGAAATGGGCTTGTGGACAAGCGCCCTGCTGGTCGCAGTCATTATTCTGGCCGACCTGTGGGCCGTACTGCGGGTCCGCAAAAGCCAGACCAACTCATCCAACAAAGCCATGTGGATCATCGGTATCGTCGCTGTGCCGATTATCGGGGTACTGGCCTGGATCGTCGCCGGCCCACGCCACGCCTCGGACGCCGCGCGCTACTGAGGCTTTCCCCCCGCCGGGTGGCTCCGTGCTGCAGCCCCCGGCCCTGCGTTGCAGTGCTCGCTGCAATGCCTCTGCAACACAGCAATGGTTAGATCCCTCCATCGAAAACAGCCTGGAGGATTAACCATGTCGACCGTCGCCAAATGGACGCTGCAACTTGCGGTTCTGTTCCTGTTCGCCTGGCTTGCCAGCGTGGCGGGGCAGTGGAGCAGCAAGATGATCAATGGCACCAGCAGCGAGCGGCTGGCCCAGCTACAGCCTGCTCCGATGCTGGGCGGGCCGGTTACCGCGGCGGTGACGACCCAGCCTGCAGACGGCACGGCTCACTGACCGTCAAAATGAAAAACGGGCAGGCAAAAAAAATGGCCCGCCAAACGGCGAGCCAAGGGGATTCATCAAAGGAGTGAGGTAACTGTAAGACCCCGGACGTGAAGAGGATGTGAAATGGATGTAGGGGAAATGCAAGTTACCAGCGTGCCTTATGGCCGCGATGTTCACGCTTTGATTTCGAGCCTGTAACGGCCGCTCAATGGGCGGTTGGGCTTGGCGGCTCGTCTGCCGCAGGCCGGGGCGGGCCTGGCAGGGGGTGGGGGGCCGCCAGCCGGGTCTGCATCCGCTCAGCGAATTCATCGGCCTCTTGGCGACTGCGGCAAATAACCGGGTAGTCGTCGAGTTTCACGATCCACTCTGAAGCACTGATCCCTTCTTCTATCTGGATAAGCATGACGCAATCTCCAATAGCAGGCTTGTCAGCCAAGGTGAACGGAGCCGGATGACCGGCACGGGTAATCGCGCAGGCCATCGTGCACCTGATTGGCGGCAGGCTCCAGTGCTATTTGCGTGATGCGATGAATGTCATGCTGCTGATCAATGACCGGCGGGCCACTGATGAGGCGTAACGACGCAGGGCCATGGCCCTGCGCCGTTTGGCCATCAGAACGCCAGCTTGAAGCCGATCAGGCCCAGCATGATCGCCAGACATGGCCGCAGCAGGTTGTCGGAAACCCGGCCGGCCATATGACTGCCCAGATAGATGCCTGGCAGCGAACCCAGCAACAGGAAGCCCAGCAGGCTCCAGTCCATATTGCCCATGCTGGCATGACCGATACCGGCCACCAGGGTCAGCGGTACGGCGTGGGCGATCTCGGTGCCCACCAGACGGCGGGTGGGCAGCAGCGGGTAGAGGATGAACAGCGCCACGGTGCCCAGCGCGCCGGCGCCAATCGAGGTCAGCGCCACCATCGTGCCAAGGATCATCCCGGTGATGACCGTGAAGGCATTGAGGCTGGAGCCTTTGAACAGCGAATGGCCTTCGACCCGGTCATGGGCAAAGGCCAGCAGCTTGTTCTTGAACAGAATCGCCAGCGCCGTCAGCAGCAGGACAAAGCCCAGCGCCTGTTTGATGATTGCATTCAGGGCGTCCGGGGCATGGTCCAGAGAACTGAGGAACCACAGGGTCAGCAGCACTGCCGGTACGCTACCGAGGGTCAGCCAGCCGGTAATTTTCCAGTCGATGTTGTCGTTCTTCTTGTGAACGTACACACCGCCGGCTTTGGTTACCGCTGCGTAAAGCAGGTCGGTGCCCACCGCTGTGGCGGGGTTGATGCCGAACCACAGCAGGATCGGGGTCATCAACGAACCGCCACCCACGCCGGTCATGCCGACGATAAAGCCGACTACCAGGCCAGCCACTGTAAAGCCAAGACCGCCAACATCCATTATCACGCCCTGTATCACTGTTATCTGTTGTCAGGTAAAAAGTGGCGGGCAGCATAGCGGCTTATGTTCTGAATGGTTAGAGAGATATGTTCTAAGGTTATAACCGATGCTCTTCTTTGCTCGGCGTTCTGTTGCTGATTGCTGATCCGACCATCGGCAGCGGTTTGCCGCTCCTGAGTGTCTCCATTGGTCGCGTGCATGGATCACCCGTACTACTGGCCACACTCATAACCAATGCGACTGCGCTAAAGCGGTCCGCGTTTATGGAGAATATGCAAATGTCCAGCACTGATAACAGCAACCCCGGCAACTTTGCCAACGACCCCAAGCGTGCCTCGGAAGAGGGCGCCAAAGGTGGCAGCGTTTCGGGGGGCAATTTCAAGAATGATCCTGAGAAAGCGGCCGAGGCCGGCCGTAAAGGCGGTCAGGCCTCTGGGGGCAACAGCGCCGAAGGTGGTAGCAAGGACAGCGAGTCTTCTGACAGCAGTAACCAGTCCGGATCCCAGGGCGGCAGTCAAGGCGGTCAGTCTTCTGATGACAAAGGCCAGCAGGGTTCGGAAGGTGGCAGTCAAGGCGGTTCGACTTCTCAGGATGAAGACGATCAACCCGAGCAGTCCCAGGATGACGACGCGCCATCGGGCAGTCAGGGCAGCAGCAGTAGGCAGCAGCAGAAGTAAGTCCTGCTGACGCATGGGGGGCAATGCTCCCCATGCTGATGGGGTTATTTACGATAAGTCAGCAGCACAATCGCACACACCACCACTGCCGCGCCCAGCACTTGCAGAGTGCCCAGCGCCTGATCCAGCAGTGTCCAGCCCAGCAGCAAGGTGGCAATGGGCTCGACATTCATCACCGGCGCGTTCTGCGCCATGTTCAACCGCGGCACGCAGACAAACAGCAAGGTAAAGGCCATGCCGTACAACACCACCAGGCTTGCCAGGGCGATCCAGCCGGTACTGTTGCCCGGCAGGGACAAGCCTGACGGCATGACCCCGCTGGCGCCGGCAACGAGCATGCTGATAAATACCACCGACAGGGTCAGCAGGCTGCGCACCGGCCCCCGCACGCTGGCCAGCTTGTGATCGGTTATCCACAGCGCGCCGGCAAATACACAGGCGGCGCAGAACGCCAGGCTGATGCCAAGCGTCCAGTGCGCATTGGCCTCGCCGCGGCTGGCCAGCCGCGCAGGGACGTCCAGCGCCAGGATCAGCCCGATCAGGATCACCCCCATCAGCAGCACTGTACGCAGGGTCGGACGTGGCCCGCCCAGGCTCCAGCCGAGCAGCACCAGCAGAATCGGAAAGGTGTTGCCGACCAGTAACGCCAGGGCAACCGGGATCCGCGCCACGGCCGAGTACAGGCACAGGCTCTGGGTGGCGATCAGCAGGCCCAGCAACAACTGCCAGCCCCGCGTGCCAACCGGCAGCCCCAGTGGCTGGCGTTGCCAGGCCACCACCGCCGCCAGCACCAGCAGGGTGATGCCGGAGCGACACAGAATCGTCAGCAGCACCCCGGTGTCGTTGTCGAAGGCAAAGCGTGCGGCAATGTGATTGCCGGCAAACGAGCATGCCAGCAGCGCGAGAATCGCGACGGCCAGCTTGCGCGGTAAAAGATTTGGAGTAACAGAAGCAACCGCCATGTGCACATCCATTTGCAGAACAGGGGCGGGCCTTTTACAGCCCGCCGATAACGTTTAAAGCACCACGCCAGGCAGCCAAAGGGAAATGGCCGGAATGTAGGTCACAGCCATCAGCACCAGAAACAGCGCCAGGTAGAACGGCAGCAGTGCCTTGACCGTCGCCTCGATGCTGACCTTGCCGATCGCCGAGCCGACAAACAGCACCGCACCTACCGGCGGCGTTATCAGCCCGATGCCAAGGTTGACCAGCATGATCATGCCGAAGTGCACCGGGTCCACGCCGATGCCGCTGATCACCGGCAGCAGGATCGGGGTCAGGATCAGGATCAGCGGCGCCATGTCCATCACCGCACCCAGCAGCAGGAGCATGACATTGATGCACATCAGGATCACATAGCGGTTGTCCGACAGGGTCAGAAAGGTCGTGGTGATCTTCGCCGGGATCTGCATCAGGGTCATGACGTAACCGAAGCTGGCCGCAAACCCGATCAGGATCATCACGATCGAGATGGTTCTTACCGTGCGGTGCATCAGTTTCGGCAGATCGCGCCATTTATAGTCACGGTAGATGAACATGGTCACGAAGAATGACCAGACCACCGCGATGGCCGCCGATTCGGTGGCAGTGAACACCCCCGACAGAATGCCGCCGAGGATGATGACCATGGCCATCAGCCCCCAGAGTGCATCGGCGGCGATCTTCAAGGCCTGGCGCAGCGGAATCACTTCACCCTTGGGGTAGTTGCGCTTGCGGGCGAAGATCAGGCACAGGCCCATCAGCACCGCGCTCATCAGCAGGCCCGGCATGACCCCGGCCATGAACAACGAGGCAATCGACACCGTGCCGCCAGCGGCCAGTGAGTAGAGCACCGAGTTATGGCTGGGCGGGGTGAGCAGGGCCTGGACCGAACCGCTGACCGTGACCGCCGTGGAGAAGTCGCGCGGGTAACCCTTGCGCTCCATTTCCGGAATCAGCACCGAGCCGACCGAGGCGGTGTCGGCCACCGACGAGCCGGAGATGGCGCCAAAGAACGTCGAGGCCGTGATGTTGACCAGTGACAGCCCGCCACGGACAAAGCCCACCAGCACCCCGGCAAACGCCACCAGCCTGCGTGACATGCCGCCCTCGGCCATGATCGCACCGGCCAGCACGAAGAACGGGATGGCCAGCAAGGAAAACTTGTTAACCCCGCTGGCGACCTGAATCAGCATGGCCTGCAAGGGAATGTCGATCCACCAGGCGCCGATCAGCGCCGAAAGGCCCAGCGCATAGGCTACCGGCATGCCCAACAGGATGAGCAGGATAAAACTGCCCAGGAGAATGAAGGCATCCATTTATGCTGCTCCCTCGTTTTCTTCCACCAGGTCGAAACGCACCACCTTGCGGTGGCTCTGGTCGCCCCAGATGAGTTTTTCCAGTACGAAGCTCAGGGTCAGCAGACCGCCGACCGGAATCGGGGCATAGGTCATGCCGACCCGCACGCCCGGCAGTGACGCCAGGTACTGGTTCCAGGTGGTCATGCACAGCCGGGTGCCGTAATAGGTCATGTACACGCACACGGCGACCATCAACACTTGCACGAGCAGGGCGGCGGCTCGTTTGGGGACCGGTGGCAGGCGGTCGGTGACCATGGCCACGGCCATGTGCGCTCCGGCCCGGTAACTGGCGGCTGCACCGATGAAACAGAACACCACCATCAGCAGGATTGCCACCGGCTCCGGCCAACTGGAGCCGCTGCCGAGCACATAGCGGGCGAAGATGCCCCAGGGAATGATCAGCGACATGGCCAGGATCGATAGGCCTGCGATCCAGATACAACTGCTGTACAACACATCGTTGAGGCGCAGGAAGAGGTTTTTCATAAGGCACATCCAGGGCAGCAGGGCGGTAAGGCCGCCCTGCTGCAGGTCTCGGGGCAGGGGCCAGGGTTACTGTACGGCGGCGATGCGTTTCATCAGGTCGGCAAACGGCGCGCCGTATTTTTCCCGTACCGGCGCGGTGGCGTCATAGAACGGCTTCTTGTCGACGGTGATGAATTCAACGCCGGCGGCCTTGAGTTTTTCTTCACTGGCTGCCGACTTGGCGTCCCACAGGGTGCGTTCTTCCATCTGCGCTTCGCGGGCCAGTTTCTTGACCAGGGTCTGTTCGTCGGCGCTGAGCTTGTTCCAGGTGGTTTTGGAGATCACCACCGGCTCTGGCAGGATCAAGTGGCCGGTCAGGGTGTAGAACTTGGCGCTCTGGAAGTGGTTGTGCTCCAGCAGGGTCGGCGGGTTGTTCTCGGCACCGTCGATGACCCCGGTCTGCAGGGCACTGAAAATCTCACCGGTGTCCATGGCAATGCCGTTGCCGCCCATTGCATTCATCATGTCGATGAACAGCGGGTTGCCCTGTACGCGGATCTTCATGCCCTTGAGGTCTTCGATCTTGCGCACCGGCTTTTTGGTGTAGATGCTGCGGGTGCCGCCATCCATCCAGGCCAGCGCTACCAGGTTGAAGTCGGAATTGGTGATTTTGTCGAGGATCTCCTGGCCGATCTCGCCGTCGATGATCTTGCGCATGTGTTCGTGGTCACGGAACACGAACGGCATGTTGAACACGTTCACATCCGGCACCACCGGCCCAACAATGCCCAGGCTGACACGGGCCATCTGCACCGCGCCGATCTGGACCTGTTCGACAACCTCCTTCTCGGAGCCCAGCACGCCGCCGGCAAACATCTTGAAGGTGATTTTGCCGTTGGTGGCCTGTTCGAGTTTTTTGCCCATGTTCTGTTCAGCGACCACGGTCGGGTAGCCCGCCGGGTGGATTTCAGCGAACTTGATATCCAGCGCCGAGGCGCTGGTCGACAGGCTGAGGGCGAACGGCAGAACGGCCAGGAGCAGCTTGCGTTTGAAGGTCATGATGAAACTCCGGTGTTGTTATTGTCTGATTTGGCGTGCATGGACCGGGCAGAGGATGCCGAGAAGGGGAGCCGAGCGATGGCCAGCGCCATGCTGGCTCGTCTGCCAAAGGTGCTTGCTGTGAGCGGGGTAACAGGCAATTCACTTTGCATGTCGGGCATCCTTGCGGGTTGTCGATCAGTCGAAGGGGCCAGCCGCCACGAAGGCACCGCCCTGATAGACCCGGTTCGGATCATCGGCGGCCGGTGCCGGCTGCTTCTCGACCTGCGCGCGGAACTGCTCTGAACAATCCTTGGGCTGAAAACCCAGGTGGGCAGCGTGGCGGTTGTCCCACCAGACCTCGCGGTTGGCTGAGGCGCCGTAAACCACGGTGTGACCGACGTCAGGGGTGAACAGGCTGCGCTCAATCAAATGGGTCAGGTCGTCATAGCTCAGCCAGGTGCTGAGCATCCGCCGGTTGGCCGGCTCCGGGAATGACGAGCCGATGCGCAGGCTGACGGTCTCGATGCCATAGCGGTCAAAGTAGAAACTGGCGACGTCTTCGCCGTAGCACTTCGACAGCCCGTAGTAACTGTCGGGACGCCGTTGCGAGTGGGCGTCGATGCGCTCGTCCTGGCGGTAGAAGCCAATCACATGGTTGGAGCTGGCAAAGATGATGCGTTTGACCCCGTGCTTGCGCGCCGCTTCGTAGATATGAAACACGCCGCAGATGTTCGGGCCGAGGATGTCTTCGAAGGCGTGCTCGGTCGATACGCCGCCAAAGTGGATGATCGCGTCGACGCCGGCGACCAGGTCGTGCACCGCGGCCTTGTCGGCCAGGTCGCATTGCACGATTTCTTCCTGCGCGGTGCTGGCCGGCTCGATCGGGCTGATATCAGAAAGGCGCAGCACTTCGGTAAAGCCCTTGAGGCGTTCACGCAGCACTTTGCCGAGTCCGCCTGCCGCTCCGGTGAGCAGCAGGCGCTTGAAGGGTGTGTGAGTCATGCTTGGCTCTGCCTGTAATCGTCAATGGTTAATAGGGGATCGTTAGCTGATCGGTCGGCGTCAGAGAATCGACAGCGGGTAGTTGAAAATCAGCCGGTTCTCGTCGAACTCGTTGTTGCTGAAGTCGCGACGAATGCTGGAGTTGCGCCATCTGACGCTCAGATTTTTGAGGCTGCCGCTCTGGATGACGTAGGCCAGTTCAGATTCACGGATCCATTCCTTGCCATCGGTAATCACGCCGCTGTGCACGTCCTGGCCGCTGATGTAGCGATTCATCAGGGTCAGGCCAGGAACGCCCAGAGAGGCGAAGTTAAGGTCGTGGCGCACTTGCCAGGAGCGTTCGTTGGCGTTGTCGAAGCTTGAGTTGTAACTGTCGTTGGCCAGGGTGCCGCCGCTGGTGCCGTTGACGCGCATCCAGGTATTGCCATCGACTTTCTGCAGGCCAAGGTAGAACGTGTTGGCGCCGATCCTGGCTGAGAACAGGCCCGACCAGGTCTTGTTGTCGAGCCGTCCAGCGCGTCGGGCGCCGTCGTCATCACCCCGGAAATAGCCCAGGTTGGCGCCCAGGGTCCAGTCGCCAAGCGGCTGGCTATGAGTCAGTTGCAGGTACTGCTGTTGGTAGACGTCCTTGAGCTGCGCGTTCCACAAACCGATCAGGGTGCGGTTTTGGTTAAACGTGTACTCACCACCGGCAAAGTTGAAACGGTCTGACAGACCGCCGCCGTAACTCATGTCCTCCATGCTGGCATCGTTGCGCGGGCTATTGGCGCGAAACTGCCCGGCATACAAGGTCAGGCCATCGATCTCTTTGGAGGTGATCTGCCCGCCGCGCAAGGTCTGTGGCTGTGAGCGTCCGTCGTCGGCCCGCAGGATCGGCAACACCGGCATCCACTCACCGACTTTCAGTTCGGTCTTGGAAATCCTCGCCTTGGCCGCTACCCCCAGGCGCCCGAAATCATCCGCCGGGCGGCCGTCGTCATGGCGTGGCAGCAGCGCGGTTCCGTAAGTGCCGCCGCCGCCATCGAGCTTGAGCGACCAGCGACCAAGCACATCGACACCGAAGCCGACCGGCCCTTCAGTAAAGCCGGAACGGGCATCGAGGATGAAACTCTGGGTCCATTCCTCAGCCTTGCTCTGAGCGTTGGCCGGGTTGGTGAAATTACGGTTGATGTAGAAGTTGCGCAGGCCGAGGGTGGCCTTGGCGTCGTCGGTGAAACCGGCGGCGCTGGCAGCGCATGGCAAACTACCGATCACACTGGCGCCAATCAGCGCGAGGCGTAGCGTCTTGCGGGTATTCATCCTTGTGCACTCCCAAGTTGCAAAGAGCTTCCAGCCGTCAGGCTGCGAACGCCTGTGGCAGGAGTCATCAGGCCCGGCCTGGCTGAGCCGTGGGGCCTTGAGTCCGAGTAGCTGACGCAGTGCGGTTCAACGCCTGGCGTGGCCGGCGCGGTTACCGACTGCTATCGAGGGCGTACAGAAGGGGGGATCGTGGGCGAACGGATAAAGTGGCGACATGGGCATACTCATCATTTTTTGTTTTTGTTGTGCGTTGTCGTACGACATTAAGATTGATAGCAATCTTAAAAAAATGTGTCAATGCTGATTGAGATATTAGGTCGTGTTGCGCACCTTGCAAGGTGCGCCTGGATCAGTTCGAACGCTCTGGAATGGGGGCTAGCCCGGATACTCGACGATGGTCTAGCGACGCGGGGCTTGACGCGGCAGGCTGTGCTGCTAAGGCAGTCGAACGTGGTGGCTCAATGGTACGACGCCCGACATCATTCCAGTGCTTCGCGCAGCCTCGGTGTCAGTTCATCGAACAGCGTCTGCACCGAGCGCAGTGCCCGGCAATCGGGACGGGTCAGCAGCCAGACGCCAGTGTTGCAGCCCACCAGTGGTTCGCTCAAGGCCTCGACGCCCTGCAGGTCACGGGCGGTGAAGTCGGTGAGCGCTGCCACGCCAAGGCCGGCGCCGACCAGTTGCGAGACCGCCGCCATGCTGCTGCAGCGATAGCGCGGCACGACATTGGGCCAGGTACGCTCGCGCCAGATCACCGAAACGTGCTCGGGCATCGAGTCGTCCGGGGCGATCCATGGCACCGAGGTGGGGTCTTTTTCCAGCGCTTCACGATAATCCGGCCGCCCGCAGATCACATAGTCGGCACTGCCCAGCTCGCGGCCCACCAGATGCTCGGGCGGGGTGTCGGTCAGGCGCAGGGCGATGTCGGCATCGCGGCGGCTGAGGTTGGCGAAATTATTGGAGGTCGACAGCTCCAGGTTCAGCGCCGGATAAGCCGGCATGAAGCGCGCCAGTGCTGGCAGCAACAGGCTGTGCAACACCGCTTCGGTGCAGGTCAGGCGCACCGTGCCGCTGACCACCTGTTCACCCTGTTGCAGCGCCATGCGTGCAGCGCTCAGTGCCTGTTCGGCGCGCTCGGCCTGCTCGGCCATGGCTTGGGCGATGTCAGTGGGCACATAACCGCGTCGGCTCTTTTCAAACAGCGCGCTGCCCAATGAACTTTCCAGCCGGCGGATCGAACGAAACACCGTGGAAATGTCGACCTGCAGCAGTTCTGCGGCCCTGGCCAACGAGCGGCCGCGCACCAGCGCGAGCACCAGAGTCAGGTCGTTATGGTTGATTTCATATTGCATCGATGCAAACCCGGATTGCCAAAACGCCAATATTTATTGCACTGATTGTAATTTACAGTGACTTCGGGCTGCCAAGGGTTATTTGGCAGGCCACGGCAAAAACGCCGTAGAACGTAATTCTTCGGGGCACAAGGCACAGAAAAACAACAATGCCGCCAATCTTCACTGCGTCGCTTGCTGCTTTCTCTCTGCCACCTCTGTTGCCCCACAAAAAACCAGAAGGTGTCCATCATGTCGTCGGTATCCCCGCGCGCCATTGTCTGTGCTGATGAAGTGAGTGAGTTCCTCCAGGCTCACCCTGAAGTCCAGTTCGTCGATCTGCTGATCTCTGATATGAACGGTGTGGTGCGCGGCAAGCGCATCGAGCGCCCCAGCCTGCATAAGGTCTACGAGCGCGGCATCAATCTGCCAGCGTCGCTGTTCGCCCTGGACATCAACGGCTCGACGGTGGAAAGCACCGGGCTTGGCCTGGACATCGGCGACTCGGACCGGGTTTGCTACCCGATCCCCGGCACCCTGGCCTATGAGCCCTGGCAAAAGCGCCCGACTGCGCAGTTGCTGATGACCATGCACGAGCTGGACGGCCAGCCGTTCTTTGCCGACCCGCGCGAAGTGCTGCGCCAGGTGGTGGCGCGTTTCGATGCCATGGGCCTGCGCATCTGTGCAGCCTTCGAGCTGGAGTTTTACCTGATCGATCAGGAGAACGTGAACGGCCGGCCACAACCGCCGCGCTCGCCCATCTCCGGCAAACGTCCACACTCCACTCAGGTCTACCTGATCGACGATCTGGACGAATACGCCGACTGTCTGCAGGACATTCTCGAAGCGGCCAAGGAGCAGGGCATTCCTGCCGACGCTATCGTCAAGGAAAGCGCCCCGGCGCAGTTCGAGGTCAACCTGCATCACGTCGAAGATGCCATGCTGGCGTGCGACTACGCGGTGCTGCTCAAGCGCCTGATCAAGAACATCGCCTACGACCATGAAATGGACACCACCTTCATGGCCAAGCCCTATCCGGGCCAGGCGGGCAACGGCCTGCACGTGCATATCTCGCTGATCGACAAAGCCACCGGCAAGAACATCTTTGCCAGCGATGTGCCGCAAGAGCATGCCGAGTTGCGGCACGCCATTGCCGGGGTGCTGGAAACCATGCCGGCGTCGATGGCCTTTCTGTGCCCCAACGTCAACTCCTACCGCCGCTTCGGCGCGCAATTCTACGTACCCAATGCGCCGAGTTGGGGGCTGGACAACCGCACCGTGGCCGTGCGCGTGCCGACCGGCGCGGCCAACGCCATTCGTATCGAGCAGCGGGTCGCCGGCGCCGATGCCAACCCGTACCTGATGATGGCGGCGATCCTGGCCGGTATTCACCACGGCCTGACCCATAAACTCGAACCGGGTGAGCCGATCGAAGGCAACTCTTACGAGCAGCTTGAGCAGAGCTTGCCCAACAACCTGCGCGATGCGTTGCGCGAGCTGGACGACAGCGAGGTCATGAACAAGTACATCAGCCCCGAATACATCGACATCTTCGTGGCTTGCAAGGAAAGCGAAATGGCCGAGTTCGAAGCCTCGATCTCTGACCTGGAATACAACTGGTATCTGCACACCGTTTAAACCACACAGGCCACACAGATAACACAGAAAATCCAGCGCCTTGCATCGGTAGGAGCGAGCTGGCTCGCGAAGGGCGCGCCGCTGAAACGGTTCCTACGGGTCAATCGGGTTGCCGAAAAGAGAATAAATATGAACATCCCGCAACGTGATTACTGGGAACAGCTGCTGCGCAATCTGAGTATCGAAGGCCGGGCCTTTATTGATGGCCGCTACGTCCCGGCGGTGTGCGACGCCACGTTCGATTGCCTGAGCCCGGTGGACGGTCGCCTGTTGGCGCATGTCGCCAGTTGTGACCTGGAAGACGTCAACCGCGCCGTCAGCGTGGCCCGTGAGCGGTTCGACAGCGGCCTGTGGTCGCGCCGTGCACCGGCTGAGCGCAAGCAGGTGCTGCTGCGCTTTGCCGATCTGCTGCTGGCCAATGCCGAAGAGCTGGCGCTGCTGGAAACCCTCGACATGGGCAAGCCGATCAGCGACGCGCTACAGGTCGACATTCCAGGCGCGGCCAATGCGATCCGCTGGAGCGCTGAAGCCGTCGACAAGCTGTATGACGAAGTGGCCGCAACACCCCATGACCAGTTGGGGCTGGTGACCCGTGAAGCCGTCGGGGTAGTGGCGGCCATCGTGCCGTGGAATTTTCCACTGCTGATGGCCAGCTGGAAGCTGGGGCCGGCGCTGGCAGCCGGTAACTCGGTGATTCTCAAGCCTTCGGAAAAATCGCCGCTGACCGCCATCCGCATTGCCGCGCTGGCCGTTGAGGCCGGTCTGCCGGCAGGCGTGCTCAACGTGCTGCCCGGCTTCGGCCACACTGCCGGCAAGGCGCTGGGTCTGCACATGGACGTCGACACGCTGGTGTTCACCGGCTCGACACGCATTGCCAGGCAACTGATGGTGTATGCCGGCGAATCGAACATGAAGCGCGTCTGGCTCGAAGCCGGCGGCAAGAGCCCGAACATCGTGTTTGCCGATGCAGCGGATTTACAGGCCGCTGCCGAGGCGGCGGCCAGTGCCATTGCCTTCAACCAGGGCGAAGTGTGCACCGCAGGTTCGCGCTTGCTGGTCGAGCGCTCGATCAAGGATCGCTTCGTGCCCATGGTGGTCGAAGCCTTGAAGGCCTGGCAGCCGGGCCATGCACTGGACCCGGCGACCCGGGTCGGTGCACTGGTGGACGGCACGCAACTGGACACCGTGCTCGGTTACATCGAAGCCGGCCACGCAGACGGCGCGCAATTGCTCAGTGGCGGTGTGCGCACCTTGCACGACAGCGGCGGCTTCTATGTCGAGCCGACCCTGTTCGACGGCGTGGACAACAGCATGCGCATCGCCCGTGAAGAAATCTTCGGCCCGGTGCTGTCGGTGATCGCCTTCGACAGCGTTGAAGAAGCCATTCGGATTGCCAACGACACCGAGTATGGCCTGGCCGCCGGGGTCTGGACTGCTGACTTGTCCAAGGCCCACTTGACTGCCAAAGCGCTGCGCGCCGGCAGTGTGTGGGTCAACCAGTACGACGGCGGCGACATGACTGCACCGTTCGGCGGCTTCAAGCAGTCGGGCAACGGCCGGGACAAGTCCCTGCATGCCTTTGCCAAGTACACCGAACTCAAAGCGACCTGGATCAAACTTTAAGAGGGTGCCTACAAAATGGCTGCGCTCGGCAATACGGCGTTGAAATCGACCTCAAAATGCTCATGTACTGAATGTACATTGCGCGTTTTCGGCCAATTTCGCCTTGTCTTGCCTTCGCTCGCCGACTTTGTAAACACCCTCTGACAGGCGGAGGAATCTGTTATGCAACAACACGTTCAAAGCGTCTACGCCGCCTCGCGCAACCGGTTCGATGAGTACCCGGTGCTTAGCGAGTCGATCGAGACCGATGTCTGCATCATCGGCGCCGGTTACACCGGCCTGTCCACCGCGCTGTTTCTGCTCGAACACGGTTTTTCCGTCACCGTGCTGGAAGCGGCGAAAGTCGGTTTTGGGGCCTCGGGGCGCAACGGCGGGCAGATCGTCAACAGCTACAGCCGTGATATCGACGTCATCGAAAAAACCGTCAATCCGCACCATGCGCGGCTGATGGGCGAGATGGCTTTCGAAGGCGGGCGGATCATCCGTGAACGGGTGGCCAAATACGACATCCAGTGCGACCTGAAAGACGGCGGCGTGTTCGCGGCCATCACCAGCAAGCAGATGGGCCACCTCGAAGCCCAGCAGAAACTCTGGGAGCGCTTCGGTCACCAGCAGCTGGAACTGCTCGATGCCGGGCGTATGCGCCAAGTGGTCGACACTGATCGCTACATCGGCGGCATGCTGGACATGAGCGGCGGACACATCCACCCGTTGAACCTGGCGCTGGGCGAGGCCGCAGCGGTGGCCAAACTCGGCGGGCGGATTCACGAGCAAAGCCCGGCGACCCGCATCGACCGCGGCCCCAACCCGGTGGTGCACACCCCGCTTGGCCAGGTGCGGGCACGGTTCGTGGTGGTGGCCGGCAATGCCTACCTGGGTAACCTGGTGCCGGAACTGGCCGCCAAGTCGATGCCGTGCGGCACCCAGGTGCTGGCCACCGAGCCGCTCAGCGATGATCTGGCGCGCAGCCTGCTGCCTCAGGACTACTGTGTCGAAGACTGCAACTACCTGCTCGACTACTACCGACTGACGGCCGACAAACGCCTGATCTTCGGTGGCGGGGTGGTCTATGGCGCCCGTGATCCGGCGGATATCGAGGCGATCATCCGGCCAAAAATGCTCAAGGTCTTCCCGCAATTGAAAGATGTGAAGATTGACTACACCTGGACCGGCAACTTCCTGCTGACCCTGTCGCGTTTACCGCAGGTCGGCCGGCTGGGCGACAACATCTACTACTCCCAGGGCTGCAGCGGCCACGGCGTGACCTACACCCACCTGGCTGGCAAGCTGCTCGCCGAAGCCCTGCGTGGCCAGGCCGAGCGCTTCGATGCCTTCGCCGGCCTGCCGCATTACCCGTTCCCCGGTGGCCGGTTGTTGCGCGTGCCATTCACTGCATTGGGGGCCTCGTATTACCAGTTGCGGGACCGGTTGGGCGTTTGAGCCGTCGCCAGCAGCCCGGAGCGCCGGCCGGCTCCTCCCACCGCTCCGGTGGGAGGGCGCTTTGCTCGCAACGCTGTTGTTCCCCCTTGCCGGTTTTCATTTATCAAGACTCTGATGAGAGGTACCACCATGTCTCGTCTTCCCCTGATCGGCGTCACCGCTTGCCGGCAGTTGCTGGGCAAGTATTCGTCGCACACCGCCGGCGCCAAGTACGTCGAGGCTGCCGGCCATGCCGGTATCCCGGTGGTGTTGCCGGCACTGGATACGCCGGTTGATCCGCAGCAACTGCTGCAATCGCTGGACGGTATTCTGTTCACCGGCTCGCCTTCCAATGTCGAGCCGCATCACTACCAGGGCACGCCCAGTATCGAAGGCACGCGCCACGACCCGGACCGTGATCGCCTGACCTTGCCCTTGCTACGCGCCGCCATCGACCAGGGCGTGCCGGTATTTTGCATTTGCCGGGGTTTCCAGGAACTGAATGTGACGCTGGGCGGCACGCTGCATCAAAGGGTGCAAGAGCTGGAAGGGTTTCTGGATCACCGTGAGCCGCAAAGCGAAGACCTCGCCGCGCAATACGCTCCACAACATGCCGTGACGGTACAGCCAGGCGGGGTGCTGGCCGCACTGGGGCTGCCGGGCGAGTTCCAGGTCAACTCGCTGCACAGCCAGGGCATCGACCGGCTGGCCGCCGGCCTGCGTGCCGAAGCGCTGGCACCGGACGGATTGATCGAAGCGGTCTCGATGCGCGACTCCCGCGGTTTTGTAGTGGGCGTGCAATGGCATCCGGAGTGGCGCTTTAGCGAGAACCCGCAATCGCTGCGTCTGTTCGATGCGTTCCGCGATGCTTGTCAGGCCTATGCGCAGCGCCGGGGGCGCTGACCCCATCCAGCCATAACTCAAATAAGACGGCGGACACTCATGAGTCAAAACAGCGAAACGCGTGCACGCACCAGCAGCAAGGGGTTGGCCAGTGGCAGTCTGGGCCTGCTGGCCTGTGTGGTGCTGGGCATTTCCACCATCGCCCCGGTGTACACCCTGACCGGTGCGCTGGGGCCGACGGTGCGGGAGGTGGGTGCGCATCTGCCGGCGATCTTCCTGGTGGGCTTCATTCCCATGCTGCTGGTCGCCCTGGGCTATCGCGAACTCAATGCCGCCGAGCCGGACAGCGGTACTTCGTTTACCTGGTCGGCGCGGGCGTTCGGGCCGATGATGGGCTGGATCGGTGGTTGGGGGCTGGTGGCGGCGACCACCATCGTGCTGTCCAACCTGGCCGGGGTGGCGGTGGATTTCTTCTACCTGTTTCTCGGCCAGTTGACCGGCCGTGAAGAACTCATCGCCCTGAGTGACCATGTTGGGGTCAACATTGTCACCTGCTGCGTATTCATCGGGATTGCGGTGTGGATCTGCTGCCGGGGTATCGGCACCACGATGGGCGTGCAGTACGTGCTGGTGGCGTTGCAACTGGTGGTGTTACTGGGCTTTTGCATCGCCGCCTTCGGTGAGGCGCCGCAAGGTCCGGCGCTGGAGTTCGATGCCAACTGGTTCAACCCCTGGAGCATCGGTTCGTTTTCATCCTTTGCTGCCGGGCTGTCGTTGTCGATCTTCATTTTCTGGGGCTGGGACGTGTGCCTGACGGTCAGCGAAGAGTCGGTCAGCAGCCATGCGGTGCCGGGTCGCGCAGCCGCGCTGACGGTGCTGGTGATCCTTGCGCTGTACCTGGTGACCGCCATTGCCACCCTGCGCTTTGCCGGGGTCGCCGATCAGGGCCTTGGCCTGGGCAACCCGACCATCCAGGAAAACGTCTTTGCCCATCTGGCCGGCCCGGTCATGGGGCCGCTGGCAATCCTGATGTCCATCGCAGTGCTGGCCAGTACCGCAGCGTCGTTGCAGTCAACGTTCATTTCACCGGCGCGCACGCTGTTTGCCATGGGTTACTACCGGGCCCTGCCCAAGCGCTTTGCCAGTATCTGCCCGCGCTCACTGGCGCCGCGCTTTGCAACCTTGTGTGCCGGGGCGGCCGCCGCGCTGTTCTACGTCAGCATGCGCCTGCTCAGTGAGAACGTGCTGGCCGACACCATCACGGCGCTGGGCATGATGATCTGCTTCTACTACTCGCTGACCGCGTTCGCCTGTGTCTGGTACTTCCGCCGCAGCCTGTTCGACAGCCTGCGGCATTTGCTGCTGCGCGGTGTCTGCCCGTTGCTCGGTGGCGCAGCACTGGCGGTGATTTTTGCCCAGACCGCCGTGGACAGCGCCTCGCCGGCGTTCGGCAGCGGCTCGCATATCGGCGGGTTGGGCCTGGTGTTCGTCATTGCGATGGTCATCCTGCTGCTCGGCGTGGCCTTGATGGTGGTGTTCCGCTGGCTGACCCCGGAGTACTTTGCCGGCGACACCCTGCAACGCCAGACGCCGCTGCAACTGCAGGCCGAGGTTTGAAACCATGCTGAGCGAGCAGGGCCTGTTGCGGCTATCGATTGCGGTCACTGTGCTGGTAGCCGGTTTCGGCATCGTCTTCGGTTTGTTGTCGGGGTCGTTCTCGATTGTTTTCGATGGCGTCTACTCCCTGGCCGATGCCAGCATGAGCGTGCTGGCGCTGATCGTGGTGTCGCTGATCCGCCGCCACACCACCGACGGCGATGCCCATCGGCGGCTGGCCGAGCGTTTCAATATGGGCTTCTGGCACCTGGAGCCGATGGTCCTGAGCATCAACGGCATCCTGCTCTGCGGGGTGTCGCTGTATGCCCTGATCAACGCCCTCGGCAGCCTGCTCAGTGGCGGTCGGCATCTGGAATTCGGTTTCGCCATCGTTTATGCCGCGCTGACCAGCCTGGTGTGCTTCAGCCTCGCGGCCCTGGAGTTTCGTGCCAACCGCCGCATCGGTTCGGACTTCGTCGCGCTTGATGCCAGGGCCTGGGTCATGTCTGGCAGCATCTCCCTGGCTTTGCTGATCGCGTTCATCATCGGCGCACTGCTGGAGGATACCGAGCATGCCTGGCTGGGTCCGTATATCGACCCGGCGGTGCTGGCGGTGATCTGCCTGATCATCATCCCGCTGCCGATCCGCAGCATTGTTCAGGCGTTGGCGGACGTGCTGATGGTCACCCCGCCAGCGCTCAAGCAGCAGGTCGATGAAGTGGCTGAACAGGTGGTCGCTCAATACGGTTTTCTTGACTGGCAGGCCTATGTGGCCAAGGTTGGCCGCGCCCGGCAGATCGAGCTGTATTTCATCGTGCCCAGCGACTGGCCGGCCTGGACGCTGGGCGAGTGGGATGCGGTGCGCGAGGTGGTGGGTGAGGCGATCGGCGGGGAAGGGCCCAACCGCTGGCTGACGATTGCTTTTACGACCGATCCGCAATGGACTCGTTGATTGCCGGAACGTTTTTAGACGCGATATAAAACTTCATATAACTGATTGCACTCATCACTCGGGGATGAACAAACGTCTGTTTAAATGATTGTTCGACGCCGTCAGGGTTTATCTGGAGTCTATGCATAATGAATAAGTTTACAGAGGCGCTGCAAAAGCGCTGTCGCAGAAAATAACAAGGAGGTAAATTTTCTCGACACAATGCCGGGTGATGATCACCTTGCGCAAATACTGGCAGTTATTCAGGCGGTTGTACGACAAGGCAGTAAAGACCACCTTGCGATCAACAAAATAATGGCAGGCGCAATCACATGCCTTTGAAAAAACTCAGTGGTTTTTCAAAAAACGGCTAAACGCGGTCGTGCAGCACCTTGCGGCAATGCACCATGGCATCACGGATCATGAAGTTGACCAGGGTCGGCGAGACCCCAAGCTCCTTGGCGATGTCCTTCTGCGCAATGCCGTGCAGCCGGTAGCATTCAAAGGCATAGCGGGTGCGCTGGGGCAGTTCGCTGAGGGCCTTGTCGACGATCATCAGGGTTTCATGATCGAGGTTCTGGCTCTCTGGAGTTGCTCCTTGAACGGCAACGTTCAAACCTTCCTCCTCACTACCGGAGTATTTTTGCTCCATGGCCTGCTTACGGTAGTGGTCAATGGCCAGATTCCGGACAATACGGAATACGTAACTGATCTGTGCTCTGAGCGGCAATGCCATTTTTGGGGTATTGGCCAGTCTCAAGAATGCGTCCTGCACCACATCTTCAGCTCGACTGTGGCAGCCCGTAATTCGGGCAGCAGTCTTGATCAGGGTATTACGGTTATCCAGTAAGGCTTCCAAAAGTGTCGGTGTCGAACTCTCGATATTGCGCTCTACGGATCCATATTCCTGCATGATTTTGCCTTTGCGACGAAGGTTATAAAGAGGTCGATTTCCCTGCGGCGCAAGTAAAATAGTGCTGGTAACCTGATGTGTCAAATGATAATGATTATTTTTTGAGTCTTTTCTTCAGCGCTCAAACGACACGCCTAAAGTGCTATCACGCCATTGCGTCAGGCTAATTTTTCCCCGCTGTCACCCGTCTTCGATTCTATGTAAGCGCGGCTGCCTGTTCCCCCGGTAGCGCGCCCCACCGCATGGATTGAGGACAGGTACAGCGATGGCAAATTTCTTCGAGCGCCCGATTTCTCTGGCTCACGCCCTGATGCGTCATGCCGCGTCGCGTGGCGATGAACCGGCCCTGCGTTTTCTCGACGGCCACAGCGAAGAAGGCCTGGTGCTCAGTTACCGTCAACTTGATGCACGGGCGCAGACCATTGCCGCCGTGCTGGCGCAGCGCTTCAAGCCCGGTGACCGTGCCCTGCTGCTGCTGACCAGCGGCCCGGACTATGTGGCGTCGTTCTTTGCCTGCCTGTACGCCGGAGTTATCGCCGTACCGGCCTACCCGCCGGAATCGACCCGCTCGCAGCATCTGGAGCGTCTGTTGTCGATCATCAGCGACGCCGAGCCGAGCCTGATCCTCACCACCTCGCAACTGTTGCCGGCACTCACTGCCACTCAGGACGAGCATGGCGCACGCCTGCCCGAACTGCTCGCCGTCGATGAGCTGAGCGCCGAGATCAACGCGCCGTGGACCAGCCACCAACCCAAGGCTGAGGACATCGCGTTCCTGCAATACACCTCAGGTTCGACCTCGACCCCCAAGGGCGTTGAAGTCAGCAATGCCAATCTGGAAGCCAACTCCTGGCTGATCCGCCAGGGCTACGCGATCGACCGCGATGTGATCGTCAGCTGGTTGCCGCTGTACCACGACATGGGCCTGATTGGCGGCCTGCTGCAGGGTATCTACAGCGGTGTGCAGGTGGTGCTGATGTCGCCGCAGTATTTCCTTGAACGCCCGGTGCGCTGGCTGGAGGCGATCAGCCGCTTTGGCGGCACCATCAGCGGCGGCCCGGATTTCGCCTATCGCCTGTGCTGCGAGCGGATCAACGACAGCAAGCTGGCCGGCCTTGACCTGCGCAGCTGGCGGGTGGCGTTTTCCGGCGCCGAGCCGATCCGTCAGGACAGCCTGCAGGACTTCGCCGCGCGCTTTACCGTGTGCGGCTTCGACGCCAATAACTACCTGGCCAGCTACGGGTTGGCCGAGGCCACGCTGTTCGTCTCAGGCAGCCGTCCGGGGCAGGGCATCGACACCCTGCAGCTGGATGCCGAAGCGCTGGCCCGGCATCAGGCGCGTGCCGGGCAGGGCAGTGTGCTGGCCAGTTGTGGCTGGCCGCAGCCGCAGCACCCGGTGCTGATTCTTGATACCGCGACCGGCGAGGCACGGGCGGAAGGTCTGGTGGGGGAGATCTGCAGTGGCGGGCCGAGTGTGGCCCGCGGCTACTGGCGCAACCCTGAAGCCACCGCCAAAACGTTTTTCGAGCGCGACGGCCATCACTGGCTGCGCACCGGCGACCTGGGCTTCATCCAGGACGGCCAGTTGTACGTCAGCGGGCGGATCAAGGACCTGCTGATCATCCGTGGCCAGAATCTTTATCCACAGGACATCGAACGCACCGTCGAGAGCCATGTCGAGGCGGTACGCAAGGGCCGGGTCTCGGTGTTCCCGGTGCAGCACGAAGGTGTCGAGTCGTTTGGCGTGGCGGCGGAAGTCGGGCGGCGGGCGCAGAACCAGCAAGCGCTCGAGCAACTGGTCGAGCAGATCCGCCAGGCAGTGGCCGAAGTGCATCGTGAAGTGCCCACGCTGGTCGCCCTGCTGGACCCCGGCAGCCTGCCCAAGACCTCCAGCGGCAAATTGCAACGCTCGGCCTGCGCCGCGCAGCTCAAGGACGGCAGCCTGCAAGCCGTCACGCTGTGGCGCCAGGGCGGCTCTGGTGCGCTAGCGCAAGCCTCGGCGGCTCAGAGCTTGGCACAGCGCATCGAGCGAAGCTGGTGTGCATACCTCAAGGTCGAGACATTGGCCCCTGATGCGAGCTTTTTCGGTCAGGGCGGCAACTCGATCCTGGCCATCCAGATGATCGCCGAGCTGCGCGACGAGCTGGGTCTGGATGTGCAACTGCGCACCCTCTATGAGGCGCCAACCCTGGCTGAGTTCATCGCCGCAGTTGAGGGCCGTGAAGGGCACTCCAGCGGTATCGCGCGGCTGCCACGCGACGGCCTGCTGGCGCAGTCGGCGGCGCAGAACCGGCTGTGGTTTCTCTGGCAACTGCAACCCCAGAGCATTGCCTACAACATCCCCGGTGGCCTGCGCCTGCGCGGCGAACTGGACGTGGCGGCGGTGCAACGCGCGTTCGACACCCTGATACAGCGTCATGAAGCGCTGCGCACGCGCTTCCTGCAACAAGACGACGCCGCTGTGCAACGCATTCTGACCAAGGCTGACTGGACACTGCTGCGCGAAGACCTCAGCCAGTACCCGGCTGGCGAGCGCGAAAGCCGCGCCCGGGATATCCAGGAAGCCGAAGCACGCAGCCATTTCGACCTGGAACAGGGGCCGCTGCTGCGCATCAAGCTGGTCAGCCTCGACGAAGAAGACCACCTGCTGCTGGTGACCCTGCAGCACATCGTCGCCGACGGCTGGTCGCTGGGTATTCTGCTCGACGAGTTTGCCCGCCTGTACGCCGCCTACAGCCAGGGCCAGGACCTGAAACTTGCGCCGCTGGCCGTAGAGTACGCCGACTATGCGGCCTGGCAGCGCGACAGCTTCGACGCCGCCGAACAGCAGCGTCAGCTCGACTACTGGCGCAATGCGCTGGACGGTGAGCGCGAACCGCTGGCGCTGCCGCTGGATCGCCCGCGTAGCGCAGCGGTGTCCGCCGCCGAGCGGCTGAGCCTGCGCCTGGACAAAGCGCTTTGCGAGCGCTTGCACAGTCTTGCCCGCAGCCGCCAGGTGAGCAGCTTTACCCTGCTGCTGGCAGCGTTCCAGACCTTGCTGCAGCGCTACACCGGGCAAAGCGACATCCGCGTCGGGGTGCCCAACGCCAACCGTCCGCTGCTGGAAACCCAAGGGCTGATCGGCTTCTTCATCAACACCCAGGTACTGCGCGCCCAAATCGATTCGCGCCAGGACTTCCATAGCCTGTTGGCGGCGGTCAGCGCCAGCGTACAGGCGGCGCAGGTCAACCAGAGCATCGACTACGAGCAGGTCAGTGCCGCGCTGGGCGATGCGGCCGGTTTCGAGGTGATGTTCAACCACCAACTGCGCAATACCGATGCCCTCAAGCGTCTGCCCGGCCTGCTGGCCGAAGAGCTGCCGTGGCACAGCCGCGAGGCCAAGTGCGACCTGCAACTGCACAGCGAGCAAGACCCGCAGGGCCGTATCCGCCTGTCGTTCGACTACGCCGTCGAACTGTTCGACGCCGCCACCGTGCAGCAACTGGCTGGCCACTTCGTGACCTTGCTGGAGCAGGTGTGTGCACAGCCGCAGCAAGCGCTGGGCGACCTGCCACTGCTGGGCACACAAGAGCGTGAGCAACTGCACCACTGGGGCAGCAACCCGCAGCCATCCGCTGGCTGGCAACTGGCGCAGCGCCTGAGTCAACAGGCCGGCGCCAGCGCTGAGCAGACCGCCCTGGTGTCTGGCGACCAGTCACTGAGCTATGCCGAGCTGGAGCGCAAGGCCAACCAACTGGCGCTACGCCTGCAAGCCCAGGGCATCGGCCCGGAAGTGCGGGTCGGGGTACTGGCCGAGCGCTCGCTGGAGCTGATGATCGGCCTGCTGGCCATCGTCAAGGCCGGTGCCGTCTATGTGCCGCTGGACCCGGATTACCCGGCCGAGCGCCTGCAGCACATGCTCCGCGACAGCGGCGTGGCGCTGTTGCTGGGCCAGTGCCGGGTGCTCGACGGCTTCGCGCTGCCTGAGTCGCTTGCCAGCCTGGCGCTGGATGATGTGGCTCAAGGGCCGGGCGCCGATGCCGGTCCGCAAGTCGACGTGCATCCGCACAACCTGGCCTATGTGATTTACACCTCCGGTTCCACCGGCTTGCCCAAGGCGGTGGGCAACAGCTACGGCGCGCTGATCGAACGCCTGGCCTGGATGCAGCATGAATACGCGGTCGGCCCGCAAGACGTGCTGCTGCAAAAAGCCCCGCTGAGCTTTGACGTATCGCTATGGGAATGCCTGCTGCCGCTGATCTGCGGCAGCCGTCTGGTGCTGGCCGCCAATGGCGAGCATCGTGATCCGCGGCGCTTGGTGGAGCGGGTGCGCGAGCATGGCGTGACCCTGCTGCACTTCGTGCCGCCGTTGCTGCAACTGTTCGCCGATGAGGAACACTTCAGCCAGTGCAGCAGCCTGCGCCACCTGTTCTGCGGCGGTGAAGCACTGCCGGCCGAGTTGTGCCGGCGCATTCACCAGCGCCTGCCGTCGGTGGCGCTGCATAACCGTTATGGGCCGACCGAAACCGCGATCAACGTTACCCACTGGCAGTGCGACGGCGAAGCCACCGTCCGGGTACCAATCGGCCGGCCACTGAGCAATGTGCTGACCGCGATTCACGACGCCGACGGGCAACTGGCGCCACGGGGTGCGCGGGGCGAATTGCTGCTGGGCGGCAATGCCCTGGCCCGGGGTTACCTCGGCCAGCCAGCGCTGACCGCTAGCCGCTTTCTGCCTGCCGAGGACGGTGGCCGCTTGTACCGCAGCGGTGACCTGGCGCGCTGGCGGGCCGACGGTGCTCTGGAGTACCTGGGGCGTCTGGATGAGCAGGTCAAGCTGCGCGGTGTACGCATTGAACTGGATGAAATCCGCAACGCGATCCTCGCCCAGCCGGGAATCAGCCAGGCGCTGGTGATCCTTGGCGAAGGCGCGGTGGGTGCCCAGTTACTCGCCTATGTAGTCGCTGAAGGTGATGAGCCGGATGCGGCACTGGCTGAGCGTATCCGCGATGCCCTGCGCAGCGCCTTGCCGGAGCCGATGATCCCGGCGCATGTCCTGCGTATCGAACAATTCCCGCTGACCCCGAGCGGCAAGCTCGACCGTCGCGCCCTGCCGCAACCGGATGTTGCCCAGCGTGAGTACCGCGCACCGCGTAACGAGCTGGAGCAGAAGCTGGCCGCGATCTGGGCTGAAATTCTCGGCCTGCAGCAGGTCGGCCTGGATGACGATTTCTTCGAACTGGGCGGCCATTCGCTGCTCGCCACCCGGATTGTGTCCCGCGCCCGCCAGGCGTTCTCGGTCGAGTTGCCGCTGCGCAGCCTGTTCGAGTCGCGGCGCCTGGAAGACTTCGCCGCCTGGGTCGCCCAGGCCCAGGCCGAGGGCCTGAGCGACACCCAGGGCGCCATCGCCCTGGTCGACCGCAGCCAGCGCGTGCCGCTGTCGTATTCGCAGCAGCGCATGTGGTTCCTCTGGCAAATGGACCCGGACAGCCCGGCCTACAACGTTGGCGGCATGGCGCGGTTGCGCGGGGCGCTGAATGTCGAGGCGTTCGAACGTGCCTTGCAGGCGCTGATTCGGCGCCACGAAAGCCTGCGCACAACCTTCCCGAGTGATGACGGCAAGCCGTGGCAGCGGGTGACCGACCAGTCCGATGTGCAGATGCAGCGCCTGGACATTTCGGCCCAGCCTGCAACTGAGCGTCAGGCGACCATCGAGCGGCTGGCCGATGAGCAGGCCCATGCGCCGTTCAATCTGGAGACCGGTCCGTTGCTGCGCGTCTGCCTGGTCAACAGCGGTCTGGTGCCGAGCGGCGAGCAGGAGCACCACCTGCTGATCACCCTGCACCATATCGTCACCGAAGGCTGGGCGATGGACATCTTTGCCCGCGAATTGTCGCTGCTGTATGCCGACTTCGTCGCCGGTCACGATTGCTCCCTGGCGCCGCTGCCGGTGCAGTACCTGGACTACAGCGCCTGGCATCGCCAGTGGCTGGAAGGCGGCGAGATGCAGCGCCAGCTCGCTTACTGGCAAGGCCAACTGGGCGGCGAACAGCCGCTGCTGACCCTGCCCAGCGATCGGCCGCGGCCGGCAGTGCAAAGCCATCGCGGCGAACTGCACCGCTTCGATCTGGACGAGAACCTGGCCCGTCAGGTCAGCCGCTTCAACAGTGAGCGCGGCCTGACCCTGTTCATGACCATGACCGCCGCACTGGCCACCTTGCTGTACCGCTACGGCGGCCAAGACGATCTGCGCATTGGCGTGCCGTTGGCCAACCGGATCCGCCCGGAAAGCGAAGGGCTGATCGGCGCCTTCCTCAACACCCAGGTGCTGCGCATCCAGCCGCATGGCCAGATGCGGGTCAGCGAACTGCTGGAGCAGGTGCGCCAGGTGGCCATCGACGGTCAGTCGCATCAGGACATCCCGTTCGATCATCTGGTCGAAGCCCTGCAGCCACAGCGCAGCGCCGCGTTCAACCCGCTGTTTCAGGTGATGTGCAACGTGCAGCGCTGGGAGTTCCAGCAGCAGCGCGAACTGGCCGGCGGGGTGCAGGTGGATTACCTGGTCAACGACGCCCGCGCCACCAAGTTCGATCTCAACCTGGAAGTCACCGACTTTGACGCGCAACTGCGCTGCTGCCTGACTTACAGCACCGACCTGTTCGACGCCGCGCGCATCGAAGCCATGGCCGAGCACTGGCAGCAACTGCTGCGCGCCATGCTCGCTGACCCGGAGACCCGCCTGAGCGAACTGCCGCTGTTGAGCGCGGCTGATCGTCAGGCATTACTGGACAACGGACGTGGCACTGAGCTGAACCCGATTCCGGCCAGCGTGCAGGCACTGTTCCAGGCCCAGGCTGGCGCCACACCGGATGGCCGTGCGGTGACCTGCGCGGGCCAGTCGCTGAGCTACGCCGAACTCAACAGCCGCGCCAATCGCCTGGCCCATCGGCTGGTCGAGCTGGGCGTCGGCCCGGAGGTCCGGGTGGGCCTGGCCCTGCGCCGCTCGCTGGACATGGTGGTTGGCCTGCTGGCCGTGCTCAAGGCCGGTGGCGCTTACGTGCCGCTGGACCCGGAGTACCCGCAACAGCGGCTGAGCTACATGATCGAAGACAGCGGCATCAGCGTATTGCTCGGGCATGACGCGCTGTTCGCCCAACTGGCGCCGCTGCCGGCGGGTGTGCAGGCCTGGAGCCTGGAGCAGGACAGCGCTGCGCTGGCCGACTACCCCGGCACTAACCTGCCAGAACGCAGCCAGCCGGAACATCTGGCCTACCTGATCTACACCTCCGGTTCCACCGGCCTGCCCAAGGGCGTGGCGGTGACCCAGGGGCCGCTGGCCATGCACCTGCAAGCGGTGGGTGAACTGTTCGCCACCAACCCGGCGGATTGCGAACTGCACTTTTACTCGATCAACTTCGATGCGGCCAGCGAACGCCTGTTGGTGCCGTTGCTGTTTGGCGCCGAAGTGGTGCTGCGCGAGCAGGGCCAGTGGGATGCCGAGTCGGTGTGCGGCCTGATTCGTACCCATGGCATCAACGTGCTGGGCTTTACCCCAAGCTACGGCGGGCAATTGGCCCAATGGCTGCGCAGCCACGACGAAACCCTGCCGGTACGGCTGATCATCACCGGCGGCGAAGCGCTGACCCCGGAGCATCTGCATAACCTGCGCGACAGCTTTACCCCGCAAACAGTGATCAACGCCTACGGCCCGACCGAAACCGTGGTCATGCCCACTGCCAGTTTCGCCGCGGATCAACTGCCCGACGGTCTGGGCAGTGTGCCGATTGGTCGGGTGGTCGGCAGCCGCAGCCTGTACGTATTGGATGCTGATCTGGCGCTGGTGCCGGCCGGTGCCAGTGGTGAGTTGTATGTCGGCGGCTATGGTCTGGCCCGTGGTTACTTGGCTAGTAGCTACTCGGGGGGCCGCGCCGCCATGAGCGCCGAGCGCTTTGTTGCCGATCCATTTGCGGCAACCGGTGGCCGCATGTACCGCACCGGCGACCTGGTACGCCAGGGCAGCGACGGTCAGCTGGAATACCTCGGGCGTATCGACCAGCAGGTCAAGGTGCGCGGCTTCCGCATTGAGCTGGGTGAAATCGAAGCCTGCCTGCTGGCCCATGAACAGGTGCGTGAAGCCGTGGTGCTGGCCCTCGACGGCCCGTCGGGCAAGCAACTGGTCGGTTACCTGTTGAGTGAGGACGGGGTGGCGGCCAGTGAACTGGTCGAGCAACTCAAGGCGCAACTGCACAGCGCCTTGCCAGACCATATGGTGCCCGCGCACCTGATGCTGCTGGAGCAATTCCCGCTGACCGCCAACGGCAAACTCGACCGCCGTGCCCTGCCGCAACCGGACCTCAGCGCCGCGCAGAGCGACTATCAGGCACCGCGCAATGTTGTGGAGCAGAGCCTGGCGCAGGTCTGGCAGTCGGTGCTGGGCGTGGCGCGGGTCGGGATCGACGACAACTTCTTTGCTTTGGGCGGCGACTCGATCCTGTCCATTCAGGTGGTCAGCCGCGCCCGCCAGGCCGGCGTGCACTTCAGTGCCAAAGACCTGTTCCTGCACCAGACCGTGCGCACCCTGGCCACCGCGGCGCGGCAGACCGAGCGGTTGAGCATCGATCAAGGCCCGGTGCTGGGCGCAACCGGCCTGACGCCGATCCAGCACTGGTTCGTCGAGCAACAGCAGGCCAACCCGCAGCACTGGAACCAGTCGCTGCTGCTCCAGGCTGCGCGACCGTTGCAAGCCACGCTGCTGGAACAGGCGCTGCAAACCCTGGTCAGCCGCCACGATGCGCTGCGGCTGCGCTTGACTGATGGCGCGAGTGCGCAATTCGTCGCCCATGACCCGAGCCAGGAACTGCTCTGGGTGCGCCTGGCCGACAACGCTGAACAACGTCTGGCGATCTTCGAACAGGCCCAGCAGAGCCTCGACCTGCAAAGCGGTCCGTTGCTGCGTGCGGTGCTGATTCCCGGTGAGCAGGATCGCCTGCTAATCGCGGTGCATCACCTGGCGGTGGACGGTGTGTCGTGGCGGGTGCTGCTGGAAGACCTGCACAACCTCTATCAGCAACAGGAAAGCGCCGAGCAAGCGCAACTGCCGGCCAAGACCAGCTCGCTGCGCGACTGGGCCGGGCGCTTGCAGGCCTATGCCGGCAGCGAGTCGCTGCGAGAAGAACTGGATTGGTGGCAGACCCGGTTGCATGGCGCGCAGGGCGATCTGCCGCTGGACCGCGTCGGCCAGCCAAACCTGGAGCGCGATGCACGGCGGGTCAGCCTGAGCCTGGATGCCGACACCACCCGGCAATTGCTGCACCAGGCCCCGCAGGCCTACCGGGCGCGGGTCGATGACCTGCTGCTCAGCGCCCTGGCCCGTACCCTGTGTGCCTGGACCGGCCGCGACTCGGCGCTGGTGCAACTGGAAGGCCACGGTCGTGAAGAACTGTTCGACGACATCGACCTGAGCCGCACGGTCGGCTGGTTCACCAGTGCCTACACCTTGCGTCTGCAACCTGCCGCCGAGCCGGGTGAGAGCCTCAAGGCGATCAAGGAACAGCTGCGCAGCGTGCCGCACAAAGGTCTGGGTTACGGCGTGTTGCGCTACCTGGCCGATGCCGGTAGCCGCCAGGCCATGGCAGCGTTGCCGCAAGCACGAATCACCTTCAACTACCTGGGGCAGTTCGATCAGGGCTTTGCCGACGACGCCCTGTTGCGCCCGCTGGACGAAGCCGGTGGCGCCCAGCATGCCGCCGATGCCGCATTGCCCAACTGGCTCAGCGTCGACGGCCAGGTGTACGGCGGTGAACTGACCCTGCGCTGGACCTTCAGCGAGCAACTGTTCGACACCGCGACCATTGAGCGTCTGGCTGCCGATTATCAAACCGAACTGCGCACCTTGATCGCCCATTGCCTGGCTCCCGAAGCCGGTGGCGTCACGCCGTCGGACTTCCCGCTGGCGCGGTTGAACCAGGCCCAGCTCGATGCACTGCCGCTGCCGTTCAAGGCCATCGACGATGTGTTCCCGCTGACCCCGATGCAAGAGGGCATGCTGCTGCACACTCTGCTCGAATCCGGTACCGGCATCTACTTCATGCAGGACCGCTACAGCATCGACAGCGAGCTGGACGTCGAGCGCTTCGACCGTGCCTGGCGCGCGGTGGTGGCCCGTCACGAAGCGTTGCGCGCCTCGTTTGTGTGGAGCACCGGCGAGCAGATGCTGCAGATCATCCACCGTGGTGATGGTGACGGTGTGGAATTGCTCGACTGGAGCGCCTTGCCGCCAGACGGCCATGAGGCCCGTCTGCAACAATTGCTGGAAGAGGAGCGGCTGGCCGGTTTCGAACTGCTGCAAACCCCGCCACTGCGCCTGCGCCTGATTCGTCTGGCCAATGACCGGCACTGGTTCATCATGAGCAACCACCACATCCTGATCGATGCCTGGTGCCGTTCGATCATGATGGGCGACTTCTTCGCCTTCTATCAGGCGCTCGGTGAAGGCCGCGAGGCCAACTTGCCGACACCGCCGCGTTATCGCGAGTTTATCTCCTGGCTGCATCATCAGGGCCTGGCGCAGTCCCGTGAATACTGGCAACAGGCGCTGGCCGGCTTCGAGCGCCCGACCCTGATCCCCAGCGACCGGCCGATCCTCCACGACAACGGCGGCATGCGCGTCGGCGATGTGTACAGCCGCCTGCAAGCAGAGCAGGGCGCACGCCTGCGGGAACTGGCGCAGCAGCACCAGTTGACCGTCAACACCTTCGCCCAGGCTGCCTGGTCGCTGGTATTGCGTCGCTACAGCGGCGAGCGTGATGTGCTGTTCGGCGTCACCGTGGCCGGTCGCCCGGCCAGCCTGCCGCAGATGCAGAACTGCGTCGGCCTGTTCATCAACAGCATTCCATTGCGCGTGCCGATGCCGGCCGCCGGCGAGTCCTTAAGCGTGCGTCAGTGGCTGCAACAGGTGTTCGAGCGCAATCTTGAGCTGCGCGAGCATGAGCACCTGCCGCTGGTCAGCATTCAGGAATGCAGTGAACTGCCCAAGGGCCAGCCACTGTTCGACAGCCTGTTCGTGTTCGAGAACGCGCCGGTAGACGCCACCGTGTTGCAGGGCGCCGAAGGCCTCAATGCGCGCTCCGGCTCCGGCCGTACCCACACCAACTACCCGTTGACCGTGGTCTGCTACCCCGGTGACGACCTCGGCCTGCACCTGTCCTATGACCAGCGCTTCTTCGACGAACCGACCGTGCAGCGCCTGCTCGGCGACTTCCAGCGCTTGCTGCTGGCCCTGGCCGACGGCTTCGACCAGGACTTCGCCGCGCTACCGCTGTTGGGCGACGACGAGCGCCGCTTGCTGACCGAAGACTGCAACCGTAGCGAGCGCAGCTACCCCTTCGAACAGGGCTACGTGCCATTGTTCGAAGCCCAAGTGGCCGCCCATCCACAGCGCATCGCCGCCGCCTGCCAGGGCGAAGCGTGGAGTTACGCTGAGCTGGAGCGCCGTGCCAATCGCCTGGGTCATGCGTTGCTGGCGGCCGGGGTGCAGCCCGACCAGCCAGTGGCGCTTCTCGCCGAACGCAGCCTGGCGCTGTTGGGCATGATCAACGGCACGCTCAAAGCCGGTGCCGGTTACCTGCCGCTGGACCCGGCGCACCCGCAGCAGCGGCTGGCGCAGATCATCGACACCAGCGCCGCCGACGTGCTGGTGTGCAGCGCGGCCTGTCGTGAGCTGGCCGAGCAACTGCTCGAAGAACTGGGCTGCGCCACGGGCCGGCCAAAACTGCTGGTCTGGGACGAGGTTCAGCAAGGTTCGGGTAACGAGACCGCGCCGAACGTCCCGGTCAGCGGCCAGCACCTGGCCTACGTGATCTACACCTCCGGTTCCACTGGCGTGCCCAAGGGCGTGGCCGTGCACCAGGCCGGCATGCTCAACAACCAGTTGAGCAAGGTGCCGTATTTTGGCCTCGACGAACACTCGGTGATCGCCCAGACCGCCTCGCAGAGCTTTGATATCTCGGTGTGGCAGTTCCTCGCCGCCGGGCTGTGCGGCGCCAGGGTCGAGATCGTCCCGGACCTGATCGCCCACGACCCGGCCGCGCTGCTCAGCCACGTTCGCGCAACCGGCATCACCGTGCTGGAAAGCGTACCGTCATTGATCCAGAGCCTGCTGGCCGAGCCCCAGGCCGACCTGAGCGCACTGCGCTGGTTGCTGCCGACCGGTGAAGCCATGCCGCCGGCGCTGGCTCGCCAGTGGCTGGAGCGTTATCCACAGGTCACGCTGGTCAACGCCTACGGCCCGGCCGAATGTTCCGACGACGTGGCGCTGTTCCCGGTCAATCAAGCCTCCACCGCCGGCAGCTACCTGCCGATCGGTACCCCGACCGACAACAACCGCCTGTATGTACTCGACGAAGAACTGCAGGCGGTGGCCGCCCTGGCCCATGGCGAGCTGTTCATTGCCGGCACCGGCGTCGGCCGTGGCTACCTGAACGACCCGCTGCGCACCGCCAGCAGCTACCTGCCCAACCCGTTCGGTGCCCCCGGCGAGCGCCTGTACCGCAGCGGCGACCTGGCCCGGCGGCGCAACGACGGCGTGCTCGAATACGTTGGCCGCGCCGACCATCAGGTCAAGATCCGTGGCTACCGCATCGAACTGGGCGAGATCGAAGCGCGATTGCGCCAGTGGCCACAGATCCGCGACGGCGCCGTGGCCGCGCAGCACACCGCCACCGGCCATTACCTGGTCGGCTACCTGGTGGGGCATGACGGCGCGGTTGATGTTGACGCACTCAAGGCCCACCTGGCGCAGACCCTGCCCGAGTACATGGTGCCGCGTCACTGGCAGGTGCTCGACAAGCTGCCGCTCAACCCCAACGGCAAACTCGACCGCAAGGCCCTGCCAGCCCTGGAGTTCAACGCCGGTCAGCATTACCAGGCACCGACCAGCGAACTGGAAACCACCCTGGCGCAGATCTGGAGCGACGTGCTGGGCGTCGAGAACGTCGGCATCACCGACAACTTCTTCGACCTCGGCGGCCACTCGCTGCTCGCCACCCAGATCGCCTCGCGTGTGCAACAGACCCTGCAACGCAGCGTCCCGCTGCGGGCCATGTTCGAGTGCAGCACCGTGCAGGAACTGGCGCAGCACATCGAAAAACTCGACGGCGCCGCCCTGACCGAAGAAAAAGTCAGCGCCATTGACGACCTGATGGCGAGGCTGGAGGCGTTGTAACCGTACCGATTAATCAGGTGAACACCTGTGGGAGCGAGCTTGCTCGCGAAAGGGCCTGGCCAGGCGATACATCTCTATCGCCTGGCAGTCCGTCTTCGCGACCAAGGTCGCTCCTACAGATTTAATCAGCTACATCACGGCTTTTAACCGTATCCAGGAGCGCAACCATGAGCACAGCGTTTGCCGAAAGCCCGACCAAGGCCCAGGACGAAGACAAGGATTACCACTTCGAAGACAACCCCATCCTGGCCCGGCAAAAGCAGCAGGAATCCAATGCCCGCAGCTACCCGCGACGCATTCCGCTGGCGCTCAAGCGCGCCCGTGGCATTCATGTCGAAGACGTCGAAGGGCGGATCTTCATCGACTGCCTGGCCGGCGCCGGCACCCTGGCCTTGGGGCATAACCACCCGGTGATCACCGACGCCATTCGTCAGGTGCTCGACGACGAACTGCCGCTGCACACCCTGGACCTCAGCACGCCGATCAAGGACCGCTTCGTCCAGGACCTGTTTGCCGTACTGCCGCCTGCGCTGTCGGCCAAGGCCAAGATCCAGTTCACCGGCCCCACCGGCACCGATGCCGTGGAAGCTGCATTGAAGCTGGTGCGCATCGCCACCGGTCGCAGCACCGTATTGGCCTTCCACGGCGGCTACCACGGCATGAGCCAGGGTGCGCTGAGCCTGATGGGCAACCTCAAGGCCAAAACCCCGCTGGGTTCGCTGCTCAGCACCGGCGTGCAGTTCATGCCATTCCCCTACGACTACCGCTGCCCGTTCGGCCAGGGTGGCGAAGCCGGGGTGCAGACCAACCTGCATTACCTGGAAAACCTGCTCAGCGACCCGGAAAGCGGCGTCCAGCCACCGGCGGGGATCATCGTTGAAGTGGTGCAGGGCGAAGGCGGAGTCATTCCGGCGGCCAACAGCTGGCTACGCGGCCTGCGCGAGATCACCGCCCGGCACAAGATTCCGCTGATCATCGACGAAATCCAGAGCGGCTTCGCCCGCACCGGTAAACTGTTCGCCTTCGAACACGCCGGCATCATCCCCGACGTGGTAGTGATGTCCAAAGCCATCGGCGGCAGCCTGCCGCTGGCGGTGATGGTCTACCAGGACTGGCTCGATGCCTGGCAGCCCGGCGCCCACGCCGGCACCTTCCGCGGCAACCAGATGGCCATGGCCGCAGGCTCGGCGGTGATCCGCTACATCGAACAACACAACCTGGTGCAGCACGCCGCCGACATGGGCCAGCGCCTGCGCAGCCACCTGCTCGAGCTGCAACAGCGCGTACCGCAACTGGGCGATGTACGCGGCCTGGGGTTGATGCTCGGTGTTGAACTGGTCGACCCCGACGGCAAACCGGATGCTCAAGGCCATGCGCCGCACAACGGCGCGCTGGCCAGTCGGGTTCAGCGCGAATGCCTCAAACGTGGGTTGATCCTCGAACTGGGCGGCCGCCACGGCAGCGTGGTGCGTTTTCTGCCACCGCTGATCATCAGCGCCGAACAGGTCGACCAGGTCGGGCGGATCTTTGCCAAGGCCGTGCAGGCGGCGATTCTCTCAGCCTGATGGTGTGTGTACCCGGTGGGAGCGAACTCTGCTCGCGAAAGGGTCGGGCAAACCACCGCATGTTCTGTACAGACATCGCAGCAACCGGCGGCAACTGCCGGTTTGCTCGGTGATCTGCGGCTCCCATGCAGACTTAATTTTTTTTCGCATCACTCGTTTAACACTTAGAGCTGGCCTGGCGCCGCTCGCGACCTTCAGCCTTACTACGGAGCTACACCCATGACCTCAGTATTCGATCGTGAAGACATCCTGTTCCAGGTGGTGGTCAACCACGAAGAGCAGTACTCCATCTGGCCTGACTACAAGGAAATTCCGAACGGCTGGCGCACCGTGGGCAAGAGCGGCTTCAAGAAAGAGTGCCTGGCCTACATCGAAGAAGTCTGGACCGACATGCGCCCGCTGAGCCTGCGCAAACACATGGAAGAGCAGGCGCGCCTCAAGCAAGAAGCCCAGGCCGCTCACTGAGGCTCGCAGCATGACAACCGTGCAACTCTTCTGCCTGCCGTATTCTGGCGCCAGCGCCATGGTCTATAGCCGCTGGCGGCGCAAGCTGCCCGAGTGGCTGAGCGTGCAGCCAGTCGAGCTGCCCGGTCGTGGCGCGCGCCTCGGCGAGCCGCTGCAGACCGACATGCAGGCCCTGGCCCGGCAACTGGTCAAGGAACTGATTCCGCGCATCAACGGCCCTTACGCCTTGTTCGGGCACAGCCTCGGCGCGCTGCTGGCCTTTGAGATGGCCCATGCCCTGCGCGAGTTTGGCGCGCCCGAGCCGGTCTCACTGTTCGCCTCCGGCACCGCCGCGCCGAGCCAGCGCGACGACTATGCCAAAGGCTTTGCCGACCCGAAGACCGACGACGAACTCAAGACCGAACTGCGCGAGCTCAACGGCACCCCGCAAGAGGTGCTGGACAACGACGAGCTGATGGCCCTGACGCTGCCCATTCTGCGGGCGGATTTTCGTCTGTGCGGAATTTATGAGTATCGGCAACGACCGCGTCTGAGCTGCCCGGTCCATGTACTGGGCGGCAAGGAAGACAAGGCCACCCAGGAGCAGTTGATCGCCTGGCAACTGGAGAGCAGCGCCAACTTCTCTCTGGAAATGCTGCCGGGCAAGCACTTCTTCATCCATGAGCAAGAAGCCAAGGTGCTGCGGATTCTGCGCTCCAGTCTGGAAGTGGATTTACGCAAATATCAGAGGCTCACAGATGTGGGAGCGACCTTGGTCGCGAAGGCTGTGTGCCAGGCGCTATAAATGTGGCGCCTGGTACATAGCCTTCACGAGCGAGACGGATCGCCGCCCGCTCGTTCCCACAGTATTCCAAATCACGACCTCCGACCGGATGGCATTTGTTTTAGCCACCAGACGCCTCAGTCCAGAACCCGCCCCAGCCGCCAGTAACCCATGAAGGTCAGCGCGCGTTTATCCAGCCCCAGCTCACCGACCAGGTGCCGACGGATCGTCATGACCGCCGCTGACTCACCAGCCACCCAGGCATAAAATTCCTGATCGGCCGGCCTGGCCAGATCCCAAAGAATCTGTGTATCCACATCCACCTCTGCAAGCTTCTGCGGTTTAGCGGCTCGTGCCGCCGATTCCGGCAGCGTGGCCAGCTCCAGCGCGGCGCGGCGCATACCCTCGCCATGACCCAGCCCCAGCTCATCACGGACCAGCCAGTTCACCTGAGCATTGGCCGGTTGGCGGATCTGCTGACGGTCCGTGGCATGCGGCACCTCGATAAACGCCTGCACTTGCGGTGGCTGCGGCCAGTCGCTCAACTGCTCAAGGATTCCGGCAATCGCTGGCAGCGCCGTTTCATCGCCAATCAGCAACACATGCCGGATGCCTGCCGGTGGCTGCCATTCATAACCGCCCGGATCGCCGCCTTGCGCGCCATCCGGCGCAACCATCTGCAAGCGGTCACCGGGCCTGGCATGGGTTGCCCAGCTCGACGCCGGACCCGTCTCGCCATGCAGCACGAACTCCACATCCACTTCGGCCTGCTCACGGCGCAAGGCACGGATGGTGTAGGTGCGCATCGGCGGCTTTTTCTCTGCTGGCAGGCCGCGCAGGGTCTGATGCCAGTTACCGTCGTGGGGGAGCTGGGGCGCTACGCCGTCTGTGCCTGGGAACAGCATCTTGACCCGCTGGTCGGGCGCCAGGGTATTCATCAACTGCACCTCGGGGCCGGTGAAGACAAAGCGGGTCAGCGATGGCGTGATCTCGATGCGCTGCTTGAGCTCGATATCGAAGATCCGGTAGCTGGGCTTTTTGCTCGGGATGATCTTCTGCACAGCGTTGCGCAGGGTTTGTGTCAGGGAAGACATGGGGCGCCGCCTCTTGCAAGGATGGATAACCAGATAACGAGTGGCGGCCCTTGGGCTTTACCTGTGCGCCCGGTATCGCGGGCGTGGCTAATTTTCCCCGGCGGGTAATCGTCCCAGCCTGAAACAGAGCAGTTCGTTCAATGCCCGTGTGCAGATCCCGTTATCCATCATCGCCTGGGAGCCTCGCCCTCATTTGATTGCGGCAACAGGCTTACTTGAGCGCCAGAGGTTATTCCATGAGTGAAGTGTTGAGTTTCGATATCAAGCCGCTGCAGGCAGACAAAGGCAACCTGCCGTTGATCATCCAGGCGCCAGAGCCAGGCCTGGACCTGCTGGAAGCCTTTGCCGAACTCAAGCCGCTGGTTGATCGGCATCTGATCGAGAGTGGCGGCATACTTTTTCGCGGCTTCGAAGTCGCCGGTAATGAGGCGTTTCGTGAGTTTGCCGCGTCGTTCGGTCACTCGCTGCTCAACTACGAGTTCGGTTCGACCCCGCGCAGCAACGTCACCAAAGGTGTTTACACCTCCACCGAGTACCCGGCCCACCAGAGCATTCCGCTGCATAACGAGCAGGCCTATACCCTCGAGTGGCCGATGAAAATCTGGTTCTACAGCGTGATCCCGGCCGAGACCGGAGGCGAAACGCCGATTGCCGACAGCCGGGAAATCTACCGGCGGGTGCCGGTCGCCATCCGCGAGCGTTTCATCGATAAGCGCCTGATGTACGTGCGTAACTACGGTAACGGCCTGGATGTGGACTGGAGCCAGGTGTTCAACACTGAAGACCCGGCGGTGGTAGAGGCTTACTGCCGCGCCCACAATATTCAGTGCGAATGGAAAGACGATGGCGAGTTGCGCACCCGACAGATCTGTCAGTCCGTCGCCCGGCATCCGGTTACCCAGGACTGGGTGTGGTTCAACCAGGCGCACCTGTTCCATATCTCCAACCTGCAACCGGAAGTGCGCGAAAGCCTGCTCGACATCGTCGATGAGGAAGACCTGCCGCGTAACGTTTACTACGGCGATGGCAGCCCCATCGAAGACAGCTTGCTGGACGAGATCCGTGGCGTGCTGGACGAATGCACCATCAGCTTCCCGTGGCTGAAAAACGATGTGTTGATGCTCGACAACATGCTCGCCGCGCACGCGCGTTCGCCGTTTACCGGCAGCCGCAAGGTGGTGGTGGCCATGGCACAAGGGCACTCGGAAAGCATCCGCTCCTGATCACGGGCTAACAATCTTGTGCAAGACCGTTTGATGTTCCCGGCCGGCCCTTGATGGGCCGGTCGTGCATTCGGTGTTTGCAGATCGCCAACCTAAATCATGCTTCGCGCTTTTCGTTCTTCAGGGATCGACCGGGCCCTTTGGCCCAGCTTCCTATCGACAAGGACGCATTGCATGAATGCCCAAGACGCACTGAAACTTGCTCGCCGCTTTATCGAACTGCCTCAGGAAAAACGCCGCCTGTTTCTGGAGGGACTGCAACAGCAAGGGGTGGACTTTGCCCTGTTCCCGATTCCGGCCGAGGTGTTGGTAGACGAGCGTGACGGGCTGTCTTATGCCCAGCAGCGGATGTGGTTCTTGTGGCAGCTTGACCCGCAGAGCGCCGCCTACAACCTGCCGATGGCTGTGCGCCTGAACGGCGAGCTGGATAACGCCGCTTTACAGAGTGCCTTCGATGCCCTGGTCGCTCGGCATGAAACCCTGCGCAGCCAGTTCAGTGAACAGGATGGCGTGGTCCGCCAGCGGATTGTCGAGCCGTTTGCGGTCAGCATTGCCTGCCATGATTTGAGTGCCCTTGCTACCGACGCTCGCGAAGAACAGGTCCGCACCCTCGCCGATGCCGAGGCCCTGGCGCCTTTCGATCTGGCCCACGGCCCATTGCTGCGCGTGCAGTTGCTCAAACTTGCCGATCAAGAGCATGTGCTGCTGCTGACCCTGCACCACATCGTCGCCGACGGCTGGTCGTATAACGTGCTGATCGACGAATTCATTCGCCTCTACGATGCCGCCAGCAGCGGCAGTGACGCAGCCCTGCAACCGCTGCCGATTCAGTACCGCGACTACGCCCTGTGGCAGCGCAGCTGGCTGGAGGCCGGTGAGCAGGATCGCCAACTGGACTACTGGCGCGCCAAGCTCGGCGATGACCACGCACCACTGGAATTGCCCATCGACCATTCGCGCCCGGTAACGCCGAGCTATCGCGGTGCGCGTCACGAGTTCCAGGTCGAACCGGCCCTGGCCGAGCGCCTGCGTGGCCTGGCCCGTGAACAGGGCGTGACCCTGTTCATGGTGCTGCTGGCGGCCTTCAAGGTACTGCTGCATCGCTACAGCGGCCAGCAGGCGATCCGCGTTGGCGTGCCGGTGGCCAACCGTAATCGGGCGGAAGTGGAAGGGCTGATTGGTTGCTTTATCAATACCCAAGTGCTGCATACCGAGATTGATCCGCTGATTGATGTGCGGGAGTTATTGCAGCGGGTCAAGGAGACTGCGCTGGGTGCGCAGGGGCATCAGGAGTTGCCGTTTGAGCGGTTGGTGGAGGTCTTCGAGCCGCAGCGTAGTCTGGGGCGTAATCCACTGTTCCAGGTGCTGTTCAACCACCAGCCGACAGTGGTCGATGCCGGGCAGATCAGCACCCGTTCCGGGCTGAGCCTGGAAAAGGTCAAACTCGACAAGCACAGCGCCCGCCTGGACCTGTCGCTGGACACCTACGAAAGCGCCGGCCATTTACATGCGGCATTTACCTATGCGCTGGATCTGTTCGATGGCGCGACTGTCGCGGCCATGCAGCAACACTGGCTGCAGGTGCTCGAAGGCCTGGCGACCAGCCCGCAGAGTGCCGTAGGCGAGCTACCGTTGACGCTGCCCGAGTTGGCGTTCGCGGCAGAAACGGCCGAGCTTGCAGGTCAGTGCATTCATCAACTGATCGAGCAGTCGGCCGCAGCGCAGCCCCAGCGTATCGCGGCTGTCAGTGGCGAGCAGCAGATCGACTATCAGAGTCTCAATGAGCGCGCCAACGCCGTTGCCCAGGTATTGCTGGAGCACGGCGTGCAAACCGATCAGCGAGTCGGTGTCATTGCGGATCGCTCCACCGACATGCTGGTGGGCATCCTGGCCGTACTGAAAGCCGGCGCTGCTTACTTGCCGCTGGAGCCTGAGCAGCCCCGTGAGCGTCTGGATTTCATGCTGCTCGACAGCGATGTCCGTCTGGTACTGACCGCTGCCGACTGGAGTGGTGAACTGCCCGAGGCTGTGCGCCGTATTGAGCTGGATGCCAAGCTGCGCGCTGCCAGTGCCCCGGTGGTGCAGGTCGCCCCGGCCAACCTGGCCTATGTGATCTACACCTCTGGTACCACCGGCCTGCCCAAGGGCGTGGGCATCAGCCATGCCGCGCTGGTCAACTACGTGCAGGGCGTGTCCCGTCGTCTGCCGATGGACGAGATCGTTAACCTGGCGATGGTCACCACCCCGGCAGCGGACCTAGGCCATACGGTGTTTTACGGGGCGTTGTGCTACGGCAAGACCCTGCACCTGCTCGGCAAGGACACCGTCCTCGACGCCGAAGCCTTCGCGGCCTACATGAGCCGGCACGCCATTGATGCGCTGAAGATCGTACCTTCACACTTGCAGGCCATGCTGGCCGCAGGTGCTGCTGCGCTGCCGCGTCGCTGCCTGGTCGTCGGTGGCGAAAGCTGCTCGGCCGGGCTGCTGGAGCGCATCGCGGCCCTGACGCCGGGACTGCGGATCCTCAACCACTATGGCCCGACCGAGACCGCGGTCGGGGTGCTCACCCACGACATGAGCGATAAGCCGCTGCTCGGTCGGCCACTGGCCAACATTCGTGCCCTGGTGCTGAGCGACTGCCTGCAAGGCGCGCCGGGTTCGGCCCGTGGTGAGCTGTATCTCTCAGGCGCCGGTCTGGCCCGTGGCTATCTGGGCCGACCAGCACTGACCGCTGAACGTTTCGTGCCTGACCCGGCTGCCGCTGACGGTACGCGCATGTACCGTACCGGCGACTGGGTGCGCCGTAATGCCCAAGGCGAGTTGCTGTTCGCCGGGCGCATGGACGGCCAGGTGAAGATTCGCGGTTACCGCGTCGAACTGGCAGAAATCGAAAGTCAGCTACGGCAACTGCCAGGCATCAGCAACGCCGTGGTCCGGGTGATCGGCGACGACAGCGCGCGGCAACTGGCGGCCTGGCTGGTGCCGAGCGTACCTGTTGCGGATGAGGCGGCTAGGCAGGTGTTTCTCGATGAGATACGCCGCGAGCTGAAACAGAGCCTGCCGGAGCACATGCAGCCGACCCATATGCTGGCACTGGAGCAACTGCCGGTGACCGCCAACGGCAAGGTCGATATCAAGGCGCTGCCAGAGCCGGTAGCCCATGTGGCGAGCTATGTGGCGCCCGTGACAGCGCTGCAGGTGCAACTGGCCGAAATCTGGGCACAGGTGCTGCAGGTCGAGCAGGTCGGGTTGACCGATAATTTCTTTGCCTTGGGTGGGCATTCTTTGCTGGCCACCCAAGTGGTGTCACGGGCCAGAAAACAGCTGAATGTGGATATCCCGCTGCGCGCTCTGTTCGATACCAGCGACCTGCAAGCGTTTGCCGCTTCTGTGCAGCGCCTTGGCAGTGCCGGGGATACCGGCATTGAACGGCTTGATCGCAGCGCGCCGCTGGCGGTGTCCCATGCCCAGTACCGGCAGTGGATGTTCTGGAAGCTCAACCCGCAGAGCACTGCCTATAACACGCCACTGGCGGTCAAATTGCAGGGCGAGTTGAACCGGCCGGCCCTGCAGGCGGCGTTCGATGCGCTGGTAGCCCGTCATGAGTCGCTGCGCACGGTGTTCGAAGAGCACGATGGTCAACCCTTGCAGCGCATTCTGCCGGTCGCTGCAGTGCCTGTTGCTTTCGAAGATCTGGCTGGCCAAGCAGCGGACGCAGTCACGCACAAGCTTGCAGAGCAGGTTTCAACGGTGTTCGATCTGGAGCGCGGCCCGCTGATTCGCGTCACGTTGTTCAAGACCGCTGAAAACGAACATCTGCTGAGCCTGATGCTGCATCACATTGTCTCTGACGGCTGGTCCATGAGCGTCATGGTTCGCGAGCTGGCGGCCACCTATAACGCCCATGCCGCCGGTCAGCCGCTTGAGCCACAGCCATTGCCGGTGCAATACGCCGACTACGCGGCCTGGCAACGCAAGCTGCTGGCAGGCGGTCAACTGCAGAGCCAGTTGGCGTACTGGAAGGACAACCTCGAAGACGACTTCTCGGTACTGCAACTGCCGACCGATCATCCGCGCCCGCAGGAGCAGAGCTACCGCGGCGGGCGTATCGATATTCATCTGCCTGCCGAGCTGACGGACAACCTGCGCGCTCTGGCAGTGAGCGCCAACGCCACGTTGTTCCACGTGTTCCTGTCATCCTTCGCGATCCTGCTGTCGCGCTACAGCGGCAGCGAGAAGATCAACATCGGCATTCCGGTGACCAACCGTAATCGCCTGGAACTGGAAGGGCTGATCGGTTTCTTCGTTAACACCATCATTGCCCGGGTGGCGGTGGACCCGGTGCAAACCTTTGACAGCCTGTTGGCCTCGGTCAAGGAAACCACCTTGCAGGCGCAGGCCAATAAAGACATTCCGTTCGATGCGCTGGTCGAAGAGCTCAAGCCTGAGCGGACGCTGGGCTATAACCCGCTGTTTCAGGTGATGTACAACCATTTGCGGGACTTCGGTGAACGAGTGTCTTCGGACAGCGTAAGCAGCCTGCGTGCCGAAGAGGTTGATTGGGTGGAGCAGACCGCCCAGTTCGATCTGTCGCTGGATACGCTCGAGCGTTCTGACGGAGTGATGGCCTCATTCGGCTATGCATCGGACCTGTTCGACGCGCAGCGGATCGAGCGGTTGGCTGGGCACTGGATTGAGCTTCTCAAGGGGGTTGCGCAGACGGCACAGGGCCCGGTCGCCGAGCTGCCGATGCTCGACGATGTAGAGCGTACCCGGATCAGCGAAGGCTGGAATCCTGCGCGATCTGGCTGTCAAGCTGAACCCAGCATGCTCTCCTTGCTGCAAGCGCAGGCCCGGGCCAGGCCTGATGCTGTGGCGTTGGTTCTGGAGGACCGTACGCTGAGCTACGCGCAGCTCAACAGCCAAGCCAATCGCTTGGCGTACAAGTTGCGTGAAATGGGTGTTGGTCCTGAAGTCAGGGTCGGTATTGCGGTTGAACGCAGCTTTGAGATGGTCATCGGCCTGCTGGGCATTCTCAAGGCCGGGGGCGCCTATGTGCCACTGGACCCTGAGTACCCTCAGGACCGCCTGTCCTACATGCTTGAAGACAGCGGGATTCGCGTGTTGCTGACTCAGGCCTGGTTGAAAGACAAACTGGCTGTTTCGCCTGCGATCACTCTGCTGGAACTGACGCAGGATGAGCATGCCCTGGCCGACTATAGCGACCACGACCCGGTCGCTGAGGTGCTGCCTGAGAACCTCGCCTATGTGATCTATACCTCGGGGTCGACCGGACGTCCCAAGGGCGTGGCGATTGCCCATGCGCAGTTGTCGGCATTCTGCAGCGTTGCGCGCGAGTATTCCCGGTTGTCTTCCAGCGATCGAGTGCTTCAGTTCGCCACGGTCAGCTTTGACGGCTTTGTCGAGCAGTTGTATCCGGCCTTGAGCTGTGGTGCGCAGGTTGTGTTGCGCGGCCAGTCACTCTGGAGCATCGACACCCTCAAGCAACAAATCGACAGGCACGGTGTGACGCTGGCCGACCTGCCTACTGCGTATTGGCGCTTGCTGGCGGCCGATGGCGTAGAGCCCGGCACCTGCACCTCACTGCGTCAGGTGCATGTGGGAGGGGAGGCCATGCCGCCGGAAGGCTTGCGAGACTGGCTGGCCAGTAACCTGAAACAGGCGCGGCTGGTCAACACCTACGGACCCACAGAAGCAACGGTGGTGTCCACGGTCTTTGATTGTTCAACCCTTGGGGCCGCTGACATTCCTCAGGCCAATATGCCTATCGGCTCTGCGATCGGCGGTCGTACCACTTACATCTGCGACAGCGGGCTCTCGATTGCGCCTGCTGGCTGTATCAGTGAGCTGCTGATTGGCGGCAGTGGCTGTCTGGCGCGTGGCTACTTCAACAGGCCAGCGCTGACGGCCGAGCGCTTCATACCTGACCCGTTTGATACGGCTGAGCAGGGCGGTGGGCGTCTGTATCGCACTGGCGATCTGGCCCGCTATCTGGATGACGGGGTGATCGAATACGCCGGACGGATCGACCATCAGGTCAAGATTCGTGGCTTCCGTATCGAGCTGGGAGAGATCGAGGCGCGGTTGCAGGCGCTCGATGCGGTGCGTGATGCCGTGGTGTTGGTCAATGACGGCGCGGGCAGCAAGCAGTTGGTGGCCTATGTGGTTGCGGCGCAGGACAACGCGTTGGCAAGCCCTGAGTCAGAAGCGCTCTTGCGCGACACGCTTCGCGCTCTGCTCAAGGCCAGCCTGCCCGATTACATGGTGCCGGCCTGGTTTGTCATGCTCGCCACGCTGCCATTGACGCTCAATGGCAAGCTGGATCGCAAGGCCTTGCCCGCACCAGACGTTAACCAACTGCGCCTGAACTATGTTGCTGCGCAAAGTGAACTGGAGCAGCAGGTCGCCGATATCTGGGCGCAGGTGCTCAAACTGGACCGGGTTGGACTGACGGACAACTTTTTCGAGTTGGGCGGGCATTCGTTGCTGGCAACCCAGGTGATCTCTCGGGTTCGCCAGGTTCTGAATATCGAGTTACCGCTGCGCACGCTGTTTGAAGCCGCTGAACTGGCGGCGTTTGTCGCCAGGGTTGAAGAGGGGGCGGCGGGGCGTGTTCTGAACTTTGAGCATGTGGATCGACATCAACCCATCAGTCTTTCCTATGCGCAGCAGCGCCAGTGGTTCCTGTGGCAACTGGAGCCAGACAGCGCAGCCTACAACATGCCGACCGCGCTGCGTTTGAGGGGGCGGTTGGATCACACGGCACTCAAACGCAGTTTCGACGCCTTGATCGCACGGCACGAGACGCTGCGCACCACCTTCCAAGAAGCGGGAGAACAGGCAGTCCAGATCATTCATGCGCCGCAACCTGTTGATATCGCCTATGAGTCGTTGAACCACGAAGACCTGATTGAATCGAGTGTCGAGCAGGAGATTCGGCAGCCGTTCGATCTGCTCAACGGCCCGTTGCTACGCGTGAAGTTGTTGCGCCTGGAAGAGGATGACCACGTGCTGGTGCTGACGATGCACCATATCGTTTCAGATGGCTGGTCGATGCCGGTGATGGTCGATGAGTTGGTAACCCTCTACCAAGGCTATGAGCAGGGCGATGAGGTCAGCCTGCCGCCTTTGCCGATCCAGTACGCCGATTATGCAGTCTGGCAACGGCGCTGGATGGAGGCTGGTGAGCAGCAGCGCCAGATGGCTTATTGGACCGGGCAACTGGGCGGTGAACAACCGGTGCTTGAGCTGCCTCTGGATCATCCGCGTCCCGCAATCCAGAGCCATGCCGGCGCTCGCCTGGAGCTTGAGCTGAGCAGTGAGCTGAGCGCCTCGCTCAAGCAGTTGGCTCAACGTCATGGCGTGACGCTGTTCATGGTGCTTCTGGCGTCATTTCAGACATTACTGCATCGCTACTCGGGGCAGGCGGATATTCGTGTGGGCGTACCCAATGCCAACCGTAACCGGGTCGAGACTGAGCGCTTGCTAGGCTTCTTCGTCAACACACAGGTGCTGAAGGCTGAGTTTGATCAGCAGACAACGTTTAGCGAACTCCTGCAGCAGGTGAAGCTGACAGCACTGGCCGCCCAGGCTCATCAGGACCTCCCGTTCGAACAACTAGTAGAGGCGTTGCAGCCAGAACGCAGTCTCAGTCGCAGCCCGCTGTTCAATGTCATGTTCAACCATTTGAGCCTTCGCGATACGGACCTTAGGTCGTTGTCAGCGCTGGATGTCGAGCACGTATCAATGCCTGGCCGGGTCGCGAAGTTCGATCTGTCCCTGGACACGTTTGAGGCCCAAGGGCGTTTGAGTGCAGCCCTGACCTATGCCACCAGCCTGTTTGAGCACGCAACCATCGGGCGCTTGTCTGAGCACTGGCAGAACCTGCTCGCGTCGATTTGTGATCAGCCCCAGCAACGGGTTGCTGAACTGGCGATGCTGGCTGCGCCAGAGCAGCAGGCGATTTTGCAGCGTTGGGGGCTCAGCCGTCCGGCTTCAACCGGTACCCGCCACGTTCACCAGACCATCGCAGAATGGGTCAAGCGAACGCCCCAAGCCGTTGCGGTGGTGTGTGGCGAGCAGCAGCTTACTTATGGGCAACTCGATGAACAGGCCAACCGATTGGCCCATCGCCTTGTGGAGCTTGGCGTTGGCCCGGAAGTGCGAGTGGCCGTCGCCATGCATCGCTCGGTGGAGATCGTCGTTGCTTTCCTGGCCGTGCTGAAAGCCGGTGGCGCCTATGTGCCGCTGGACGTGGCCTATCCGCAAGATCGTCTGCTGTACATGATGAACGACTGTGCGGCGACCCTGCTGTTGACCCAGAGTGACCTGTTGGCTCGCCTGCCTGTTCCCCGGCAAGTGGTCACCCTGGCCATTGATGAGCCAGACAACTGGCAGCACTGTCCGGCGACGGCTGTTCAGAGCCAGGTCGCGCAGGGGAACCTGGCCTACGTGATCTACACCTCGGGCTCTACCGGGCAACCCAAAGGCGTTGCAGTGGCACATGGTCCGATCGCCATGCATTGCCAGGCGATTGGCGAGCGCTACGAGATGACTCCCGCCGATTGCGAGTTGCAGTTCATGTCGCTGGCGTTCGATGGGGCACATGAGCGCTGGCTGACCGCCTTGACCCATGGCGCGCGCCTGTTGCTGCGCGGCGATGATCTGTGGACGCCGGAGCAGACCTACCAAGTCATGCACCGGCATGGCGTCAGTGTGACGGCATTGCCACCGGTCTATATGCAGCAGTTGGCTGAACATGCCGAGCGTGACGGTCATCCGCCTGCGGTCCGTATTTACTGCTTCGGCGGCGACGCTGTGCCGCAAGCGAGCTATGAGCTGGCCTGGAAGACACTGCGTCCGCAGTACCTGTTCAACGGTTATGGCCCCACCGAGACGGTAGTCACGCCACTATTGTGGAAAGCCCGCCAAGGTGACGTTTGTGATGCCGCCTATGCGCCTATCGGCACCCTGTTGGGCAATCGTTGTGGTTACGTGCTCGATGCGGCGCTGAATCTGCAGCCGGTAGGCCTGCCTGGGGAGCTGTATCTGGGGGGCGAGGGCGTTGCTCGAGGTTATCTGGGGCGTGCGGCGCTGACGGCGGAACGTTTTGTACCTGATCCTTTTGACCCGCTCGGCGGCGGCCGCGTTTACCGAAGCGGCGATCTGACCCGAACACGTCCGGATGGGGTTGTCGATTACCTGGGGCGCGTTGATCTGCAAGTCAAGGTGCGCGGTTTCCGCATCGAATTGGGCGAGATCGAGGCGCAGTTGTTGCAAATGCAGGTACGCGAGGCCGTTGTGCTGGTTCAGGGCGGCGATGAGGGCAAGCACTTGGTGGCCTGGTTGGTGCCGGCTGATGACAGCGTGCTTGAAGACCTGGCTGCCCAGGCCGCGCTGCGCACGGCGATGCGGGCGAGCCTGAAAGCGAGCCTGCCAGACTATATGGTGCCGTCATTCCTGGTGTTCCTGGACACTTTACCGCTGACGCCGAACGGCAAACTTGATCGCAAGGCCTTGCCCGAACCCGACACTCGCCAGTTGCAACAGGTGTACGTGGCGCCGGTAACAGAACTGGAACAGCAGGTCGCCTCGGTCTGGGCTCAGGTGTTGAAAATCGAACAGGCTGGCCTGACGGATAACTTCTTTGAGTTGGGCGGCCATTCCTTGTTAGCGACCCAAGTGATGTTGCGATTACGCGAACAGTTCGGCATCTCCATGGCGTTGCGAGACCTGTTCGACAATCCGCAACTGGACGACTTCTGTCGAGCTGCCGGGCAAAAAGATAACCAGGATGCGCCTATACAGGATGAACTGGCTAAATCCCTGGAGGCCCTTAAACGTCTTACTGCAGAGGAAATTGATGAGCTGATTTCGTAGGAGATACATCAGTGCAAGAGCTACTCGACTCCGTTAAGTCGCTGTCTGGCAAGGAGCGCAAGGCCCTGGCGGCCCTGCTCAAAAAGCAGAAAGTGAACCTGTATGGGGTCACTCCCATCTTCAAGCGGGAGCCGGACGAGCAGCCCTTGCTCTCTTACGCCCAGCAACGGCAGTGGTTTGTGTGGCAGTTAGAGCCTCAAAGCGCGGCCTACAACATCGCCACTGCCTTGAGTTTCAAGGGCGCTTTGAACCTTGAAGCATTGCGGCGCAGCTTTGAGGCGTTGATCGCGCGGCATGAGACGCTGCGTACTACCTTTGATCTGGTGGGGGATCAGCCGGTCCAGATCATTGCTCGCGACAGTGACTTCACGCTGGACTTTGAGCCGTGTGAAGGTGCTGATCAATCGGCACTGCGTTTGTGGGTAGAGCGGGAAATGGCCCGCCCCTTCGACTTGTTGCAAGGGCCGCTGCTGCGCGTCAAGTTGCTGCAACAGGCCGCAGATGAATACCTGTTGGTGTTGACCCTGCACCATATCGTGTCCGATGGCTGGTCGATGCCGGTGATGGTCAATGAACTGGTGCAACTGTATGCCGGTTATGCCCAAGGGCAGCAGGTCAGTCTGCCGCCCCTGCCAGTGCAGTATGCTGACTACGCCCTTTGGCAGCGTAACTGGATGGACAATGGTGAGCGCGAGCGGCAGCTGGCTTACTGGCAAGCGCAGTTGGGGAGCGAGCAGCCGGTGCTGGAACTGCCTGCCGACCATCTGCGCCCTGCCGTCAGGACCTATGCTGCAGGCAAGCTGAACATCGAGCTGGAGCCGGGCTTGGTCAGTTCGCTCAAGCAATTGGCCCAAGCCCAGGGCGTGACCTTGTTCATGTTGCTGCTAGCCTCGTTCCAGGCGCTGTTGCAGCGCTACTCAGGGCACAACGATATCCGTGTGGGTGTCCCGATCGCCAACCGTAGCCGGGTTGAAATCGAACAGTTGATCGGCTTCTTCGTCAACACCCAGGTGCTCAAGGCCGAGTTCGATTTGCACACCACGTTCAGTGACCTGTTGCAGCAAGTGCGCCAGACGGTGCTTGATGCGCAGGCGCATCAGGACCTGCCATTCCAGCAATTGGTTGAAGCGTTGCATCCGCAACGCAGCCTGGACCATAACCCGCTGTTCCAGGTGATGTACAACCATCAGACTCAGGTCAAGGGTAAGCAGCTGGCTTTGCCTGGGCTTGAGGTTCAGGTGCTGGAGTATGAGAACCGTACTGTGCAGTTCGACCTCACTCTGGATACCTTCGAGTCGCAAGAAGGTCTGTGGGCTTCGTTGAGCTTTGCTTTGGAGCTGTTTGAGCATTCAACCGTGCAGCGGCTGGGGCAACACTGGACCCATCTGTTGCGCGCTGTGGTGCGTGAGCCGAAGCAGAGGATCGCCGAGCTGCAGTTGCTGGATGTCAGTGAGCAACTGCAGATTGTTCGTGACTGGAATCGCACCGAGGTCAGCTACCCGGTTGAGCTGTGCATTCATGAACTGATCGAGCAACAGGTCGC
>NZ_JANJFL010000100.1:0-601 GCF_024584215.1 Pseudomonas sp. LJDD11
CACCCTTGCCGATGAAGGTGTAGAAACGCCAGCCCCTGGCGGTCAATGCGGCAATCGCCGGTTCCGAGAGTTGCAGGAACACGCCGTTGGCCTGCACCGGGAACATCAGCTCCACGCCTGGAATATCCTTGACCAGTTCGGCCAGCAGTTGCGCGCAATGGTTGGCATGGCGCGCATGTTTGAGCCAGGCGTCGTTTTCCAGCAGCCCGACCCATGGCGCGGACAGGAAGCGCATTTTCGAAGCCAGTTGCCCGGCCTGCTTGCAGCGATAGTCGAAGTCTTCGGCCAGATCATGGTTGAAGAACAGGATGGCTTCACCCACCGCCATGCCGTTCTTGGTGCCGCCAAAGCACAGCACATCGACGCCCGACTTCCAGGTCAGCTCGGCAGGTGAGCAGTCCAGATAGGCGCAGGCATTGGAGAACCGGGCGCCGTCCATATGCAGATGCAGGCCCAGTTCCTTGCAGGTTGCGCTGATCGCCCGCAGTTCTTCCGGCAGGTAGACACCGCCGACCTCCGTCGCCTGGGTCAGGGTCACGACCCGGGGTTTGGGATAGTGGATATCCTGACGCTTGAGCGCCACTTCACGGATCGATTCAGG
>NZ_JANJFL010000101.1:0-600 GCF_024584215.1 Pseudomonas sp. LJDD11
ATCCGTGAGGCGGCAGTCAGTCATGTAAATGCACCGGCGCTGGTTGCTGACTTGTGTGCAATCCCGTTCGCAGATGAGTGCTTCGACCTGACACTGTCAAGTGACGTGATCGAGCATTTACCGGACGCCATCTATGCCAAGGCACTGGCCGAGATAGCACGAGTATCGGGGCGCTATATTCTGATTGCCGTGCCTTATCGTGAGCTGCTTGCAGCCGCTGAAATCAACTGTCCCGGCTGTGGCTTGCATTATCACGCCCATCTGCATCAGCGCTCCTATACCGTTGCAGATGCCGTGTCGTTGTTTTCTCCGGCCTTTACTGCAGTCGATGTTCGTTTCTCCGGTGAATTCTGGGCGTTTGAAGACCCGCGTCTGGTTGAGGCTGCTCATGAGATGTCGGGTTTGGACTATCCGTTCGAGGACGGTGTCTGTCCCGATTGTTTCACGCGTCGTGGGCATGTCGAACAATCGAACTCTGCCCTGAAAGTACAGCGTCGCTTCGAGGCTCTGCAAGCAATGCTGGTCGCTGAAGGTGAGCGTCGCATACCTGATCCCAGCGAAATTCTTGTACTGTTTGAACGAGGTGCGTCTCCAGATAAA
>NZ_JANJFL010000102.1:0-598 GCF_024584215.1 Pseudomonas sp. LJDD11
GGGCGGATATCGTCGAAGATCCGGCCTGGCGCTTCTGTGCGCGGATTGTCATCGGTCACCCAGACGCCATCGGCAAGACGCTCGACCACTTCGGCCATCAGAGGGCGCTTGCCGCTGTCACGATCGCCACCGCAACCGAACAGGCACAACAGGCGACCCTTGGCATGCGGACGCAGTGCATTGAGAACCTGCTCAAGCGCATCGGGGGTGTGAGCGTAATCGACCACGACCAAAGGCTTGTCGCCACCGCCAAGACGCTGCATGCGTCCGACCGGGCCTTCGAGCTTTGGCAGGACCTTGAGAATTTCGTCCAGCGCATATTCCAGCCCCAGCAAGGCGCCGATAGCCGCCAGCACATTGCTCAGGTTGAAACGGCCCAGCAGACGGCTGCGCAGAAAGTGTTCGCCGTGCGCGGTTACGAGTGTGGCGCGTACGCCATCGTCATCGAACTTCGCATCGCGGCAATAAAGAGACGCGCTTTTGTCCTGGAGGCTGTAGGTGATGAGTCGGGACTCATGTTCGACCTCGGCCAGTTCACGACCGAACCCGTCATCCAGATTGATCACCCGGCAACCCAGATCCGGCCATGCAAACAGCT
>NZ_JANJFL010000103.1:0-594 GCF_024584215.1 Pseudomonas sp. LJDD11
AGGCCTCGGGCTGGTGATTTCCAAACGTCTGATCGAGCAGATGGGCGGCGAGATTGGCGTGGACAGCACGCCGGGCATCGGTTCGGAGTTCTGGATCACGCTGACGCTGCCAAAGGCCCGGGAAGAAGTCGAAGAGCTGCTGTACAAGCCGCTGGAAGGCGTTCGCGCCGCCGTGCTTGAACACCATGAACTGGCCCGTCAGGCTCTGGAACACCAACTGGAAGACTGCGGGCTTGAAACGCTGATCTTCAATAACCTGGAAAACCTGCTCAACGGGGTGACCGCCGCCCACCAGACATCGACCGCCATCGATCTGGCGGTGCTGGGCGTCACGGCCCATGAAATCCCGCCGGAGCGGCTGCGCCAGCACATATGGGATCTGGAGAACCTGGGTTGCAAGGTGCTGGTGTTGTGCCCGACCACCGAGCAGGCGCTGTTCCAGTTGTCGGTGCCGGATGTCTATAACCAGTTGCAGGCCAAGCCCGCCTGCACCCGCAAACTGCAGAAAGCCCTGTCGGAACTGATTGCGCCCAAAGTGGTGCGCACCGACGTTGTCCAGCCATTGGCCAGTCGCCCGCCAAAAGTCCTGTGCGT
>NZ_JANJFL010000104.1:0-593 GCF_024584215.1 Pseudomonas sp. LJDD11
CATTCCGGTTACGACATCGTGGTGCCGTCGAGTCATTTCATGAGTGTCCAGATTCAGCGCGGCGATCTGAAGAAACTGGATAAAAGCCAGCTACCCAACTGGAAAAACCTCAACCCCGTTCTGCTCAAGGTGCTCAGAGGCATCGATCCGGGCAACGAGCATGCTTTCCCCTACCTGTGGGGAACAACCGGGATTGGCTACAACGTGGCCAAGGTCAAGGCTGCCCTGGGCAACGATACGCCGCTCGACTCCTGGGACCTGGTCTTCAAGCCCGAAAACATGAAAAAGCTGGCTCAATGCGGCGTTGCCTTTATCGACAGCGCGCCCAGCGTCCTGCCCATCGCACTCAACTACTTGCAGTTGCCTCCACAAAGCGAAGTCGCCGGGGATTACACCAAGGCCAAAGCGGCCTTGATGGCGATAAAGCCTGACTTGAACTACTTCCTTTCGCCCCACTACATAGCCGATCTGGCGAGCGGCAAGATCTGTGTGGCGGTCGGTTATTCGGGAGATGTACTGCTGGCAGAGCGAAACGCGAAGGAAGCAGGTAGCGGCATCGACATCAACTATGTGATCCCCAAGGAAGGCGCACC
>NZ_JANJFL010000105.1:0-591 GCF_024584215.1 Pseudomonas sp. LJDD11
AATTGGACCGGGCATTGCGCCTGGGCGTTGCCCGTGACGGCCATCGGCTTTACCCGGCGATGCCTTATCCGTCCTATGAAAAGCTCAGCCAGGACGATATACGCGCGCTCTATGCCTACTTCATGCAAGGCGTAAAACCCGTCAAACAGGAAAACCAGCCGAGCGAAATCCCGTGGCCGCTGAACATGCGCTGGCCGCTGGCGTTGTGGAACACGGTCTTCACCGACTCCGGAAGCTATATAAAGGCTGAAACCGCAAAAGATCCGCTGTGGCTTCGCGGCGCCTACATTGTTCAAGGCCCTGGGCATTGCGGCAGTTGCCACACGCCGCGTGGCCTTGCCATGAACGAGAAAGCCCTGGACGAACGCAGCCCGGCGTTCGTTTCCGGCGCGCTTCTGGATGGCTGGTATGCGCCCAGCTTGCGCAACGATCCAAACACCGGGCTTGGCCGCTGGAGTGAGGAAGACATTGCACGCTTCCTCAAGACAGGTCGCAATCAGCATGCCGTGGTTTTCGGCTCGATGACCGACGTGTTCAACAACTCCACGCAGTACATGACTGACGAAGACCTGAAGGCCGTGGCGCACTACC
>NZ_JANJFL010000106.1:0-590 GCF_024584215.1 Pseudomonas sp. LJDD11
TCTGAGCTATGGCGAGCTGAATCAGCGTGCGAACCAGCTGGCGCATTATCTGCGCAGTCAGGGCGTGGTGCCGGATTCGCGGGTGGCCATCTGTGTTGAGCGCGGCATTGAGATGGTGGTCGGTTTGCTGGCCATTATGAAAGCAGGCGGCGGTTATGTGCCGCTGGATCCGGCGGATCCGGCTGAGCGGATTGCTTACATGCTGGAAGACAGTGCGCCTGCGGCGGTACTGGCGCAATCGGCCACGCTGGATCTGGTATCGGCGGCAGGTGTCACCGTTATCAATCTGGATCAGCCCGATTGGCAGGACCAATCCGTCTCCAATCCGGTGATCGAGGGGCTTACACCGGCTCATCTGGCTTACGTCATCTACACCTCGGGTTCGACCGGCTTGCCCAAAGGCGTGATGATCGAACACCGCAACACGGTCAACTTCCTGACTTGGGCGCAGCAGGCGTTTGCGCCTGAGGTGCTGGCCAAGACGCTGTTCTCAACCTCGTTGAACTTCGACCTGGCGGTCTATGAGTGCTTTGCACCGTTGATCTCGGGCGGTCGTATCGATGTAGTCAAGAACGTACTGGCTCTGCAAG
>NZ_JANJFL010000107.1:0-588 GCF_024584215.1 Pseudomonas sp. LJDD11
AGGGTGTTCTTGAAGTAAGGCTCTTTCTTGGCCTTCTCGAAGAATTGCCCCAGTGCCCAGTCGGAATAACGCATGGCGGTCAAATGCTCGTCCAGCGAACCATGGCCTGTCACGCGCTCAACCGGCAGGTTTTCCGGCAAGGCATAAGGCGTGTGGTTGGACAGGGTCTGCAGCAAGGCATAGAACGGCTTGCCGTTCTGGCGGGCTTTCAGTTCCTCGGCGCCACGGTCGAACATGTCCTGGTCGGAAACACCCCAGGTCGGATCGGAGAACACCGGGTTGACGAAGTCTTCACGACCGACAAAGTTGGTCATGCCCTGGTTGCTGAAGAAACCCGACTGGTTGTCCCAGGCAAAGTTGCCGTTGTAGACATAGACATCGTCGTAGTTGCGCCCGGCGCTGAGCAGTTGCGGCAGGCCCGACAGCTTGTGGCTGCCTTCAGGCGTCTGCATCAGGTACTCGAAGCCCGGCAGGTTCGGGAAGCACGCCATGGTGGCGAACATGCCCTGGTGGGTGTGGGTGCCGTTGGAGAAGAAGTGATCAAACAGCAGGCCTTCCTTGGACAGTTTGTCGAAGTAAGGGGTGATG
>NZ_JANJFL010000108.1:0-586 GCF_024584215.1 Pseudomonas sp. LJDD11
ACACCGTCATACCGCGTGACATTCTCGACCCATTGGAGTCGGGCAGTTTCTCGCTGGGTGATGTCGCCGATGTGGATACCTTTCTGGCAGTCAACACGCTACCGGCCTTTGAGCCGCCGGAAGATGGCCAGGCGGCAGATGCCGATGAGTATGCCCGGCAATGGGCTGCCTACGTGCAGTTCTGTGAACACTTTCTAGAGGAAGTCAGCCCTGGCTGGCTGCAAGGCGACAACGGTTATGAGCGCTCGAATGAGTGGTGTCTGTTCAAGGAAGAAAAGATATCCGGGGCCAGCCAGCATATTGTTCGTCTCTACGATCACATACGTGATACGAAACCTGGCAGTGCGCTCTTTGAACGTTATGCCAGTCAAGTCACTCTTGCTCCCGAACCCTGCCTGCTGAAAAGCGCAGGCTTTGCAGCGCGTCTTGGGCATGCCAGCGATCAATACGCTCTGGCCGATGAGCAACGCGATGCGCTGGCGCATTTTCTGGCATCCCGCCACGGCGATATTCTGGGTGTGAACGGGCCGCCCGGCACCGGCAAGACAACGCTGCTGTTATCCGTGGTTGCATCACTGTGGGCCGA
>NZ_JANJFL010000109.1:0-585 GCF_024584215.1 Pseudomonas sp. LJDD11
CGGTGGTCGTTTCGTCGACAGCCGCTCAACTTGCCACTTACAGAAGCCGGGAGAAAACCAGCCAGTAACGGTGTACGCCCCGCCCGGACACTTGACCGGGCGCAGGGCGCTGCACCTCTATTCAGGGAGGCTGAAAGGTCATGAAGACCAAAGGAACACTCATCAACGCCATCGTATCGCTGGTGTTGTTCGCCTGTTGCAATGCCCAGGCAATCACCGGTCCGCAAACCGTGCAATTGCTCAACAATCGCTACCAGAGCACCGCCACCACTTGCCCCGTCAACAAACCTGCCTGGCAATGCAATGGCGTACTGCTGCTGGCCGAGGCACGACAGCCCGGACAGATGTTCTGGCAGCACAACGACAATGCCACTGCTCTGGGGGCGCAAGGGCTGATCTACTTGCGCAGCGATCTGGGCATACGGCAAGTGAGTCAGCCCAACGGGGTGGTTTTCAGTGACCTGTTCACAGCCGTCGGCAATGGCAAGAAGCTGGAAATACTTTGCGCTTACCCGTTCACACCGGGGCTCGACAGCAACCGCGACAATTATGGCTGCGCCCTGCCCGGCACATTTGGGCCAGGGG
>NZ_JANJFL010000011.1:0-197741 GCF_024584215.1 Pseudomonas sp. LJDD11
GACTTGGCCATCCTGGTTTTCGCGAGTTTCAGTGAGTTCACATCGCCCACCACAATGACGCCACAACGCGCTACCAGCGCGTTGCTGAACTTATGCAGGCAATCCTTGCGGCGGTTCGCAATTTTGGCGTGAATCGCCCGCACACGGGCCTTCTTGCCGGCGCGCTGGGCCGTGCCCAGGGCGCTCTCCAGATCCCGGTAGAACCTGCCGCTTTCAAGGCGATGACCGTCGCTGCAGGTGGCCGTGGTTTTCAGTCCGAGGTCGATACCCACCGCGTCCTGGCCTGGCGATAACTGGCGATCGACCTCGACCACGACGTTGAAATACCAGCGCCCACGGGTGTCCTCGTTGAAGCTACCGGACCTGAATTTAAAGCCCGCCAGGCCGTAGCTGTCCCAGACCTTGAAGTGCTGTTTGTTGAAGACGACCTGGCCGTTTTTCCAGACAGCAGCGCCGGCCTTGAGGGGCACCCAGCCCAGGCTGCGCCGAGCGCCGCCCGAGCAGCGCCAGCGGAGCTGGTGCTTTTTGAACTGCTTGCGCCGTGTGACATATTCGTCGGCAACAGCCTGCACCGATTGGCTGTGCAGCCCCAGGTCTTTGCTGGCCCCGTTGGTGTACTTGTGAATGTCGAACGCTGACAGAAAACGACCGCGCTCACGAATCGAGCGACGGCTCAACTCGTTTACGTAGTTCCACACAAAATTCACAGCACGAGAAGCTTCACGCAGCTGCGCTGCATGCTTGTCCCGCACTCGAACCTTGAGGGTTTTGGTCGCTTTCATTTCAGTCATGAAACACAGGATAGGGCGGTTTTATGGATCTTAACCCCTATGACCGCTTCGCGGTGGCGCTTTCCCCCACCTGAAGGAAGGGGCTTTTCGCGCCAGCTTGGTAAGCGCTGCTGCTTGTGTGAGAGCGAGCTTGCTCGCGAAAGGGCCGGTAAAACCAGCACATTAGCGGTGGGTTTCACGCCGCCTTCGCGACCAGGGTCGCTCTTTCAGCCGGGATCCTTCGCGGCTGAAGCCGCTCCTACGGGGTGATGGCGTGGGTGGCGACGGAGCCAGCAGCCGGGAACGCCACCAGGTGGTCGGCGGCCACACGAATGCCCACCTCAGCGCCCGTGTTGTAGTCGATGTGGCTGGGAAACAGCGCTTCGAGCTGGGTGCCGGTGGCCAGTTGCAGGCTATAGAGGGTCGAGGCTCCCTGGAAGGTGCGGCCAGTGACCTTTGCTTTCAGCGCACCATCAGGCGCATGGACGATATCGTCGGGGCGTAGCAGAACCTCTACCGCGCTGCCCGAGACGCCGGGATAGGCACGGTTGCCGCGTAGAATGCCCAGTTCGGTACTGATCGACTCATGATCGAGCAATTGGCCGCGAATGAAGTAGCCCTGGCCAATGAAACTTGCCACATAAGGCGTGCTGGGTTCGTGGTAGAGGTTGTACGGAGTGTCCCACTGCTCCAGACGGCCTTCCTTGAAAACGCCGATATGATCGCTTACGGCGAAGGCTTCTTCCTGGTCGTGGGTGACCAGAATCGCACTGGTGCCGCGTGTCTTGAGGATATCGCGCACTTCGTGGCTCAGGCGCCGACGCAGCTCTACATCCAGGTTGGAAAACGGCTCATCGAGCAGCAGCAACTGAGGCTCGGGGGCCAGGGCGCGGGCCAGCGCCACGCGTTGTTGCTGGCCGCCGGACAGCTCGTGAGGGTAGCGCTTGCCGAGTGAGCCGAGGTTGACCAGTTCGAGCAGTTCGTCGATGACCTGATTCAGCCGCGGGTGCTTGTTGATGCCGAAGCCGATGTTTTGCGCAACGGTCAGGTGCGGAAACAGGGCGTAGTCCTGAAACACCATGCCGATCCGGCGTTTCTCTGGTGCGAGGGTAAAGCCGGGTCGGGAAATCACATCACCGCCCAGGCTGATTTCGCCGGCATGGACCGGCTCGAAGCCGGCTATCGCACGCAATGTGGTGGTCTTGCCGCAACCCGAAGAGCCCAGCAGGCAACCGATATCGCCAACGTTCAGGTGCAGGTCCAGGTCCTGCACCACACGTTGATTCTGATAGCCGCAGGCCAGATTGCGCAGGTTCAGCAGCAGTGGCTGGCTCATGGCTTGAACGACGGTGCGACCAGAAACTCCAGCAAGGCCTTCTGCGCGTGCAGGCGGTTCTCTGCCTGGTCCCAGGCCACGGCGCGGGGGTCGTCGAGCACGTCGGCGCTGATTTCCTCGCCACGGTGCGCCGGCAGGCAATGCATGAACAGCACGTCCGGGGCCGCCAGGTCGAGCAGCTCACGGGTGACCTGATAAGGTGCAAACAGTGCCAGACGGCGTGCGGTTTCCTCTTCTTGACCCATCGAGGTCCAGACATCGGTGCTTACCAGATGCGCACCGGCCACGGCTTCTTTCGGATCGCGCAGCACCTGGACGCGGTCACCGGCCAGTGCCAGGAAGTCCGGGTTTGGCTCGTATCCCGACGGGCAGGCGACGCGCAGCTGGAAGTCGAACTGGATGGCCGCTTCTATATAGCTGTTGCACATGTTGTTGCCGTCGCCGATCCAGGCCACGGTCTTGCCCTTGATCGAGCCGCGGTGTTCCAGATAGGTCTGCATGTCGGCGAGCAACTGGCACGGGTGCAGATCATCGGACAGACCATTGATCACCGGCACGCGGGAGTTGGCGGCAAACTCGGTCAGGTTGCTGTGGGCGTAAGTGCGGATCATGACCGCGTCGAGCATGCGCGACATGACCTTGGCGCTGTCAGAAATAGGCTCGCCGCGGCCCAGTTGGGTGTCGCGATGAGACAGAAAGATGGCCTGGCCACCCAGCTGGATCATGCCGGCCTCGAAGGAAAGACGGGTACGTGTCGAGGATTTCTCGAAAATCATCCCCAGCACCCGGTTCTTCAAGGGTTCGAAAAGCACGCCGCGATTTCGCAGGTCTTTGAGCTCTACGCCACGACGGATCAAGCCCAGCAGTTCGTCTGGGGTGTAATCCATCATCGAGAGAAAGTGCCTGGCGTTCATTATTGACTACCTTTTTTGCAACAGACCGTAGCTGTCCAAACCGGTTTTTTATCGGGAAAACGGACGAGATCTACAGCGAAAGCCGCATTGAGCGACGAAATAGGGAAGGCGCGATGGTATAAAAAAATGTCGCAGCATCGCAACGGCGCCGTTGATTTATAAGGGTTTGAGTGTATTTTGGCTTGATCTGTGGCCCGTCGGGGTCATGGGAAGGCGTTGACCGAGGGAGAAATCAGTTCCGTCCATTTTGTTGGGGGGCAAAGAGATCAGTTGTACACCGGGCTCTTGGTGTTTTGCAATATCCGCAACAAAAGCAGGCGCTTGCCTGTCGCAACCGGAGTCGCCAAAAACGTAGGTGGCTATATGTCATCACCGTGAATGCGATGTGCTTCACGCGGTGCTAAGATGGCTCGTATCTTTAGTGTCGGCCCTGAGTTATAAAAGCAGACAGATTACACGAGGGTTTTTCGGATGAACTCAAAGGAACGTCAACTAACGGAGCTTCTGGGCCTGACTGCCCGGACCCTGACGCATCTGACAGCCTCCATGACGTCCATGTCTTTTGAACTGCTGCGCAGTGAAGACGAGGTCACCCGGGCGGCGGGGCGGCGCATGATCGACCGCATGGCGACCATCAGTTCCGGCCTGGACGAGCACTGGCGCCTGATCGGCGACCTGACCGGTGTACCTGTCGCCCAGGAGCAGATCGAGACCGTTGCAGAAATCCAGATGCAACGCAAGGTCACGCCGATCGGCAATTGAGTCGACTCGCCAGTGAAGCACGGCAGCCGGGCAGGCAAGGATTGCGTTACACCGCACTGCACCCGCTTGTTCAAAATATTTTGCTGAACGCACAGCAGCGCCTCAAGACCGAGCGCTGTCTTCGGCTTTCCGTTACAATGTGCCACCGTGCCGACAACTGAGTCGGAAAGTTCAGCCGAGGTGCTTCATGGATATCATTGAAACGATCAAAGAGCAGATTGCCAACAACACAATCCTGCTTTACATGAAAGGCGCTCCGAACGCGCCACAATGTGGCTTTTCGGCCAAAGCGTCCCAGGCAGTCATGCAGTGTGGTGAGAAGTTCGCCTACGTCGACATCCTGCAGAATCCTGAAATCCGCGCCAACCTGCCCAAGTACGCCAACTGGCCGACCTTCCCGCAACTGTGGGTCGACGGTGAACTGGTCGGCGGCAGCGACATCGTCATCGAGATGTTCGAAAAGGGCGAGCTGCAGACCCTGATCAAGCAGGCCGCAGAGAAAGCCAAGGGCTGATCGTCCTCGCTGAATGCGCCAAAAAAAGCCCCGCTCTGTCATACAGGCGGGGCTTTTTGCTGGCAGGCAGAACAGCCTGAGGGCTTATTCTTCGCCCATCTGCGATTGCAGGTAGTTCTCGATACCGATCTTGTCGATCAGGCCCAGCTGGGTTTCCAGCCAGTCGATGTGCTCTTCTTCCGACTCCAGAATGTCTTCGAGCAGTTCACGGCTGCCGTAGTCACCGACGGTTTCGAAATGAGCGATGGCGGCTTTCAGATCGGCCAGGCCTTTTTTCTCGATCTTCAGGTCGCACTCAAGCATTTCCTTGGTGTGCTCGCCAATCAGGATTTTGCCCAGGTCTTGCAGGTTCGGGATGCCTTCGAGAAACAAAATACGCTTGATGATCTTGTCAGCGTGTTTCATCTCGTCGATCGATTCGCGGTACTCGTGTTTGCCGAGTTTATTCAGGCCCCAATCTTCGTACATACGGGCGTGCAGGAAGTATTGGTTGATGGCGACCAGCTCGTTACCGAGGATCTTGTTGAGGTGCTGAATGACTGTAATGTCGCCTTTCATGTTTGGTTTCCTGCCGCAGGCTAATGTCTATAGGCGGCGAGTTTGATCCGCACTCAGTGTGCTGTCAAACCTAAGTTATTGAATAATAAGTGAATTTAAATCTGAATAAGAATGTTTGAGTTCTGCATTTTGCCGTTAAGTAATTGAATTACAGGCATAAAAAAACCGGACGCTGGGTCCGGTTTGATAAAAAGGCGTTAATTACGCGGCAGAAAATTCTGCGGGGTAGGCCAGTGCAGCCTGGCTGCTCTGGATTTCGGTCAGCGTTTCGCGGACCACTTGCTTGGCAAGGCATGCACACTTGCCACATTGAGTTCCAACGCCGAGAGTCTCACGGACATCGCGGTAGCTGCAGCAGCCTTCGAAGATCGCATCGCGGATTTTGCCGTCGGTGACGCCAAGGCAAAGACAAACGTACATAAGCTCGAACCATCGCTGTGTGATGCTGGTTGCGAGGCAGATTAATCGTAATGAGAATGCTTGTCAAAATTGTTTTGGCTTTTAACAAGATGCCCCGATAAGTGGTTCGGGGTTGTCACAGGCGGGTCATACAATGGGGGTAATGCGCCGTCAGTGACGGCGCATTGGCTGCGACTTTTCAGTCGTCGTAGTCGTGCCAGCCGCCCATATCTTTCCAGCGGTTCACAATGCCGCAGAACAGGTCGGCGGTCTTTTCCGTGTCGTAGCGTGCCGAGTGGGCTTCACGGCCATCGAAGTCGATGCCGGCCGCCTGGCAAGCCTTGGCCAGTACCGTTTGACCGTAAGCCAGGCCAGCCAGCGTCGCGGTGTCGAAGCTGGAAAACGGATGAAACGGATTGCGCTTCATGTCCAGGCGCGCCACGGCGGCGTTCAAAAAGCCCAGGTCAAAGCTGGCGTTGTGGCCGACCAGCACCGCACGTTTGCAGCCATTGGCCTTGAGCGCTTTGCGCACCCCACGAAAGATGTCGGTCAGGGCGGTTTCTTCACTGACGGCCATGCGCAGCGGGTGGTCCAGCTTGATCCCGGTGAACTCCAAGGCCGCGGCTTCGATGTTGGCGCCCTCGAAAGGCTCGACCCGGAAGAAATAGGTGTGCTCAGGGAACACGAAGCCTTTTTCGTCCATACCGATGGTGGTCGCGGCGATTTCCAGCAGGGCATCGGTGGCGGCGTTGAAACCGCCGGTTTCGACATCGACCACTACAGGCAGATAGCCACGGAAACGAGCGGCCATGGGGTGGCGCGAACCACCCCCCGTCGGAGCATCCAGATCGTCGTCGAAATGATCGTCACTCACGCATCGTTCTCCAGCAGGCGCCAGCGCAGTTTTTCACCGGCGCGCAGCGGGATGACAGCCAGCTCACCGAATGGCAGGCTGGTCGGGGCGGTCCATTCTTCACGGACCAGGGTAATCGTGTCCTGGTTGGCCGGCAGACCGTAAAACGCCGGGCCATGCAGGCTGGCAAAGCCTTCGAGCTTGTCCAGCGCATTGCGCTGCTCGAACGCCTCGGCATACATCTCGATGGCCGCATAGGCGGTGTAGCAGCCGGCGCAGCCACAGGCATTTTCCTTGGCGTGCTGGGCATGCGGCGCCGAGTCAGTGCCGAGGAAGAACTTGCCACTGCCACTGGTCGCGGCATCCAGCAACGCCACCTGATGGGTGTTGCGTTTAAGGATCGGCAAGCAATAGAAATGTGGACGAATTCCGCCGACCAGCATGTGGTTTCGGTTATACAGCAGGTGATGGGCGGTAATGGTCGCCGCGACGTTGGCCGGGGCGTCATTGACGAACTGCACCGCGTCGCCGGTGGTGATGTGCTCGAACACCACTTTAAGGGTCGGATAGCGCTCGACGACCTTACGCAGGTGTTCATCAATGAAGGTCTTCTCGCGATCGAACACGTCGATCTCGCTGCGCGTCACTTCACCGTGTACCAGCAGCAGCAGACCCACCTCAGCCATGGCCTCCAGGGCACCAGAGATCTTGTCCAGGCTGGTGACGCCGGAGTCGGAGTTGGTGGTTGCGCCGGCCGGGTACAGCTTGGCCGCGTGGACGAAGCCACTGGCTTTGGCGGCGCGGATATCGTCAGCGGTGGTGTGGTCGGTGAGGTACAGCACCATCAGCGGTTCGAAACGGCTGCCCTCGGGGCGCGCTGCGAGAATCCGCTGGCGGTAGGCATCGGCCTGCTGCGCATTGCGTACGGGCGGCACCAGGTTAGGCATGATGATCGCGCGGGCAAACGTGCGCGCGGCGTCAGCGACGGTATGAGGCAAAACAGCTCCGTCACGGAGGTGAATGTGCCAGTCGTCGGGACGCAATAGGGTCAGGCGGTCGGACATGGGGGATTCCAGGCGGTTCGAACTCGCGGGAATGCTACCGGAAAAGACAGTCTCAGGCACTCGCTATCAAGTTTTGTAGGAAGTTACCGATAGCCCTCAAGTAGGCATTTTCTGTTTTAGCGTCATTTTTAGGTGGAGCCTCCCGTGCGCCAATATCTAGCCTTGCTCAGCCTGTTCGCCAGTCTTCCCGCGATGGCGGTCAATTTCCAGACGCGCCTGGAAAGCATTGAATGGAAGGTTGAGGGCGATCAGTTCGAGTGTCGACTGAGCCAGCCGATCACCGACTTCGGTGCGGGTGAGTTCGTGCGCAAGGCCGGTGAGCAGGCGACCTTTCGTCTGAAAGCTTCCTACAACATGATGGGCACCGGGTCAGCCACACTGCTGGCCGCCGCTGCGCCATGGCAACCCGGTCGTGGTGATATCAACCTGGGCGCAGTGCGGGTCGGTAACGGCGAATTCCCGTTCAATTCTTCGCAGGCTCAGGCTGGCAGGCTGATCAACGGCTTGCTCGAAGGCCGCAGCCCGGTGATTCGTCACTATGCCCGAGATGGCGGCGGCAATATGGAAGTGCGCCTGTTGCCCGCAAGGTTTCGTGAAGCCTTTGGCGAGTATCAGGCGTGCACGGCCAAGCTGTTGCCGATGAACTTCGAACAGATCAAACAGACCGAGGTCGGCTTTCCGGGTGGCGGGATCGAGCTCGACGCCAAGGCCAAGGCGCGCCTGGACAACATGCTGGCCTACATGAAGGCCGACCCGACCGTGAACCACGTTGAACTGGACGGGCACTCCGACAACAGTGGCAATCGCCTGACCAACCGCGACCTGTCGCGGCGCCGGGCGCTGGCGGTGATGGACTACCTGAAGGCCAATGGTGTGCCGGAAGAACAGATCACCCTGCGTTTTCATGGCGAGCGTTATCCGCTGGCGGCCAACACCAACAACGCCAATCGCGCCCGTAACCGGCGGGTCAATGTGCAGCTGGAGCGGGTTGCCCCGACCGAACGCCCGGCACCTGCCACGCCTGCGGAAGCGGCGCCGGCTGCACCAGCGGCGTCTGCCGCGCCAACCGCCAAGACCCCGGCTGCTGCCAAAACGTCCTGATCGCAGCCCTTGCCCCGCACGAGCGGGTATACAGCCGTTGGGAGCGAGCTTGCTCGCGAAGAGGCCGGTAACGTCACAGCATCTGCTGCGAATATGCCGCCGTCTTTGCCAGCAAGCTGACTCCCACCGGTATGATCGAACAGTGTTGAGCCAAAGGGGCTTTCAGGCGGGCATCAGGCCGGACAGTTCTGGGTGCTACGTCTGTCGCCAGGCAATCACAAGCTGTCGCGCCACTGTAAATCTGCGGGTTTGAACGGTAGAATCAACGGTTTTCCGTACAACCCGGTGGAGTGATGGCATGGCGGACGTAAACAAGGTCGTACTGGCGTATTCCGGTGGCCTGGACACTTCGGTGATCCTGAAGTGGCTGCAAGATACTTACAACTGCGAAGTGGTGACCTTCACCGCTGACCTGGGCCAGGGCGAAGAGGTCGAGCCGGCTCGCGCCAAAGCGCAGGCCATGGGCGTTAAAGAGATCTACATCGACGACCTGCGCGAAGAGTTCGTGCGCGATTTCGTCTACCCGATGTTCCGTGCCAACACTGTCTACGAAGGCGAGTACCTGCTGGGTACTTCCATCGCTCGTCCACTGATCGCCAAGCGCCTGATCGAGATCGCCAACGAGACTGGCGCTGACGCCATCTCCCACGGCGCGACTGGCAAAGGCAACGACCAGGTACGTTTCGAGCTGGGTGCCTACGCACTCAAGCCAGGCGTCAAGGTGATTGCTCCATGGCGCGAGTGGGACCTGCTGTCGCGCGAGAAACTGATGGACTACGCCGAAAAGCACGCGATCCCGATCGAGCGTCACGGCAAGAAGAAGTCGCCGTACTCGATGGACGCCAACCTGCTGCACATTTCCTATGAAGGCGGCGTGCTGGAAGACACCTGGACCGAGCATGAAGAAGACATGTGGCGCTGGACCAAGTCGCCAGAGTCGGCCCCGGACACCCCGACCTACATCGAGCTGACCTACCGTGGCGGTGACATCGTTGCCATCGACGGCAAGGAGCTGACGCCAGCCCAGGTTCTGGCCGAACTGAACCGCATCGGCGGCGAGAACGGCATCGGTCGTCTGGACATCGTGGAAAACCGCTACGTGGGCATGAAGTCCCGCGGCTGCTATGAAACTCCGGGCGGCACCATCATGCTGCGTGCCCACCGTGCCATCGAGTCCATCACCCTGGACCGTGAAGTGGCGCACCTCAAAGACGAGCTGATGCCGAAGTACGCCAGCCTGATCTACACCGGCTACTGGTGGAGCCCTGAGCGTCTGATGCTGCAACAGATGATCGATGCTTCCCAGGTTCACGTGAATGGCGTCGTGCGCCTGAAGCTTTACAAGGGCAACGTGATCGTGACGGGTCGCAAGTCGGACGATTCGCTGTTCGACGCCAACATCGCCACCTTCGAAGAGGATGGCGGTGCTTACAACCAGGCTGACGCGGCGGGCTTTATCAAGCTCAATGCACTGCGTATGCGCATTGCAGCCAACAAGAACCGCAAGTTCTTCTGACCGGTCGTCTGCACCCCTGTCCGGGGCTGCAGACCCTGGTTTTAAGCTGTCTGCACGGCAACAGGGGTGCCCTTGGGTGCCCTTGCTGCGTTTTTGGAGGTCCTCTTCTGGCGCAGTAGCCGTGCGGATGACGGCTCGACCGGGCGGATAAAATCCTGCAGGCCCCGGAGGTCGAGCTGGTAACGCTTGAGCAATGACATCAGTTTTTTCTCGAACTCAAGTTCTCGTCCGAGCCGCTCGTCATGCGCCAGCATGTCGAGTTTTTCCTGTTGCAACTTCAGGGCATGTTCCAGTTCACGAAATTCTTTGAGTTTAGACATGATCGTTCCATCTCTATGAGGGGGGCGAAAACAGGTTCGGTGTCTATGGGTTGTGTGCGCATGAAGCCTCTCAAATAAGGGCGCCCGCAAAAGATTTTAATAATAATAGCGGGTTTTTAATAATCAACATCAGATGGCGTTTCAGCATGAATGAGCTGTGTTGCGCTTATCCGTTATGGCCACTGGTTTTTTTAAATGGCTTACCCTCGTGTATAGGGAATCTGACTCTGTTTGTTGAACTTTCCTACCTCCGCTGTCCCGTTTTTACTGCGTGTTAAAGTCTGGCTATTTTTCAGGTTTGGGTGTCTTCCTGATAAAAGCATTTGCAGGGGGCATACAATACCCTGGCATTGAAATTCAAGGTCAGGAAAAACATCACCACCAGGGTGGTGGGGAAAACAATCAGAAACCAGATATAAACCTGGCGGCTGTCAGTGTCCAGATAGGGCAATACCGTGGCCGCCGAGGCTTCTGACAGCGCGGCGAACAGTGCGATGACACTAATAGGGTTCATGATGCGATTAAAAAGGAACATTATTTGACTCCTGAACGGCAGGGCCGATTGTTGGCGATCGCGGGTCAAACCTGATGGTTGCTGAATTCAAAGCGATAGGCTTTACCGATGTCGAGAACCTCGCGCACGCTTAGCCCGAGGATTCTGGCGATTTCGGCTGTGCTGTAGCCCAGGCTTGAATAGTGCATGGCATGTCCGGCCGTTACATCATCAATGTCGCGAAGTGGCGTGTCTGGCCCATTACGCTGCGCCTGTATGGGGCGGCTGAAGTTGATCTTGATGTCATGTTGTTGTGCTAACTGACGAATATCCTTCCTGTTCATCTTAAGCGAATACTGCAAGGATGAAACACCGGCACCTTTGGCCGCCAGCAGCCTGAGCAGTTCCAGTTTTTCCGGCGCTGTGACGGTCAGATTTTCAGGCGTAACCGTTTCAACCGGTTCGGCTGTTTCTCCTTGGGGGATGATGGCGATAACCCCCCCTTGGGCCACGAAGTCCTCAACGGCAGCGGCCAGGTCCAGGGGTGACAGGGGGAGGCACAAAGCGGGTACGGGTTTGCTGTTCATGATCTATTCCTTTTGAACATGGTTATACACATGGCCATTCAAAAAGAGTCAGCAGGTCAAACTTACTGTTGCTGCGCGGCCATGCGGCGTGCGTCATTTATTCCCTACTGACAGGCACGTTGTCGGGTGGGCACGGTTTCATAACTTTCATTGAAGACGGTTGTGTTAGTTGTTTGTCTTAATGAACGGTTTATGTGCTGTAAGCAGGGGTGCTTTGTCAAAAAAGTAACGATTGACAATAGGAATTGCAAGTAAAAAAGTTGTACTCCAGAACTGTGCGCTTGAGGCTGTGGTATTGGTCTTACGAGCGCCCAGGCAGCGTCTGTTCGTGCTGTAGGTTATTTCCCCTTTAGCTGTTTAAGGGTGGATTCCGATAAGCACATGCTGTTAGCTCATCGTCGTTGGCGGTGCCGCCGGGGCGGGCTTTGAGGCGTTTGGTCTGTATGGAGTGACAAGAAATTCATAAAGAGTCGAGCGAAATTTTGTAAGGTATTTCTGAATATTGTGTAGTCGTGCTCCTGAAATAGATATGTGTATGAAAAAGGCATTCGGTTACGTGTAGTTTTAAACGAGGCGCTGGCAAATGGCCCGGCGCTGGTGTTGCCTGGCCATGGATGGCACGGTGCAGTTAGTGGCTAATTGGTGGCTGTTGGCAACGGTCCGGATTTTACGCAGCATGGCCGAATGCCGCAGTTTTCGTACAAAACCTGAAACCAGCAAAGTAATCGCGTGAAGGTGTGTAAACACATGCGGTTTGCAAGCGTGTCTTGTTTGATTCACGTGTCTCGACAGGAAAAGTTAAGGCTCGCAAGCCGATGATGGGCGGCCCTTCAACATGGTTTTTTATGGGGCATGGAGAGGTTGGTCAGTGCATCGGATTGCGAAGGAGAAGGCTTGTGATAGAAGTTAAAATCCAGCTGCTTATGGCAAGATTTGTAGGAAAGTTCTCTTCTAAGGGTGGGAATGGTCTTTGGGTGTTGGTCTTATGGGGCGTGCGCCATGCAAACTACTAAACGACTAGGCTATTGTGCTGGCTCCGAAAATTCGAATAGCAAAAATTGGACTGCACCATGAATAAAGTGCTGATCGTGGATGATCATCCTGTCATTCGCCTGGCTGTACGGATGCTGATGGAGCGCCATGGTTACGAGGTTGTCGCCGAAACCGACAACGGAGTAGATGCCTTGCAACTGGCGCGTGAGCACCTGCCGGATATCGTGATCCTCGACATCGGCATTCCCAAGCTCGACGGTCTTGAGGTGATTGCCCGGTTGTCGGCCATGGCGCTGCCGTTCAAGGTGCTGATCCTGACCTCACAATCGCCGGGGCATTTTTCAATGCGTTGCATGCAGGCCGGTGCGGCGGGCTATGTCTGCAAACAGCAGGACCTCACTGAATTGCTTAGCGCGATCAAGGCCGTATTGTCTGGCTATAGCTACTTCCCCAACCAGGCTCTGCACACGGTGCGCTCCAGCATGGGCAATGCCAGTGAGGCGGATATGGTGGATCGCTTGTCCGGGCGGGAAATGATGGTGTTGCAGCAGTTGGCCCGGGGCAAGACCAACAAGGAAATCGCCGACAGCATGTTTCTCAGCAACAAGACAGTCAGCACCTACAAAACGCGCCTGCTGCTCAAGCTCAATGCGCATTCGCTGGTCGATCTCATCGAGCTGGCGCAGCGTAACGGGTTGGCGTGATCCGGTTGGCAACAATACTCAGCCTCTCATCAGAGAGGCTTGGGATACGGCAGTTCCGGTCAGAGATCGAAGTCGTAGTCGGCCAGTTCCCGTTTCAGGCGCCGCTCTTCGAGCAAGTTGTCGATTGTGCGGCGTTTGCTCAGATTGGTCTTTGCGGGTTCGGCAGTCCGGGTTTCGGCATCATCTGATTCGTTGGCGAATTCGTCTTCTACTACGTCTACATCCAGTTGCTCTTTGCCGGTGCTCATGCAAGTTGACTCCAGGCTTGGCGATCAGGCACCTCTAAAAACTGCCTGCGGGCTGGGCGTTTACGTTTTTAGAGCCACCCTGTTGGCGCCTCTTATATCGCCATTCCGTGCCTTGGTAAAAAAGATTTTTTCAATCGCCTGGCGGTAGTTGAAGCTATTACTCAATCGTCGGAGGTTTTTTCCTTGAAATCGCACAGGTCTTCGATCCGGCAACTGCCGCAGCGTGGCTTGCGGGCGACACAGACATACCGGCCATGCAGGATCAGCCAGTGGTGCGCATCCATCAGGTAATTTTTCGGGACGAACTTAAGTAGCTGTTTCTCAACATCGACCACGTTCTTGCCGGGCGCCAGCCCGGTACGGTTACTGACCCGGAAAATGTGCGTGTCCACCGCCATGGCGATCTGCCGAAACGCGGTATTGAGCACCACATTCGCGGTCTTGCGTCCCACTCCCGGAAGCGCTTCGAGGGCTTCGCGGGTCTGTGGCACTTCACCGTTGTGCTGCTCGACCAGCAGGCGGCAGGTCTCGATGACATTTTTCGCCTTGCTGTTATACAAGCCGATGGTCTTGATGTACTCCGACAGCCCTTCCACGCCCAGCGCGTAGATCGCCTGCGGTGTGTTGGCTACCGGGTACAGACGCGCGGTGGCTTTGTTGACGCTGACATCGGTCGCCTGCGCGGAGAGAATCACGGCAATCAGCAGCTCGAAAGGGGTGGTGTAGGCCAGTTCGGTTTTCGGGTCAGGATTGTCTTCGTGGAGCCTGCGGAAGATCTCCTGGCGTTTGGCGGCGTTCATGGTCGGTTTCCTGATCGGGCTTCTATGAGCCCTTATGGCTGTTCTGCGGCCTGGACGGCCTGTTCGGCATTGTGTAATTGAACACTGAGCCTGGCCAGCTGTGATGCCGGCTCATTGTTTGCCTGGGCCTTGCTCAAGGCTGCACGGGCCATGGCCAGCTGGATCTTGGCACGCTTGAGGTCGCCGGCGGGCTTGCTGGCCGGCTGCACGGCGGCGGGAGAGGGCGCGGGGGCTTGCTCAAGCGCTGCTACGGCCTGCTCGGCTGCCTGGACTTCATGCTGCATCTGCAGCAAGCGCATGGCCTGCTCACGGATCGGCGGATGACCAAAGGCTTTGAGAGACCTGTTCAATTGGGCCCGGCTCAAGTTCAGGGTGATCCTGGCCTGCTTCAGGGCCTGGTCGTTCTGGGGCTGATTGTTGCGCGGCGTCGGTATTTGCCTTTCGACTGCCCTGCCAGGCGCTGGCTGAGGCTTGTGGCTGCGTGCCTGACGTTGTTCTTGCTCGCGGCGCAAGCGTGCCGTGCGTTGTTCATAGCGCTGACGGGCGTGATTACGCTTGCGGTCGCGGGCCTGCAATTGTGCAGCGTCATGCGCGAGATCTCCGACGATGGGCACTACATTGGCCGATGGCAGCGGCAGCAGGTCAATGCAATCGACCGGGCAAGGCGCTACGCACAGATCGCAGCCGGTGCATTCGTCAACCAGCACGGTGTGCATCATTTTCGCTGCACCCACGATAGCGTCCACCGGGCAGGCCTGGATGCACTTGGTGCAACCGATGCATTCGGCTTCACGGATAAAGGCCACCTGGGCCGGTGCCGCACCACGTTCAGTGTCCAGAGGCAAGGCCGGGATGCGCAGCAGTTGTGCCAGGCTGGCAATGGTTTCAGTGCCGCCGGGTGGGCACTTGTTGATGGCTTCGCCGCTGGCAATACCTTGTGCATAAGGCAGGCAGCCGGGATGGCCACACTTGCCGCACTGGGTCTGGGGCAGCAAGGCATCAATGCGTTGAATCAGGCTCATGTTGCGGTTACTCGTTGAACAGGGCACCAGGCAGGCAAAAGGGCACCTCTAAAAACTACCTGCGTTGTCATCGCTGCGTTAAAAAGACAGGCACGCAATGCTCATTTACAACCCGTAAATTGCGCTTGCTTGCCTGTTTTTGCCTTGCTCTGACTGCTTTGCCTACGTTTTTAAAGGCACCCTGACGCCCGATAGCTGCATGCGCAGTTATCGGGCTTTGCCGAGTGTCACTTGATGCGCTGACCTGGCTTGGCGCCGCTGTCCGGGCTGAGCAGGTAGATCTCTTCACCGCCAGGACCGGCTGCCATCACCATGCCTTCGGAAACGCCAAAGCGCATTTTGCGCGGCTTGAGGTTGGCGATCATCATGGTCAGGCGACCTTCAAGCTTGCTCGGGTCCGGGTAGGCGCTCTTGATTCCGGAGAACACGTTACGCTGCTGATCACCGATATCCAGAGTCAGGCGCAGCAGCTTGTCGGCACCCTCGACGTGCTCGGCCTTGACGATCAGCGCCACCCGCAGGTCCACGGCAGCAAAGGCGTCGAACTCGATCTCGGGCGACAGCGGGTCCTTGGTCAGTTCGCCGTTGCCTTGCGGGGCCGCAGGCTCGGTGCTGGCCGCCAGGTCTTCTTTCGATGCGCTGACCATTGCCTCGACCCTGGCCGGGTCGATACGGGTCATCAGCGCGTTGAACGGATTGAGTTGATGGTTGGCCAGCAGGGTCTGGTGGTCGTTCCAGGTCAGCGGTGCCACATTGAGGAACTGCTCGGCATCGGCGGCCAGTTTCGGCAGCACCGGCTTGAGGAAGATGATCAACTGACGGAACAGGTTGATGCCCAGTGCGCAAATGGCCTGCACCTCGTCCTGCTTGCCTTCCTGCTTGGCCAGCGACCAAGGTGCCTTGTCAGCAATAAAGGCGTTGGCGCGGTCGGCCAGGGCCATGGTCTCGCGCATGGCGCGGGAGAAGTCGCGGGCCTCATAGGCCTCGGCGATGCTCGGCGCGGCAGCCTGGAACGCAGCGGTCAGTTCTGGCGCGATGTTGCTGTCGACCAGTACGCCAGCGTTGCCCTTGTGAATGAACCCGGCGCAGCGGCTGGCGATGTTGACCACCTTGCCGATCAGGTCAGAGTTGACCTTTTGCACGAAGTCTTCGAGGTTCAGGTCCAGGTCGTCGACCCCGCGGCCCAGTTTGGCTGCGTAGTAGTAGCGCAGGTATTCCGGCGACAGGTGGTCCAGATAGGTGCGGGCCTTGATGAAGGTGCCACGCGACTTGGACATCTTCTGGCCGTTGACGGTCAGGTAGCCGTGCACGTTGATGCCGGTTGGCTTGCGCAGGCCGGCGCCTTCGAGCATGGCCGGCCAGAACAGCGCGTGGAAGTTGACGATGTCCTTGCCGATGAAGTGATACAGCTCGGTGGTCGAGTCCTTGTTCCAGTACGCGTCGAAGTCCAGCTCCGGGCGGCGTGCGCAGAGGTTCTTGAAGCTGGCCATGTAACCGATGGGCGCATCCAGCCAGACATAGAAGTACTTGCCCGGCTCGTCAGGGATTTCGAAGCCGAAGTACGGTGCGTCACGGGAGATGTCCCATTGCTGCAGGCCGCTGTCGAGCCATTCGGCCAGTTTGTTGGCTACTGCGTCTTGCAGGGTGCCGCTGCGGGTCCAGGCCTGGAGCATGTCCTGGAAGGCCGGCAGGTCAAAGAAGAAGTGCTTGGAGTCCTTGAGCACCGGCGTGGCACCGGAAATCGCCGATTTCGGGTCTTTCAGCTCGGTCGGCTCGTAGGTCGCGCCGCATTTTTCGCAGTTGTCGCCGTATTGGTCTTCAGCGCTGCATTTCGGACAGGTGCCCTTGATGAAGCGGTCGGCGAGGAACATCTTCTTGTCGGGGTCGAAATATTGGGTCACCGAACGGGTGGCAATATGACCAGCATCGCGCAGGCGGGTGTAGATCAGGCTCGACAGCTCACGGTTCTCTTCGCAGTGCGTGGAGTGGAAATTGTCGAAGTCGACCAGAAAATCGGCGAAATCGGTGCTGTGTTCAGCCTTGACGTTGTCGATCAGCTGTTCCGGGGTGATGCCTTCCTTTTCCGCGCGCAGCATGATGGCCGAGCCGTGAGCGTCGTCCGCGCAGACGTAGGTGCAGTGGTTGCCGCGGTGCTTCTGGAAACGCACCCACATGTCGGTCTGGATGTACTCAAGCATGTGGCCAAGGTGGATGGAACCATTGGCATAGGGCAGGGCGCTGGTTACGAGAATCTTGCGGGGCTCGGACATGGGGCTCGGCTACTTAAGTCATACACGGATCGGCCACTATAAAGGCCCGCGGTTTTTTTTTCATCCTGCGATGTTGCGGCGAAAACATGGCACCGCCCGTCATAACGGGTAGGATAGCCGCCTGTTTTACTCAAGTTTCTATTCGGAGCCAGTCCATGAGCGCAGTGAGCCGCGCAGCGGTGGAGACTATTCTTCGCCAGTACACCGACCCTTATCTCAACCAGGACCCGGTCAGCGCCGGTTGCGTGCGGGCCATCGACATCGACGGCGGCCGGGTCAGCGTGCAGTTGGAGCTGGGCTATGCCGCCGGGCTGTTCAGCAAGGGCTGGGCGCAGATTCTGCAAACCGCTATCGAAGGCCTGGACGGAGTGAGTTCGGCCAGCGTCAGCGTCACCACAAACATTCAGCCACACAAGGCCCAGAGCCAAGTGCCTGGCCTGGCCAACGTGAAAAACATCATCGCTGTGGCCTCTGGCAAAGGCGGGGTCGGCAAATCGACCACCGCCGCCAATCTGGCCCTGGCACTGGCCCGTGAAGGCGCGCGGGTCGGCATTCTCGATGCGGATATCTACGGCCCCAGCCAGGGCATCATGTTTGGCATCCCTGAAGGCACCCGGCCGAAGGTCAAGGACCAGAAGTGGTTCGTGCCCATTGAGGCGCATGGCGTTGAAGTGATGTCGATGGCGTTTCTCACGGACGACAACACACCGATGGTCTGGCGCGGGCCGATGGTCTCCGGCGCTTTGCTGCAACTGGTGACCCAGACCGCCTGGAACGACCTGGATTATCTGGTCATCGACATGCCGCCGGGTACCGGTGATATCCAGCTGACCCTGGCGCAGAAGGTGCCGGTGGCCGGCTCGGTGATCGTCACCACCCCGCAGGATCTGGCGCTTCTGGATGCGAAGAAGGGCGTGGAGATGTTTCGCAAGGTCAACATCCCGGTGTTGGGCGTGGTCGAGAACATGGCTGTGCATATCTGCTCGAACTGCGGGCATGCCGAGCATCTGTTCGGTGAGGGTGGCGGCGAGAAACTGGCCAGTCATTACAACGTCGATCTGCTGGCCTCATTGCCACTGTCGATGCTGATCCGCGAACAGGCCGATGGCGGCAAACCCACTGCCATCGCTGAGCCTGAGAGCCAGATTGCGATGATTTATCAGGAGCTGGCCCGCCAGGTGGGCGCGCGGATTGTGCTGCAGGAAGCGGCCAGCCCGGCGATGCCAACGATCTCGGTCAGCGACGACTGATCACATCCTTGCAACCGATGGCGGCCGTAGGAGCTGCTTTAGCAGCGAAGGGAATTCGCGGCTGAAGCGGATCGCCGCCCGGCCGCTCCTACGGGGTTCCGCGTGGCGGCAAGCACCACGGTAAATTCCGGGCATAAAAAAACCCCGCTTTGTGGGCGGGGTTTTTTGAAGCGAGTCAGCGCAAATTAAGCGATTTGCACTTCTTCAGCCTGCATGCCTTTCTGGCCGCGGGTAGCGACGAAAGTAACTTGCTGGCCTTCTTTCAGGGTTTTGAAGCCATCGATCTGGATAGCTTTGAAGTGTACGAACAGGTCGTCACCGGATTGTGGAGTGATGAAGCCGAAGCCTTTCTCATCGTTGAACCACTTAACGGTACCGGTTTGGCGATTGGACATGATACATCTCCTTGGACAAAGTTAACTGCGACTCAGGAAACACCCTGGCCGAGACTGAGTGCAAAGAGCTGGAAATTCATGGTGATGGTGATATTCAACATCGTGTAGAGATTCTCAGTGACACAAGCAACACAGTGGCGCCACCTTAACCCTTTTTCCTGCAAACGCCAATGGGCATCTGAGGATTATTTGTATTGCCAAACAATGGCTGCCCGCCGTGGCCCTGCACAGGGTCCGGCAGCCTTTTGGCCTTTGTACGAGACGGCGTGGACCGGTAAGATGCCCGCATATTTTTCACCTTGCTATTTCAGGACACCGCCATGAGCATCAAATCGGACAAGTGGATTCGCCGCATGGCGCAAGAGCACGGCATGATCGAGCCTTTCGTCGAGCGCCAGATGCGCGGTGAGGGCGCCGACCGGCTGATCTCCTTCGGTGTGTCAAGCTATGGTTACGATGTGCGTTGCGCCGATGAATTCAAGGTGTTCACCAACATCAACTCGGCGACCGTTGATCCGAAAAACTTCGATGAGAAGAGCTTCGTCGACGTCAAGAGCGACGTCTGCATCATTCCTCCAAACTCCTTCGCCCTGGCCCGCACCGTCGAGTACTTCCGCATTCCGCGCAATGTGCTGACCATTTGCCTGGGCAAGAGCACCTACGCACGCTGCGGCATCATCGTCAACGTCACCCCGCTCGAGCCCGAGTGGGAAGGCCACGTGACCCTGGAGTTCTCCAACACCACCACGCTGCCGGCCAAGATCTACGCTAACGAAGGCGTGGCGCAGATGCTGTTTCTGGAGTCCGATGAAGAGTGCGAAGTGTCGTACAAGGACCGTGGCGGCAAGTATCAAGGCCAGCGCGGCGTGACCCTGCCACGTACCTGAGTGGCCGCTGACTGCTTGTCCAGGGCAAGGTTTCATGATTGTTTCATGGAATTTAAAGCCTGTTTGGCACTCTACTGAGCAAGCTGTTTCTGCCCGCCTTTGAGGCGGGTGACCAGACGCTCAGGAGTGCCTATGAAGATTGACTCAAAACCCATTGGACAAGACGCTGCTCCGCTTAACGAAATCGGCCTGCTGGCCTGGTCGCTGTTGGCCGACGAGCATCTGAATATGGTGGGCGGCGGGATTCCAGGCCAGCCGACCCCCGACACGCCGCAGCCCGATCAGCCCCAGGAACCCGGTGTGCCAACCGTGCCGGATGAGCCGCCACCTGCGCCTGTGGCCTGACATTCTAGCGTTCCATCGCCCAGACCCCGCCGTCGCCTGCCACAAACAGGCGTCGGCGCGGTTGTGCCTGGACCCCATACCCGCCCGTGAATTCGCCGAAGGCTGGCAGCAGGCTGACCTGCTCGCCGAGCACAAAGCACGGCAGGCGCAAGCGCTGGCGCCCCCGGCCCTGCAAGGTAAACACCGGATGCACATGCCCGGCCAGCACGTGATGAGTCGGGTGCGGATCGGGCTCGTGCTGCAAGGCAAACGGGCCGAGCAGCAGCGGGGCGTCCACCACTTTGATACGCAGATAGCCGGGCGGGTCGCCGGCCCGGTTATCGTGGTTGCCGCGAATCAGACAGATATTCAGCGCTCCATGCCGCTGGCGCCACTCAGCCAAGGCCGCCAGGGTGGCCGGCGCGTGTGATTGTGGCGCGTGCAGCAAATCACCGAGAAAAATCAATTGTTCAGTCGGATAGTCGGCCAGCAGGCGGTCGATCCGCCGCAGGTTGGCGTCAGTCGTGCCATGCGGCACCGGCTGGCCCAGACGCCGGTAGGCAGCAGCCTTGCCGAAATGCGCGTCGGCGATCAGCAGGGTCTGCTGGCTTGGGTAATACAGCGCCTTGTCGGCCAGCAGCCACAGGGTTTCCCCGGCCAGTTGTACAGGCAAGTGGGCGCTCATGCGTCAGGCTCCGGGCCGGCGGCTTTTTCCAGGTCACGCACCATGCGCGCAATGCGATCGGCGAGTTTCTCGCTGCTCAGGCTCTCGCGCAGGCGTTCGACCAGCAGCGGAAAGGCCAGCGGCGAGGCGCGCTTGAGGGCATGCAGGTCCATGGGCAGGCGCGCCATTTTCTGCAACGTGTCCTGCAGGCGCTGATAATCCAGCTCCAGGCTCAGCACTTCGTCATGGGCCTGGAGCAGCAGACGATTATCGGCGTCGTACTGCTTGAACACCTCGAAAAACAGGCCGCTGGAGGCCTGCAATTGGCGGGTGCTTTTCGGTGCGCCGGGGTAGCCGGAAAACACCAGCCCGCCAATCCGGGCGATTTCCCGGAAGCGTCGCTGCGCCAGTTCACTGGCATTGAGGCTGGCGAGGATGTGCTGGTCCAGGTCGGCATCGCTGAACAAATCGCCCTGATGCAGCAATGCGTTCCAGTCCAGCTCGCTGGCGCTGAGCAGTTCCAGGCCGTAATCATTGACCGCCATCGAGAAGCTCAGCGGCCTTTGTTGGCTTAATCGCCAGGCCAGCAAACTGGCCAGCCCCAGATGCACATGGCGGCCGGCGAACGGGTAGATGAACAGGTGCCAGCCTTCGCGGGACTTCAGGGTTTCAACCAATAGCCGGTCACTCTGCGGCAATGCCGACCACTGGCGCTGGACTTCCAGCAGCGGCCTGACCGCCTGCATCGGCGGGCTGTCGTATACGCCATGCGCTGCTGCATCAAACTGCGCGACCACTGCGGCGGCCAGTTCACTGGACAGCGGCATGCGCCCGCCATTCCAGCGCGGTACGGCGGCCTTCTTGCCGGTCGCACGCTTGACGTAGGCGGTCATGTCCTCGACCCGTACCAGCTCCAGCAAGCGGCCACCGAACAGAAAATTATCGCCAGGGCGCAGACGGGCGATAAAGCCTTCCTCCACTGTGCCCAGCGAGCCGCTGCCTTTCTTCCAGTACTTCACGTTGATGCTGGCATCGCTGACGATGGTACCAATACTCATCCGGTGCCGACGTGCCAGGCGCGCATCCGGCACCCGCCATACGCCGTGCTCGTCCGGTTCGACCCGGCGGTAATCCGGGTAAGCGGTGAGCGAATGGCCGCCGCTGCGCACAAAGGCCAGCGCCCACTGCCAGTGGGTTTGGTCCAGATTCCGGTAAGCCCAGGCGCCGCGCACTTCCTGATACAGCTCGTCAGGCAGGAAGCCGCCGCCCAGCGCCATGCTGACCAGATGCTGCACCAGCACATCCAGCGGCTGGTGCGGGCTGTGTCGGGGTTCGATCATGCGTGCGGCCACAGCGACCTGAGCAGCCGCGGCTTCGACCAGTTCCAGGCTATGGGTCGGTACTAACGTCACTCGCGAGCGGCGGCCCGGCGCGTGGCCGGAGCGTCCGGCACGCTGCATCAGGCGGGCAATGCCCTTGGCCGAGCCGATTTGCAGCACCCGCTCGACCGGCAGAAAATCCACCCCCAGGTCGAGGCTGGAGGTACAGACCACGGCCTTGAGCTGACCGTCCTTGAGGGCGCGCTCGACCCAGTCACGCACCTCCCGGGCCAGCGAGCCGTGGTGCAGGGCGATCAAGCCGGCCCAGTCCGGGCGCGCCTGCAACAGTGCCTGATACCACAGCTCCGATTGCGAGCGGGTATTGGTGAACAGCAGGCAACTGCTGCTGGCATCCACCTCGGCCACCACTTGCTTGAGCATCGACAAACCCATGTGCCCGGACCACGGAAAACGCTCGATAGTGGGCGGCAACAGGGTGTCGACCTGCAGATCCTTGACGACCTTGCCCTGCACGCTGACACCGGTATCGCCGAGCAGCACCTGCCGCGCATGCTCCTGATTGCCCAGGGTTGCGGAAATGCCCCACACCACCAGGTGCGGATTCCAGCGCCGTAGGCGGGCCAGGGCCAGTTGCAGTTGGACGCCGCGTTTATTGCCGATCAGCTCGTGCCATTCATCGACCACCACCATCTGTAGATGGCCCATGGCGACCTCGGCGTCGGCGCGGGCCAGCAGCAGGGTCAGGCTTTCCGGGGTGGTGACCAGTGCCGAGGGCAGGCGTCGGCTTTGCCTGGCTCGTTCACCGCTCGTGGTGTCGCCGGTGCGCAGGCCCACCGACCAGCCAATCTCCATCGCGGCCAGCGGCGCGCTGAGCGCGCGCTGGGTATCGGCGGCCAGCGCGCGCATCGGGGTGATCCACACCACGGTGAGTGGTGCGCTTTTGTCCTTGCCCTTGGGCGGTGTTTTGGTCTTGCCGACAAAACGATTGAGCGCCGCCAGCCACACCGCGTAGGTCTTGCCGGAGCCGGTGCTGGCATGCAGCAGCCCGGACTCGCCGCGTTTCACGGCGGCCCAGACCTGCTTCTGAAAAGGGAAGGGCGTCCAGCCCAGCCGCTGAAACCAGGACCGGGCGATATCGGCAGATCTGCTCATGAACTACGGCGCATTCCTGAAAGGCTCAGGATAGGGACCGCAGCCGTGATGTGTTGGTGCCGTGGGATCAATGCTGATCAGTTAAGGCCAACACGGTCCGGTGGGAGTTGGCCTCGCCGACGAAGGGTGCGGTACATCCACAGCAAATGTGCTGGTCTTACTGGCCCTGTCGCGGGCAGAGCCCCCTCTCATCAAACAAATTACAAATCGCTGATTTACAAGGCCCTCCCGTAGGAGCAGCTTTAGCTGCGAAGCCTTTCGCAGCTAAAGCTGCTCCTACGGGGTTGCGTGTTGGCTGCGCGACAGCGCGGCGCCGAGGCGGCGGGCGATCTCCCATAGAGATTTTTGAGGCTTAATCGAACAGTATTGGGCTTACCCCTGATTATCGGGTCGCCTTGGGTAACTTGCCGGCCCTGATCTGTTCCAGCATCGGGGTGCATTGGTCCGGGGTGCTGTCGCCGGTGGCAACCAGCGCCAGCAGGCTCGCGGCAGGGCCGGCGGCGACACCCAGCGCCAGCATGCCGGCGCCGCGCAGCAACAACGGGCCGGTCTGTACACCGGCATTGGGTTTGGCAAAGGTGCCGTTGACGTACAACGGTGAGCGCAGGGAAAACACCCGCAAGCCTTTCGACTCAGGATTGATCTTCAGGTCCAGTTGCTCGCTCTTGAGATTGGCGGTGCCATTGATGTAAATGATCGCGTTCTCGGTATCGAACACAAACAATCGGCTGCTGGCCAGGCCGTCCTTGATCCCGAAGTCGCTGACCGCGCAATTGATCTTCACCTCCTTGTCACCGAACAACTCTCCAACCAGATAATTGCCAACATTGAGCCCGGCGATTTCCATCAGCCCGCGACTGATCGCGCCATCGTTGATCAACATGCGCAGTTGGCCATTGGCGGTCCCCAACAAGGTCGCGACCGAGTTGCCCTGGCCGCTGATATCAGCGTCACCATTGAGCTCACCGAAGCTGGTTTTCATCGGTTCGAACGTGGGGAACAACTGCTTGAGCTTAAAGCCCCGGGCCGACAGTTTGGCGCGCCCCTGCAGCGGCTGGACGCGACCGTTAAGGCGAATATCGGCATCAAGCTTGCCGCCGGCCACGCCAAAGCGCAGCGGTTGCAGGCTCAACTGACCATCATCGAGCAGCACATGGGTGTACAGATCGCTCAGCGGTAGTTCCGGCGCCTGGACGATGCGCTTGCCGGTGAACTCCACATCGGCATCCATGGCGCGCCAGCGGTCGGTGGCAAATGTCTCGACCGGCAACACTTTACCCGACGGCTGCTTGCTCTCGCCGCCGCGCTTTTTCTGCTCGGTATTGGAATCGGCACCGATCAGCGGCGCCAGATCGGTGAACAGCAACTGGTTGGACACCAGCTTACCGGTCAGTTTCGGCCGTGGCTGGCTGGCGACAAAGCCCAGGTCACCGTGGATGTCACTGTTACCGATCTTGCCGTTGAAGTCTTCATAACGGAAGTTCGCACCTTGCGGGTCCTTGAGCCGGGCAATCAATCGACCGTCGGTGGCGTATGCCCCTGAATCGGGCAGGGTCACGCCGGTCAGCGGGTACAGGTTGCTCAGGCTCGCGCCGGAGAGTTTCAGGCGCAGGTCCAGGGCGCCGAAGTTCTGCGGATCGGTCAGGGTGCCGGCGACCACGATATGGGTATCGGCAATTTTTACATCGGCCTGCACCGGAAATGGCTGGCTGGCATCCTTGAGGGCCAGCAACCCGCCAACCTTGCCATTGCCGCCAACCGGCAGGCCACGGTATTGACCCTTGGTGGCGATGGCAAAGGCATAGTCCTGGGGCCTGGCGCCCTTCTCGGCCACCTTCTGTGCTTCTTTGCCGCCGACAATGTCACTGAACGGAATCGGTTTACCCAATGGGGTGATGACCAGTTCCATCCGGGTTTTAAGGGTCTGGTCATCAATGCTTACCAGGCCTTTGTCGAAGCGGATCGAGCCAATGTCGAGCTCCCACGCCGAAGGCTCTGCGTCTGGATCGGACTTGGGCAGGTCGAACACCCAGTTGGCGCGGCCGTCGGCCAGCCGTTCGAGCTTTGCGTCGGGTTGATTCAGTTCGATGCGGGGAATCACCACCCGCTGGCTCAATAACGGCAACGGCGAGAGGCTGAACGTCACTTGTTTGAGCGTGACCATCTGCGCCTGACGCGACCAGTCAGGGTTGCCCAGGGTCAGGTCCTGCGCGACAAACTGCGGCCAGGGCACCCAGCCACGCCAGCCGTTTTCATCGCCTTCGCGCTGCCAGCGCACGCTCAGATCCCCGTTGATGGCAAACGGACGATGCAAGGCTGCGCTGACTTTGTCGTTGATAAAAGGTTTGAGGCGGTTCCAGTCAAAGGTGGCGATCACAACGATCAGAATGGCCAGCAGGGCGACCAGGGTGACGCCTGTCCAGGCGAAAATCTTGCGGCTGCGTGTCATTGCGACTCTCCAGAACCCGCGCGCCAATCAGGCGCGCTACACACGACATACCACTTTGACTGGTAAAAGCCAGCATGGTTTGACTCGATCACTCATCAACCTGCTATCGGTCGCTCTCGTGTTAGAGTGCAGCGCAGTTTATCCCCGGAACGCCCCACCCATGTCACCCCGCGCCGAACAGAAACAACAGACCCGCCGCGCCCTGCTCGACGCCGCACATCAGTTGATGGAAAGCGGCTGCGGCTTCGGCAGTCTGAGCCTGCGGGAGGTGGCGCGTACTGCCGGGATCGTGCCGACCGGTTTCTATCGGCATTTCGACGACATGGACCAGTTGGGTCTGGCGTTGGTCGCGGAAGTCGGCCATACCTTTCGGGAAACCATCCGCCTGGTCCGCCATAACGAAATGGTGATGGGCGGCCTGATCGAAGCCTCGGTACGGATTTTTCTCGACGGTGTGGCGGCCAACCGGCAGCAGTTTCTGTTCCTGGCACGCGAACAGTACGGCGGCTCATTGCAGGTTCGTCAGGCGCTGGCGGCATTGCGCGAAGGTATCGTCGCCGACCTGGCCACAGACCTGGGGAAAATGCCCAAGTGGCAGCATTTGAACAGCAACTCGCTGGGCATCATTGCCGATCTGGTGGTCAAGAGTGTGTTCGCCATGTTGCCAGAGCTGATCGACCCGCCAGCTGCCCCGCTGGCGGCCCACCTGACCCCGCAGGCCAAGATCACCGAACAACTGCGTTTCATATTTATGGGCGCGCGCCATTGGCGCGGCCTGCACGGTTAGCAGTACGCCTGTTAACATGCGCGCATCCGATCCTGCCGTGATGCCCGCTCATGCCCCACGCCTCCAGCACCGCTCCACAGCCTGAACTGAGTCAGGTGTTTGCCGCCTTGCAAACGCATTTTCTCCAGATTGTCGTGCCCATATGGCTGGGCCCAGGCTGGAACCCGGCATTGGCACTGCCCTTTGAGGCCGTCGACCCCGCGCACCAGCCACTGCCTGCGCAGCGCTACCGGGCCATGGCCTGCGCCCGCCAGTTGTTTGTGTTCGCAAGCCTGATCGGCAACTCGCAAGTGCCGCAAGCCGAGCAGCGTGCCCATGCGTTGTTCCGCTCGTTGCAGCGGCACTTTCACGATGCCGAGCATGGCGGCTGGTTCTACAGCATCGACCCGCAAGGCGCCCCGCTGGATCGGCGCAAGGATCTGTATACCCACGCGTTCATCATTTTTGCCTGCGCGCACTACTGGGCCAAAACCCGAGAGCCATTGGCCGAGTCGGCACTGGATGCCGCCTTGAGCGTGGTACGCGAGCATTTTGCCGATGGCCAGGGGCTTTATGAAGCGAGCCTTGGCGAAGACTGGTCCGATCTGGGCAGCGGCGCGTTGCAAAACCCGCTGATGCACCTGGCCGAAGCCTTTCTGGCGACGTTACAAGTGCGCGCCGACCCCGACACCGTCGAGGCACTGGAAGGGCTGGTGGATCACATGCATGAGCACTTCATTGATCCGGCGAGCGGGGTGCTGCTGGAGAAGCCGCTCGGCGCTGTGGATAACTGGTATGAGCCGGGGCACCAGTTCGAGTGGTTCTTTCTTCTGCAATCAACCCCGCAGTTGCATGGCAGCCCGTTGTACAAGGCGCTGCACACAGCGTTCGCCTTGGCTCAGGCGCAAGGTGTGGATGCCCGCAGCGGCGCGGTCAGTGCAATGCTCAAACCCGATGGCCGTGTCGTGGACGGCACCCAGCGTATCTGGGCCCAGGCCGAGTACCTGCGTGCCCTGGCGTTACGCGACGGCGCAAAGTCATTGCTGCCTGCGCAGGCCATGGCGCTGCAGACCCGGTTCATTTATCCACAGGGCTGGCATGAGTGCCTGGACAGCGAGGGCAAGATCAGCCGCAGCGACATGCCCTCCACCACCCCGTACCACCTGGCAACCTGCTACCTGGGGCTGGAAAACCACCTCAATAACAACACCTGAGCCGGTAGGAGCGGCCGGGCGGCGGTCCGCTTCAGCCGCGAAGGCTTCAGCATCAATTCGCTGCTGAAATTCGCTGCTAAAGCAGCTCCTACGGGGTCAGCGAACAGGTTTTAGCCGCGGTTGCGATCGATGGCAAAGCCTGCCCAGGTCTGGCTGACCGGCATCAGCTCCAGGCTATTGATGTTGACGTGGGCCGGGGTTTTCATGATCCAGAAGATGGTCTCGGCAATGTCTTGCGGCTGGATCGGCTCGGCGCCGGCATAGGTGGCGTCGTACTTGGACTGGTCACCGGCAAAACGCACCAGCGAGAACTCGCTTTCGCACAGGCCCGGCTCAAGGTTGGTGACCCGCACGCCAGTGCCGACCAGGTCGTTGCGCAAGTTCAGCGAGAACTGACCGACAAAGGCCTTGGAGCCGCCGTATACGTTACCGCCCGGATACGGGTAGTTACCGGCCACCGACCCCAGGTTGACAATGCTCGCACCACGACCATGGGCGATCAGGCGGGGCAACAGCAGGCGCGTGGTATAGACCAGGCCCTTGATGTTGGTGTCGATCATGGTGTCCCAGTCGTCCAGATCGCACTTCGGTGCCGGTTCAAGGCCCAAGGCCAGGCCTGCGTTGTTGATAAGTCCGCGAATCGTGGCGAATTCTTCCGGCAGTTCGGCGATGGCCTTCTCCATGGCCTTGCGGTCACGCACGTCCAGCTCAAGGGTCAGCACCCGGGTCTTGGCCGACAACTCGGCCTGCAGCGCATCCAGACGCTCCTTGCGCCGACCGGTAAGTACCAGCGACCAGCCGGCCTCGGCAAAGCGGCGGGCACAGGCTTCGCCAAACCCGGACGTCGCTCCGGTAATGAATACGGTGGAAGTCATTTCATTCTCCTGACATGGCGCTGAACCGCGCAGCCTGTTGATAAGTGCGTCAACTGCAAACAGCCGCGCACACAAGACCGGCAGAATGCCCGTGCGATCGGCCGAGGATCAAGCCCGGTGGATAAAACAGCCAATACCACATGGAACTGTACAAAAAACGATCAACAGCCTGTAAGCCATGCAGTTCGTGGCCTGTAGCTGGTTTTACTCACCTTATCCACAGTCAGGCCCACAATTTCCGTGAGCAATTCTGAAACCGGCAAAGCCTTGCGTGACGCGGGCTGCAGGGCCTCAGGAAAAGTTTTTTGCTTGACTTGCGCTGCCTGGTTGTAACGAGCCGTTCATGGATGTTTAGCGAAAATACGTCGCAGCCCTTTGGGTACTTGGCATTGCCGAGTCTTTCCAAGGCTTTCCCACAGAGTTATCCACAGGATGACAAGCACCTGATACTGTATCAATAACCAGCGCTCAAACGATTGACAAACGCTCTGATACGCTTGAAAAAAACCGCTGATCATTTTTTAACCATAGCGCTATAAGCCTTGTATATAAAGGCCTACAGATAAATGCCACCAAGTTATCAACAGTCAGTTCCACAGTAATCCTGAACAAGTCAAAAGCGTGACAAAACAGGCCGTTACAGCGGCTTTATGTCGCGCTCCAGCGCTGCGCCAAAAAGGTTTTCCACAATTGGAAAAAATGACGCCCCGGACGATAACCGGCCGGGGCGTGGATAACTGCTGTTGAAAACTTGACGCGATCAATGCCCGCCCAGATAAGCGTTGCGCACCTCCTCGTTGCAGAGCAGCTCCTGGCCAGTGCCGGACAGGCGAATCTCGCCGTTGACCATCACGTAGGCGCGGTCAGACAGTTTCAGGGCGTGGTTGGCGTTCTGCTCGACCAGAAAGATGGTCATGCCGGTAGAGGCCAGCTCGCGCAGGATCGAAAAGATCTGTTTGACGATGATCGGTGCCAGGCCAAGGCTCGGCTCATCAAGCAGCAGCAGTTTGGGCCGGCTCATCAGCGCCCGGGCAATGGCCAGCATCTGCTGCTCGCCACCCGACATGGTCATCGCCCGCTGGTTGCGTCGCTCCTTGAGCCGGGGAAACAACTCGAACATACGCTGCATGTCTTCGCCGCAGTGCTTGTCACCAATCGGAATGGTGCCCATCAGCAGATTCTCTTCCACCGACATGTCGGGGAACACCCGGCGGCCCTCCGGTGACTGGGCAATACCGTTGGAAGCGATGTAGTGCGAGGACTTCTGGGTGATGTCGGTGCCCTGGTAGAGAATCTGCCCGCTGGCCGCCCGCGGCTGGCCGAAAATCGACATCAGCAGGGTCGACTTGCCGGCCCCGTTGGCACCGATCAGGCTAACCGTCTCGCCTTCATCGATGTGCAGCGACACCTTCTTGAGCGCCTGGATCGGCCCGTAGAACACGTCGATCTCTTTCAATTCGAGGATCGGTTGACTCATACCAGTTCCTCTTCCTCAGCGCCCAGATAGGCAGCAATCACTTTGGGGTCGTTACGAATGTCTTGTGGCTTGCCCGCCGCAATCACGTTGCCGTGGTCGAGCACCACGATGTCATCGGAAATGCTCATGACCATCCCCATATCGTGCTCGATCAGCACGATCGTCATGTCGTGTTCATCGCGCAGCTTGCGGATCATGCCGCTCAGGGCTTCGGTTTCCTGCGGGTTGAGGCCGGCAGCCGGCTCGTCGAGGCAAATCACCTGGGGCCGGGTACACATGGCCCGGGCGATTTCCAGACGCCGTTGCTGGCCGTAGGACAACTCACCGGCCAGGCGGTTGGCACAGTCCACCAGATCCACCACTTCGAGCCAGTAGAACGCGGTATTCAAAGCGTCCTCTTCGGCCTTGCGATAGCCACGGGTGTTGAGGATACCGCTGAGCAAGTTGCGGTTGACCCACATGTGCTGGGCCACCAACAGGTTCTCCACCACGGACATTTCCTTGAACAGGCGAATGTTCTGGAACGTCCTTGCCAGCCCTGCGCGGTTCACCAGGTGAGTACCGCCGAACATCTTGTAGTACAGCCGGCGGAAAAAGCTCGGTGGCGAGATAAAGTCGGTCGGCTGGAAAGACTCGCCCAGCAGCTTGATGACGTTGGTGGTTTTGCCACGGGTGTGCAGCTCGATGCGCCCGCCAGTGGCCTTGTAAAAGCCGGTCAGGCAGTTGAACACGGTGGTCTTGCCGGCGCCGTTGGGGCCGATCAGGGCGAAGATCGAATTGCGCCGCACTTGCAGGCTGACGTCACTCAACGCCTTGATACCGCCAAAGTGCATCATCAGGTGCTCGACCGAAAGTACGATTTCCTGGCTCATTGCGCCGCTCCTCCCTGCACCAGAACACCCTTGCGAGGCTTGACGCCGGTGCGGCTGATACGGATCAGGCCGCGTGGCCGCCAGATCATCATCAATACCATCAGGATGCCGAACAGCAGCACCCGATATTCAGCGAAGCTACGCAGCAGTTCAGGGGCAACCGTCAGAACGAACGCCGCGATCACCACGCCGACCGTCGAGCCCATGCCACCCAGTACCACGATGGCGAGGATCAGTGCCGACTCGAAAAAGGTGAACGAGGTCGGGTTGACGAAGCCTTGATAGCTGGCGAAAAACACCCCGGCAAGACCGGCAGTGGAGGCACCGATGGTGAATGCCGAGAGTTTGACCAGCACATGGTTCAGGCCCATGGCACGACAGGCGATCTCGTCCTCACGCAGCGCTTCCCAGGCACGCCCGATAGGCATACGGGTCAGGCGATGCTTGATGAACAGCACCGCCAGCACCACGATGAACAGCACCGCATAGATGAACAGGAATTTCAGGTCAGGGTTGTATTCGAAGCCAAAGTACTCGTGGATCGGCACCCCGCCCTCTCTCGCCCTGCGCCCGAACTCCAGACCGAAGAAGGTCGGCGACGGCACCGGCACACCATTGGGACCACCGGTGAACGACAGCCAGTTGTTGAGCACCAGGCGAATGATTTCGCCAAAACCCAGGGTCACGATGGCCAGATAATCACCGTGCATGCGCAACACCGGAAAGCCCAGGATACAGCCCGCCAGTGCCGCAGCAATGGCCGCCAAGGGCAAGGCCGACCAGAACCCCAGGCCCAGATACTGGTAACCCAGCGCCAGACCGTAGGCGCCGATGGCGTAAAACGCCACGTACCCCAGATCGAGCAGGCCAGCCAGACCGACCACGATGTTCAGCCCCAGGCCGAGCAACACGTAGATCAGGCCAAGAATGACCACGGTCAGCAGGTACTTGTTGGCAAATACCGGAAAGATCACGGCAATGACGATCAGGGCCGGGATAATCCAGTACAGGCTCGACTTGTGATCAGGCTTGAGCACATGCACCCCTGCGCCACCGGACTCCATGCCCTGGGCCAGCCGCTGGCCACGCGCCGTTTGCAGGAACAGGCTGAGCAGCAGGCGCCCGACCATTACCACGGCGACAAACATCGCCACCTTGGCAGGCTCAAGATTGAAGCTGTAGCCATCCAGGACCACGCCGACGATAGGACCGAACACGATCAGCGCGAGCAGGCCGGCCAGCACCGCGTCGATCAGGCTTTTCTTGTAATCGATTGGTTTAGTAGGAGCTGACATGCTTACACCTTAGCCACGAGTGGGCGGCCCAGCAGGCCCTGCGGACGGAAGATCAGGATCAGCACCAGCAGGCTGAAGCTGAACACGTCTTTGTAGTCAGAGTTGATCATCCCGGAGAACTGCGCCTCAGCCACGCCAAGAATCAGCCCGCCGAGCATCGCCCCCGGCAGTGAGCCGATGCCGCCCAGCACGGCAGCAGTGAATGCCTTGATGCCGATCACGAAGCCGGCGTAGAAGTCGAAGGTGCCGTAGTTCATGGTGATCAGCACACCGGCCAGCGCCGCCATGGCCGCACCGATGATGAACACATAGGAAATCACCCGATCAGTGTTGATGCCCAGAATCGAGGCCATCTTGCGGTCCTGCTGGGTGGCGCGGCACATCCGGCCCAGCTTGGTGCACTGGATGATGTAAGTCAGGATCGCCATGCCGGCAAAGGCGGCGATCAGGATAAAGATCTTGGTGTAGGTGATCTGCACGAAGCCGCTGCCGATCTCGAAACGCCAGGCGCCTTCGAGCAGGGTCGGTACGCCTTGCTGACGGGCACCCTGGCTGATCTGAGCGTAGTTCTGCAGAATCAGCGAAATACCGATGGCACTGATCAGCGGTGCCAGACGGGTCGAGTTACGCAGTGGCTTGTAGGCCACCCGCTCGATCACAAAGCCGTAGACCCCGGTGACCACAATGGTAAACACCAGGGTGCCGAGAATCAGTAAGGGAAAGGACTCAAGCCCAAAAAAGGCCAGCACCGCCAGACCGATGGCGGTCAGGTAGGCAGAGATCATGTACACATCGCCGTGGGCGAAGTTGATCATGCCGATAATGCCGTAGACCATCGTATAACCGATGGCGATCAGGCCGTAGACCGACCCGAGGGTCAGGCCGTTGACCATTTGTTGCAGGAAAATACCGTCCATCACGCACGCTCACACACTTGAAAGCCGCTCAGGGTCCTGCCCGCCGCGCCTCTAAAGGCGCAGCGAACAGGTGCAAAGGGAACAATCCAGGTCACCCCCGCAGGGTGCGAGGGTGTGGCGGGCCTGGATTACTTCTGCTGGTCCAGTTGCTTGTATTTACCGTTGGCGTCCCACTGGTAAACGACATAGTCGGAGGTTTTCAGGTCACCCTTGGTGTCCCACTCCTTCTTGCCCATCACCGTCTGCACCGGATTGGCCTTGAGCCACTCGGCGGCCTTGTCGCCCTTGTTGGCCTTGGCACCGTTGAAGCCGGCAGCCAGTGCCTGCACTGACGCATAGGCATACAGGGTGTAGCCTTCAGGCTCGTACCCGGACTTGCGGAACTCGTCGACCACTGCCTTGCTGTCAGGCAGCAGACGCGGGTCGGCGCCGAAAGTCATGTACACGCCATCGACGTTTTTCGCACCGCCCGCAGTGGTGACCAGCTCGTCAGTAACGATACCGTCATCGGACATGAACTTGACGTCCTTCAGGCCCTGCTCACGCAACTGGCGGACCAGCGGGCCGGCTTCGGGGTGCAGCCCACCGAAATAGACCACTTCAGCGCCAGTGGAGCGGATCTTGGTGACCAGCGCACTGAAGTCTTTTTCGCCACGGGTAAGACCTTCGTACAACACGTCTTTTACACCGCGCTTGGCCAACTGCGCACGGGTCGCATCGGCAAGGCCCTGACCATAGGTGTCTTTGTCATGGATAACCGCGACCTTCTTGGCCTTGAGCACGTCGACAATATAGTCGCCGGCGACGATACCCTGCTGGTCGTCACGGCCACACATACGGAACATTTCTTTCAGGCCACGCTCGGTCACCGTCGGGTTGGTGGAGCCAGGGGTGATGGCGATTACGCCAGCATCGCTGTAGACCTCAGAGGCCGGAATGGTAGAAGACGAGCAAAAGTGCCCGACCACCCCCACGACCTTGTCCTGATCGACCAGGCGGTTGGCCACGGCCACGGCCTGCTTGGGTTCGCAGGCGTCATCTCCGGCCACCAGGACAATCTTCTCGCCATTGATGCCGCCTGCTTTGTTGATCGCATCGGCGGCCGCCTGGGCGCCCTTCATGTACTGCTCACCAAACGATGCATTAGCCCCTGTCATGGGCCCCGCAACGCCGATCTTCACGTCAGCCTGGGCAAAAGACGACACGCCCAATGCAGTTGCCACTGCGATTGCCAGAAAGCCTTTACGGTAGAACGTCTGCGACATGAGTGGTGCTCCTGAGGTTTTTTTAATTAGCACTGCAACTACGCCATAGGCTTGAGCAAGCCTCGTGCCATCATTTTTTTATTTTTCAAAAACTCACGATCCAGGGGACGTACGGTTGCTGATAATCCAGCAAACCAAGAGGTGCAACCCTCTGGATCAACGGGTTGCAACCACGCAACAAAAAAGCGCAACCAGAACGACAAAAAGCAGCAACCCCGCCCTCACACGAAGAGCAACCCAACTGTAACCGGCGCTGTCACCGAACTGCACACCGGCGGTGCGCGAACGCTACGGGACGCACCATTTTGAGATTAGTGGATTGTTAGCGTAACGCGGCAAAACCTTTCGACGGGTGTCGTCAGGCCGCCAGCCGCACGGGCAAAATCCAGCGGCTATTGATAAACCCTTGATCGACGGCGGGCAAACGAGGTTTGTGCCGAATGTCATTCCATTCGGGCATGAAGTTGCCTTAATGCTATGGAATCGCCCAGCAAGGCCTTCGCATTACGGCTCATCCCAGAAAACGGCATCTCTCAGACTGTCCAGACCACGCCCGGTCTGGAAAGAAAAAGGGCGCTCCAGGGTAGCCACTTCGCGGGTGCACTGCTGATGCATTCTTGAATAACGCAACACGGGATTGGCAATGTCCGATACATCAATGGATGTCAGAGTGAAGCTGATGTTCTCTACGCCATACATAGGAACAGCCCAGGCTCCCCAAGAGCGCTGTGGGGGCTCGAGTTGAAAATGTACCTGCAGCCGACCCTCGTTCAACAACCTGCGCAGGTCAGCATCCTCGATACTCAGTAAAACAGGCACTTTCATCAGCTGTTCGGGCATTGAAGGCCGCAAGGAGCGAACTTCACCGTACACGTTGGGTTTGCGCGCACCGGAAAACGCTGCACCCTCGATCCGCTCGATACTGGAGTAGGAGACCGACGTCGGACGCTGAAGCCTTAAAGTGACGGCGCATACTGCCCGCTCGCCTGTATCACCAGGCCGATAAGGTTTCAGGCTTTGCGGGTCCAGTAAGTTGACCGAAAAATAACCCAAGGTATTGAACGTCACCAAGCTCTTCATGCCCGCCATTGACAGCTTGCTGGCGACCTCCTCGATAGCGGTCTTGTCAGTCGTCAGGGACATACGAAAGTTGGCGTGCCGACGCGACTCGATCAGGCCGATGAGATAGCTCTTTATCGCCTCTTGCTGTTGAGCATCAAGAGCCCCTTGAACCATCTTGATATGCACAACACTCTGATCATCCCTGTCTCGCCTGATCTTCAGCGCGCCCGGCGCAATACCCATTTTCTCGAACTGATTGGCCAGTTGTGATTCATGAGAGCGGGCGGACGCCGGGGGTAATACACGACCGTCGTGCGTGACCGGACCTGAAAAATTCAGGCTTATCCAGCGCTCTTGGCCTTTGCAACCGACCAGCATCAGCATGGGCAAGAGGATCAGACTTGTGAGCAGTTTCATCGGACTTCCTTTTCCTGATTGATCAACGCACAGATCCGGGACAGCCGAAACGAGCCATCAGACCAGACGCAGGCGCGTTTTATACGCGCCGCAGCCAAGGCCTTGAAAGCGAATCAGAAAAAATGGATGCATCCTATTTAAATAGGTAAAAAAGCCTACGGTGTTGATCGTCATTTCTGCATTGCCGAGCTGAGTGCATCGCTGACACACCTTTGAACAAAGCGCCCCACCAAATGCCGTTCGCTGGCATCATGATCGCCTCGACACACTCGCGACTCGAGTTGCCACATTCGCTGCCCGGTGATGTCGGATTGTTTTTCGCCTGGACCGCATCCTTTGAGCGGTCATGCTGGAGCTATCCCGATGAGCGAGAGCGCTTTCTCCGAGAGCATCGTGCAAAACCTGATCGACACCGATTTCTACAAGCTCACCATGATGCAGGCGGTGTTGCATAACTATCCCAATGTGGATGTGGAGTGGGAGTTCCGCTGCCGCAATGGCGAGGATCTGCGCCCGTACCTGCCTGAAATCGAACGGCAGATCGAGCGGCTGTGCAATCTGTCGCTCGGCAAGGAGCAACTGGGCTTTCTGGAGCGCATCAGTTTTCTGAAACCGGACTTTCTGCGCTTTCTGGGCCTGTTTCGCTTTAACACCCGCTATGTAGACGCCAGCATCGAAGACGGTGAATTGCGCATTCGGCTGCACGGCCCCTGGCTGCACGTGATCCTGTTCGAGGTGCCACTGCTGGCCATCGTCAGCGAGGTGCGCAACCGCCACAAGCATCCAGACATCCTGCTCGCTCAGGCCAGCGATCATCTGTACGCCAAGTTCGACTGGCTCAAGGCCAATGCCAGTGCCGAAGAACTGGCCGAGTTCAAGGTCGCTGACTTCGGTACCCGGCGACGCTTCTCCTATGCCGTGCAGGAAACGGTGGTCCAGGCCCTCAAGGATGATTTTCCCGGCCAGTTCGTCGGCACCAGTAATGTGCACCTGGCTCAACAAAAAGACATCAAGCCGCTGGGCACCATGGCTCATGAGTGGATCATGGCCCACCAACAACTCGGCCCGCGACTGATCGACAGCCAGAGCGCCGCCCTGGATTGCTGGGTGCGTGAGTACCGCGGCCTGCTGGGCATCGCCCTGACCGACTGCATCACCACCGATGCCTTCCTGAACGATTTCGATCTGTACTTCGCCAAACTGTTTGACGGTTTGCGTCACGACTCGGGTGATCCGGTACAGTGGGGCGAAAAATGCATAGCCCATTACCGCAAGCTGGGCATCGACCCGATGAGCAAGACGCTGGTGTTCTCAGACGGCCTGAGCCTGCCCAAGGCCTTGCAGATTTTCCGTGCCCTGCGTGGGCGCATCAACGTCAGCTTCGGCATTGGCACCAATTTGACCGCCGATATCCCCGGCGTCGCGCCGATGAACATGGTGCTGAAGATGACAGCCTGTGCCGGCCAGCCGGTGGCGAAGATTTCCGATGAGCCGGGCAAGGCCCAATGCAAGGATCCCAACTTCGTTGCCTACCTGCGCCACGTGTTCAAGGTGCCGACCATTGCCGGCGAGTGAGCCTTTCGATTTTCAACAAGGAGAGCCCCATGCAAGCCCTGCAACGCCAGATTGCCGAACAACTCAAGGTTCAGCCGCCGTTCGCCGATGAGGCAGCGCTGCAAGCCGACCTGACCCGCCGGGTCGAATTCATCAAGCAATGCCTGCGCAATGCGCGGCTCAAGACCCTGGTACTGGGCATCAGCGGCGGCGTCGACTCACTGACCGCCGGCCTGATGGCCCAGCGCGCGGTGCGCGAGCTGCGTGAAAGCACTGGCGACAACGGCTACCGCTTCGTTGCGGTGCGTCTGCCTTACCACGTGCAACAGGATGAACACGAAGCCACCGCCGCCGTGGACTTCATCAACCCGGACGAGCGTCACACCGTGAACATCGCACCAAGCGTCCAGGCGCTGGTCGCCGAGGTTCGGGCCTTCGATGCGCAGCACGCCGGTGCGGTGGACTTCGTGGTGGGCAACACCAAGGCACGCACCCGTATGGTGGCGCAATACACCATTGCTGGCGCATACCAGGGGTTGGTGATCGGCACCGACCACGCCGCCGAAGCGGTGATGGGCTTCTTCACCAAATTCGGTGACGGCGCTTGCGACCTTGCGCCTTTGAGCGGCCTGGTGAAAAACCAGGTACGGGCGATTGCCCGCAGCTTCGGTGCACCGGAGTATCTGGTGGAAAAAGTACCGACCGCCGACCTGGAAGACCTGGCACCGGGCAAGCCGGACGAAGCCTCGCATGGCGTGACTTATGTCGAGATCGATGCCTTCCTGCATGGCCAGCAGGTCAGTGAAGAGGCGTTCCGGATCATCAGCGAAACCTACGCCAAGACCGCTCACAAACGCGAACTGCCTTACGCGCCGTAACAGGCTGAACCAGCGAACTCATCCGCAACAGGGATGAGCTCGCCGGGCGGGTCACTTGAGGATCAAGTCGCCCTGCATCATCGCCACATGGCCGGGGAACGAGCAGAAGAACTTGTATTTTTCTGCGGCATCGAGCTTGGTCGCATCGAAGGTCAGCGATGTGGTTTCGCCGCCGCCGATCAGTTTGGTGTGGGCGATGATCCGCGCATCGCCCTCTTTGAGGTAATCCTTGTCGACCCCGGCGCCCATGCCGTCGGTGGCGATGCCCTGCACATCCGCCGCCTTGCTCAGCACCAGGTTATGGCCCATGACGTTCTTGGGCAGAGTGCCGACGTGCTTGAGTTCGACCGTGAACGTCTTGCAGCTCTTGTCGACGTCAATGGACTTGCTGGTGAACTGCATCATGTCGTTGGAATCGACAGTGGCCTTGCATTCGGCCGCCAGCAGTTGGCCGCTGGCCAGCGTCAGCAAAGACACGGCGAGAAGTTTGCGAATCATGGAAATCTCCTGAAAGGGTACTCGGTCTTGCTCCAAGACTGCCTGATAGACGGGCCGGTTCCAATGACCTGCGTCAACGTGCCTACCGCCGGGCACTATCGGTGCCATACAGACAATCAAACAGCCAGACGGCGGCCAGCCTACTAAGCTTGCGGCATCAAGTCATGGAGCCATCATCATGTCGGTAAGCGAACTGTTAAGCCGTGTTTTCGCCGCCTATGCCTGCGCTGCCAGCGCGCATTGTCCATACGACTCTCTCGACCAGCCATAGGTGCTGCGCTTTCGCGGTGAAGGACGAGGTAATGCCGGTCAGTTAAGGTCGGCGCAATCTCTGTGGGAACGAGCTCGCTCGCGAAGAGGCCGGTAAAGTCACAGCATCTGCTGCGAATGCGCCGCTGTCTTCGCCAGCAACCGGAGCGCCGTTCGGCCTCGCCTACGCATTGCGCATCTGCGCTTCCTCCAGCGGCATCACGGTCACTCGCACTTCAGGGTCATGGCTGCCGCCGCCGAGGATGACGCCACGCAGCGGCGACACATCGGAGAAGTCCCGGCCCCAGGCCAGAGTGATGTGTTCCAGCGCTGGCTGGATATTGTTGGTCGGGTCGAAATCGACCCAGCCTGACGCCGGGCAATACACCGAGACCCAGGCGTGGGAGGCGTCAGCGCCGATCAGGCGTGGCTGGCCAGGGGGTGGCTGGGTCAGCAGGTAGCCGCTGACGTAACGCGCCGCCAGGCCGCGTGAGCGCAGGCAGGCGAGCATCATATGAGCAAAGTCCTGACACACCCCGCGACGCCGCTCGAGCACCTCCAGCAGCGGCGTCCCCACTTGCGTGGCTTCGGCGTCGAAGGTGAATTCACGAAAGATCTTTTCCATCAGCGCCTGGGCCCCCTGCAGCACCGGCCGGCCGGGCGGGAAGCAATCGGCGGAAAATTCGGCAAAGGCCCGTTTGAGATGCACATAAGGCGACTCGAAACGGAAGCGGCAGGCATCCAGGCTGCCGGCATCCATCGGCCGGGCGCTGTAGCTCAATGCCGCGCAGGCCAGCTCCCATTCGCTGGACAGGCGAAAGTCCAGCTCCGGACGCGCCAGCACCTCGACCTGCAAGCGGGCGTTGATCTGTAGTTCATCGTGCGGGCGCTCGAACGCCAGCCGGGTGACCGGGTTACCGAACACATCCAGCTCGTCGCGACGCATGGTGGGTATCGGGCTGATGTCCAGATGCTGTTCAGTGCAGTGCTGCCAGCGATTGCTGCGCGGCCAGAGATGCGCCAGCTGCTGCGCCAATGACACCGCACTGTCATAGCGGTAATGGGTATCGTGGAAAATCTGGTAACGGGCACTCATCAGACGGACACCGTGCGCTGGCTGATATCATCGACATGGGCAAAATGGCGCAATGCCAGGCGATCGGACACCAGCCCGCTGGCATCGCCGACGCTTTGCAACAGCTCAGCCAGGGCGTCGAGTGCAGCCTGCACGCCGCTGTCGCCGAACAGCGGATTTTCCAGGTTGCCGAGGTCGACACTGGCCAGGCGCCTGGCCAGGTTCGCCAGGCTGTGATCACGCGGCGCGTCGAAGGCTTCGTTAAGCCGGCGCAGCGAGCGCGACACCTGTTTGAGCTGGAACAGCACGGCATGCGGGTTTTGCTCATCGAGCAGCAGCAGGTCAAGGACCGGAATCAACTGCGGCACCGCCATGTAACGCGAGCGGTAGGTGATGCTGCTGTTGCCCAGTTCCAGCAGCCATTCCAGCGCGGCCTGATCCTTGACCGCTGCGCCACGCAGGTAGCCTGCCAGCGCAGTGCTGAGAAACCGCAAGCGCTCGATGCGCCGGCCGATCATCAGAAAGCTCCAGCCTTCATCACGGGTCATGTCGTCCAGGGCAAAGCCGGACAAGGCCGCCAGCGACATGACCAGACGGTTGAGAAAGTCCAGCAACTCGCCAAAGTCCGGCTCGGCGGTTTCCAGACTCTGAGCCTCTTGTTGCAGTTCGACCAGCGCCTGCCAGTTCTCCCTCGACAGCTTGCCGCGCACCTGCGAGGCCGCCCACTGCAAGCGCTGCAGGTTGGCGCGCAGGCTGAACACCCACTCCTTGCCTGCCAGCGCACTGAACAGTCGCTGCGGCAGGGTCTCGCCCTCCTCGGCATCGGGCAGCAAACCCAGACGCTCGGCCAGCTCCACCGCCGCTTGCAAGGCCAGGGGGTCGTCACCGTCGACATAGCGGGTCAGCATGATCCGCAACAACCGCGCGCTGTCGTCGCAGCGCTCACTGTAGCGACCGAACCAATAGAGGTTTTCCACCACCCGCGAAGGCAGGTAAGGATCGCGGCGGATCAGGTCATGCACACCGATCACCCGACGCCCCTTCCAGGGTTCGCTGGCCGGCGTACGCTCACCCAGCACCCAAGTGTCCTTGCTGGCCCCGCCGCGCTGCATCGAGACCGCATCGGCATTGGCCAGTGCTGCCACCCGGGTCAGCCCGCCCGGCAGCACCCGATAGCCCATCGTATCCGCCACGGCGTAAAGCCGCATGCCGATGGCCCGCGCCTGCAGGCTCTGCCCATCGTCCTGCAATACCGGCGCCTGGGATAACTGCGCCAGTTCCTGGGCCACGTAGGCATAGGGCCGGGCCTGGATGCGCTGCGCCAGCGTATCACGCTGAGCCTCATCCAGATCGCGGCCAAGAATCGGGATAAAGCGCTGCGAAGGAAACGCCGGCTTGAACAGCAGCTCGGGCATCTTTTCCAGGGCCTGGGCCAGCACCGGTGGCTCGCCGCACCACCAGGTGGCAATCGACGGCAGGATCAATGGCTCGCCCAACAACCGCTCACTGATTTTCGGCAGAAAACCCAGTAACCCGGGCGACTCCAGCACCCCGCTGCCCAGCGCATTGGCCACCAGTACCTGGCCCTGACGCACCGCCTCCAGCAACCCCGGCACCCCCAGCGCAGAGTCGGTGCGCAGTTCCAGCGGGTCGCAGAAGTCGTCATCGAGACGGCGCATGATGGCATGCACCCGGCGTAGCCCACTTAGGGTCTTCAGGTAGACACGCGCATCACGCACGGTCAGGTCGCCGCCTTCGACCAGCGGATAACCCAGATGGCGGGCCAGGTACAGGTGTTCGAAATAGCTTTCGTTGAAGCGCCCCGGCGTCAGCACCACCACCAGCGGCGCCTCATCGCCAGCCGGCGCCTGACGGGCCAGGGTCTGTTGCAACGTGTCGAAAAAGCCGGTCAGGTGCCGGACCTTCATGTCACGGTAGCTATCGGGCAACGCCCGGCCAACGATCTGGCGGTTCTCCAGAGCATAACCGGCCCCCGACGGTGCCTGGGTACGGTCGGCGGTCACCCACCAGCGGCCGTCGGGCGTGCGTGCCAGATCCACCGCATACATGTGCAGATAGGTGCTGTCTGGCGTCAACACACCCTGGCAAGGCCAGAGGAAGTTGTTATGGCCAAATACCAGCTCGGCAGGCAGCAGACCTTCGGCGATCAGGCGCTGCGGGCCGTACAGGTCGGCCAGCACCGCGTTGAGCAGGCGTGCGCGCTGGGCGATGCCGGCTTCGATATGGCGCCACTCGTCGGCGTCGATCACATGCGGCAGCAAGTCCAGCTCCCAAGGCCGGTCAGCGCCCTTGGGGTCGGCATAGACGTTGTAGGTGACGCCGTTTTCCTGGATCTGCCGGCTCAGCAATGCCTGGCGCTGCATCAACTGCGCCGGGCTGCTGCGTTGCAGTTGCTCGTGCAAACGGCGCCAGTGACTGCGCAACTGCCGCTGTTCATCGAGCATCTCGTGGTAGGTTCCCGATGAAAACGGGTAGCGATCGAGCAGATCAGGCATGCAGGTCTCGGCAGGCGACTATGAGGACTTCAGGTTAACTCACACGCGTTTCATTTGCGGTGTCGCCAGGCAGCCGGCGGTAAAGCCAGGCTGCCGTTCATGCTCAACTGCGGCGAACGGGTTGATGACGACGCATATCCAGCGTCATCGGCAGCTCGTCGCTAATGTTGAGCGGCGCCACACTGATCTTGCCCGGTGTATGACCGATTCGCTGAAAACGCGCCAGGCGTCGACTCTGCGCTTCATTGCCATTGACTGGCAAGGTCTCGAAGTTGCGGCCGCCCGGATGCGCGACATGATACTCGCAGCCACCCAACGAGCGCTGCATCCAGGTATCGACCAGATCGAACACCAGCGGCGCGTGCACACCAATGGTCGGTTGCAGGCAACTGGCCGGCTGCCAGGCGCGATAGCGCACCCCGGCGACAAACTCCCCGGCCTGCCCGGTCGGTTGCAGCGGCACCGGTATACCGTTGCAGGTCAGCACGTAGCGCTGCGGCGCCAGCCCCTTGAGGTGCACCTGAACGCGCTCCAGTGACGAATCCACATAGCGCACAGCGCCGGAACCTGAGCCTTCCTCCCCCAGTACATGCCAGGGTTCCAGCGCCTGATGCAGTTGCAGCTCGATGCCATTGACCGCGTAGTCGCCCAGCTTGGGAAAGCGAAACTCCAGGTGTGCGGCGAACCACTCGCTCTTGAGCGGGTAACCGGCCTGGTTGAGTTCGGTGATCACATCCGCGAAATCCTGCTCGATGAAGTACGGCAGCATGAACCGGTCATGCAGCTCTGTACCCCAACGCGCCAAGCGTTGCGGCGCGTAGGGTTCACGCCAGAAACGCGCCACCAGCGCGCGCAGCAACAACTGCTGGGCCAGACTCATGCGGGCATGCGGCGGCATCTCGAAGCCGCGCAGTTCCAGCAGCCCCAGGCGACCGCTGCTGCTGTCCGGCGAATAGAGCTTGTCGATGCAGAACTCCGCCCGATGAGTATTGCCCGTCACATCGATAAGCAGGTTACGCAGCAAGCGATCGACCAGCCACGGCGCGACGTCTTCACCCGGTGCCGGGAACTGGGCAAAGGCGATCTCCAGCTCGTACAGCGAGTCATTGCGCGCTTCGTCGATGCGCGGCGCCTGGGAGGTCGGGCCGATGAACAGCCCCGAGAACAGGTAAGACAGCGAGGGGTGGTTGTGCCAGTAGCTGATCAGGCTGCGCAGCAAGTCAGGACGGCGCAGAAATGGCGAGTCAGCCGGGGTCGCGCCGCCCAGCACGAAGTGATTGCCCCCCCCGGTGCCGACATGCCGGCCGTCAATCATGAACTTCTCGGTGGTCAGCCGCGTCAGGCGTGCTTGCTCGTAGAGAAAGCCGGTACGCTCGACCAGCTCGCTCCAGCTCGCCGAAGGCTGAACATTGACCTCGATGACCCCTGGATCGGGGGTGATCCTGAAGTTCGCCAGCCGCGGGTCGACGGGCGGCTCGTAGCCTTCCAGCAACACCGGGCATTTGAGCTCTTCGGCGGTGGCCTCGATCACCGCCACCAACGCCAGATACTCTTCGAGCTTCTGCAGCGGCGGCATGAACAGATACAGGCGCCCGTTGCGGGCCTCGGCGCACAGCGCGGTACGGGTCAGCCAGTCGGCCGACTCATCAATGAGCGGCGCATGCTCATTCTCCTGGCTGCCAGACAGCGCAGGCTCATCGGCAAGTTCAGCCAGCTCGGCAAACGGCTGGTTCGGGTCTTCAGGATGGATAAACGGGTACTCGGCCGCGCTCACCCAGGGCTGCGAAGCCAGCGGCAAACGGTAGCCCAGCGCCGAGTCACCCGGCACCAGACGGCAATGCTGGCCGCGCAGATACCAGCGCCCGCTCTGCCAATGCTTGCCGTCCGCGGTGCGGGCCAGTGGCAACACTTGGCCGACCACCTTGTCCAGCCCCTGAGTGAATACCTTGCGCAGCCGGGCGCGCTCCAGCTCATCGTCCAGCCGTGAGTCTTCAGCGCTGACATTGACCGGCAACTGCCCTTCGCGCCAGAGGTAGTAAAGGTTGTCTTCATAAGCCGCAAACACGAAGCGCGGGGCTACGCCCAAGCGCTCGGCGACACTGGCCAGAAACCGCCCGGCCAGCTCGCTGTCGGCGCCATGGTCGCGGTTTTCATCAGCGATCAGCGCCGGGTTGCGCCACACCGGCTGGCCGTCCTTGCGCCAGAAGCAGTTCAGCGACCAACGCGGCAATTGCTCGCCGGGGTACCACTTGCCCTGCCCGAAATGCACCAGTGACTGCGGCGCGTAATGCTCACGCAGGCGCTGGAACAGTTCAGCCGACAGACGCCGCTTGTTCGGCCCCAGGGCTGCCGTGCTCCACTCCTGACCATCACGGTCGTCAATCGACACGAAGGTCGGCTCGCCGCCCATGGTCAGGCGCACATCACCTTCTTGCAGGTCGTGATCGATCTGTTCGCCAAGGGCCAGAATTTCGGCCCATTGCTCGTCGCTGTAGGGCTGGGTGACCCGCGGCGCTTCCCAGATCCGCTGCACTGACATGCTGTGGCTGAACTCGCTTTCGCACGGCTCCAGAACCCCGCTGATTGGTGCCGCCGAGGAAGGCTCGGGGCTGCACGCCAGTGGAATATGCCCTTCGCCCGCCAGCAAGCCCGAGGTCGCATCCAGGCCGACCCAGCCCGCGCCTGGCAGGTACACCTCGCACCAGGCGTGCAGATCGGTGAAATCGACCTCGGTGCCCGACGGCCCGTCGAGGGCCTGGACGTCAGCCTTGAGCTGGATCAGGTAGCCCGAAACGAAACGCGCTGCCAGGCCTAAATGACGCAGCAGTTGTACCAGCAGCCAGGCCGAGTCGCGGCACGAGCCCGAGGCATTCTCCAGGGTTTGTTCAGGGGTCTGTACACCAGGCTCCATACGGATCAGGTAGCTGATGTCAGCGTGCACGCGCTGGTTGAGCGCCACCAGAAAGTCGATGCTTGCCAACGGCTCACGGCTGATGCCGTCAAGATAGGCGGCAAACTTCGGCGTCAGCGGCAGCTTTTCCAGAAACGAGCTCAGCTCGCGCTGCTCATCAGCGCTGTAGGCGAACGGGATCTTCTCGGCATATGGCTCAAGAAAGAAGTCGAACGGGTTGAACACCACCATTTCCGCGACCAGATCGACCTCGATACGCAGTTCGCGGGTCTTCTCGGGAAACACCAGACGGGCCAGGTAATTGCCCTGCGGGTCCTGTTGCCAGTTGATGAAGTGCTCTTGCGGTTGCACCTTCAGGGAGTACGAGAGGATCCGCGTGCGGCTGTGCGCCGCCGGGCGCAGGCGAACCACCTGCGGGCCCAGAGCAATAGGGCGCTCGTAACGGTAATGGGTAACATGGTGCAAGGCGATGTGAATCGACACGGCGAGCCTCCTGCGAGCCTGGACAGTCCCTGGGCCGCGCAAGACTTATGCCATCGTCGGCATGCACGACGCCCGAGGCGTGGGTGATGGCTAGTCAGTCAAGCAGAGCACCAGGATTACGCCACACCATGCTCTGAATAGGGGTGGATGCACAAGAACGGAGCCGAAATAAAAACGCCAACCCGAAGGTTGGCGTGTTCATTTAGCGCGGCAGCACGGGCTGACGGGCCGGCTTCTTGCCGCCCTTCTTGTTGGCCTGGGCGCGCTCGCGCGCGGCTTCCTTGTGGCGGGCTTCGGCGGCGGCCTTGGCCTGCTCGCGCTTGTCCCACGGCTTGCTGCCATCGCTGCCACGCGGTGGCAGGCCGGTGTGCTGGGTCAGGATCTTGCCACCACCGTTCCCGGTCGCGCTGCCCTTGCCAACCTTGTGGCTGCCCGATGGCGTGGAGTTCTTGCGCCGGGCACTCTGGTAGCTGTCGGTGGCCGGCTGATGCAGCGGAATCAGTTGATCCTTGCCCGGCCCGATCAGGTCGCTACGCCCCATGCGCTCCAGCGCCTCGCGCAGCATCGGCCAGCCTTTGGGGTCGTGATAGCGCAGGAACGCCTTGTGCAGACGGCGCTGCTCATCGCTCTTGACGATGTTCACCCCTTCACTCTTATAGGTGACCTTGCGCAGCGGGTTCTTGCCCGAGTGGTACATCGCGGTAGCCGAGGCCATCGGCGACGGGTAGAACGCCTGTACCTGGTCGGCGCGGAAGCCGTTGCGCTTGAGCCACAGCGCCAGATTCATCATATCTTCGTCGGTGGTGCCGGGGTGGGCCGCGATGAAGTACGGAATCAGGTACTGCTCCTTGCCCGCTTCTTTCGAGAACTTCTCGAACATGCGCTTGAAGCGGTCGTAGCTGCCGATGCCCGGCTTCATCATCTGGTTGAGCGGACCTTCCTCGGTATGCTCCGGGGCAATCTTCAGGTAACCGCCGACGTGGTGGGTTACCAGCTCCTTCACATACTCCGGCGACTCCACGGCCAGGTCGTAACGCAGGCCCGAGGCAATCAGAATCTTCTTCACCCCCGGCAACGCGCGAGCACTGCGGTACAGCTGGATCAGCGCAGAGTGATCGGTATTGAGGTTCGGGCAGATGCCCGGGAACACGCACGATGGCTTGCGGCACGCGGATTCGATTTCCGGGCTCTTGCAGGCAATGCGGTACATGTTGGCGGTCGGCCCGCCGAGGTCGGAAATCACCCCGGTAAAGCCTGGCACCTTATCGCGGATCTCTTCGATTTCGCGGATGATCGACTCGTGGGAGCGGTTCTGGATGATCCGCCCCTCGTGCTCGGTGATCGAGCAGAAGGTGCAGCCACCGAAGCAGCCACGCATGATGTTCACCGAGAAACGGATCATCTCGTAGGCAGGAATCTTCTCCTTGCCGTACGCCGGGTGCGGTACTCGCGCATAAGGCATGCCGAACACGTAGTCCATTTCTTCGGTGGTCATCGGAATCGGTGGCGGGTTCAGCCAGATATCCGTGTCGCCATGCTTCTGCACCAGCGCCCGCGCGTTGCCGGGGTTGGTTTCCAGGTGCAGCACGCGGTTGGCGTGGGCGTAGAGCACCGGGTCGTTGCGCACTTTCTCGAAGGACGGCAGACGGATCACGGTCTTGTCGCGGGTCATGCGCGGGCTTTCGAGGATCTGCACGACCTTGGCTTCGTTGGGGTCCTCGACCTCGCCCTTGGCCTGCTCGATGGCGCAGGCCTGGGTGTCCTGAGTGTTCACATAGGGGTTGATGATCTTGTCGACCTTGCCCGGCCGGTCAATGCGGGTCGAGTCGACTTCATACCAGCCTTTGGGGGTATCACGGCGCACGAACACAGTGCCGCGAATATCGGTGATGTCTTCGATCTTCTCACCCCACGACAGGCGCTGGGCCACCTCGACCACGGCGCGCTCGGCGTTGCCGTACAGCAGGATATCGGCGCAGGCATCGACCAGGATCGAATGCCGCACTTTGTCCTGCCAGTAGTCATAGTGGGCAATGCGGCGCAGCGAAGCCTCAATGCCGCCGAGGATGATCGGCACATGCTTGTAGGCTTCCTTGCAGCGCTGGCTATACACCAGGCTGGCGCGGTCCGGACGCTTGCCGGCCATGCCGCCGGGCGTATAGGCGTCATCGGAACGGATTTTCTTGTCCGCCGTATAGCGGTTGATCATCGAGTCCATGTTGCCCGCTGCAACGCCGAAAAACAGATTCGGCTCGCCAAGCTTCATGAAGTCGTCCTTGGACTGCCAGTCAGGCTGGGCAATGATCCCGACGCGGAAGCCCTGAGACTCCAGCAGCCGGCCAATGATCGCCATGCCGAAGGAGGGATGATCGACATAAGCATCACCGGTAACGATGATGATGTCGCAGGAATCCCAGCCCAGTTGATCCATCTCTTCCCGGCTCATCGGCAGGAAAGGCGCTGGTCCGAAACATTCGGCCCAGTACTTGGGATAGTCAAATAACGGCTTGGCTGCTTGCATGGCGGTGCCCAGTCTCGGAGTGCAGGAAAATCGCGGGCGCGGAATATAGCACAAATTTTGACCACATCCGACGGTAATGGTCGGATTTGTCAGCTTGTTTGGGGTTGCTGCGCACCCGGCAAAGCTTCGCGTTTTTATATGACAGCCGGGCCGGTGTGGAACACCAGGCCGACAAGCTGTCACCAGGACAAAGTGCCGGCAGGATCAATCATCGTCGAACTGATAACTGCCCGGCGCGAGGTTTTCGAAGCGGGTGTATTTACCGATGAACGCCAGCCGTGACGTGCCGATCGGGCCGTTACGCTGTTTGCCGATGATGATTTCCGCAACCCCCTTGAACTCAGTCTCCGGGTGGTAGACCTCATCGCGGTAGACGAACATGATCACGTCGGCGTCCTGCTCGATCGCTCCGGATTCACGAAGGTCGGAGTTGATCGGGCGTTTGTTCGGCCGTTGCTCCAGAGAGCGGTTGAGCTGCGACAGGGCGATGACCGGGCAGTTGAATTCCTTGGCCAGTGCCTTGAGGGAGCGGGAAATCTCGGAGATTTCGTTGGTCCGGTTCTCGCCGCCGGCACCTGGAATTTTCATCAACTGCAGGTAGTCGATCATGATCATGCCAATATCGCCATGCTCGCGGGCGACGCGCCGGGTTCGGGCGCGCATTTCCGACGGGCTGATGCCTGCGGTATCGTCGATGAACAGCTTGCGGTCGTTGAGCAGGTTGACTGCCGAGGTCAGGCGCGGCCAGTCATCATCGTCCAGTTGCCCGGAGCGAATCTTGGTCTGGTCGATACGCCCCAGCGATGACAGCATCCGCATCATCAGCGATTCGCCTGGCATCTCCAGCGAGTAGACCAGCACGGCCTTTTCGCTGCGCAGCACGGCGTTTTCGACCAGGTTCATGGCAAAGGTGGTCTTACCCATCGATGGACGACCGGCAACGATGATCAGGTCGGCCGGCTGCAGCCCGCTGGTTTTGTCATCCAGATCGGTATAGCCAGTGGACAAGCCGGTGATCGCATTGTTGCTGTTGAACAGCGTGTCGATGCGGTCGATGGCGCGGGTCAGCAGGTCATTGACGCCGACCGGGCCGCCAGTCTTGGGACGCGCCTCGGCGATCTGGAAGATCTGCCGCTCGGCCTCGTCGAGAATTTCCTCGGCAGTGCGGCCTTCAGGGTTGAACGCGCTGTCGGCGATATCGTTGCTGATACCGATCAGTTGCCGCAGGGTCGCACGCTGGCGGACGATCTGCGCATAGGCCTTGATATTGGCCACCGACGGGGTGTTCTTGGCCAGCTCGCTGAGGTACCCAAGGCCGCCGACCTGAGAGGTCTGGCCTTCCTTGTCGAGTTGCTCTGACAGGGTCACGACGTCGATCGGCAGGTTCTGATCGGCCAGCCGGGCAATGGCCCGGAAGATCAGGCGGTGGTCATGTCGATAGAAATCGCCATCGGATACTTGATCGAGCACGCGCTCCCAGGCGTTGTTGTCCAGCATCAGACCACCCAGCACAGCCTGTTCGGCCTCGATGGAATGCGGCGGCACCTTGAGGGCAGCGGTTTGCAGATCGTATTGCTCGGGGGCGGAAATGTCGTTCATGGCCACTGGAATTAGTAGTTACTCATTTCAGAAAGACAAAGGGCACGACCTGTAAACAGGATCGTGCCCGATGTTAATCCTCTGGCGGGCCAGCCGCCAGAGCATCACGTACTGCTTACGCAGCCACCACGACAACGCGAACGGTCGCATCAACGTCGCTGTGCAGGTGCACGGCAACGTCGTACTCGCCGACGTTACGGATGGTGCCGTTCGGCAGACGAACTTCGCTCTTGGCAACTTCAACGCCGGAGGCGGTCAGTGCGTCAGCGATGTCGTGGGTGCCGATCGAACCGAACAGCTTGCCTTCGTCGCCAGCGGTGGCAGTGATGGTCACTTCCAGCTCGGCCAGTTGGGCAGCGCGGCTTTCAGCCGAAGCTTTCTTGTCTGCAGCCAGTTGCTCCAGCTCAGCACGACGCTCTTCGAACGCAGCCAGGTTGGCTGGGGTCGCAGGGGTGGCTTTGCCGTAAGGCAGCAGGTAGTTACGACCGTAGCCGGCCTTAACGTTTACTTTGTCGCCCAGGTTGCCCAGGTTGGCGACTTTTTCCAGAAGGATCAGTTGCATGTGGAAATCCTCTAAACTTTTAACCTTCACCGTTCGCAGGACCGTTACCGGCGTCTTTCGACCCCCGGCGGCCGCGAAAATCAATCAGGCTGTCGACAATGGCCAGAACCACGAGCAACGGATAGATCAGTTGCATGAATAACAGCAGCGCGACATACATCCCCACCAGCCAGAATTTGCCAAGACGCTTTTCAGCGACCAGGCCATGAACCAGTGCCAGCCCTGCAAAGACCAGCGGCACGCTGCACAGAGGTGTCAGCATGGCCATGTGGGGACCGAAATTCGGCCCGACCAGCATGGCGACCACCAGTACCAGCATCGGTATTGGCGACAGTCTCACGGCACGAAATTCGCGCCCGAAACCGCCAGGGTTGTACAACAACGCTTGCCAGTAACGCCCCAGCATCAGGGTCAGCACACTGACGATCTGCAACAAAGCCGCTATCAGGCCATTGAGTACCGGTGCAATCAGGGATCCCAGACGGGCCCGCTCTTCTACGCTCATTTGCTCGTAGAGGCCGGCGAGCATTGTCGGCAGGTGTTTCTGAATCTCCTGCGACAACAGCTCGATGGGTTCGCGGAATACCGCTCCCAGGATCACTGCATACATCAGTCCCCACGCCACACTGGCGAGTAACACACGGGCCCAGGACTCGCTGGCACGCAAAACCATTGCCAGGCCGAGCGATCCGACCAACACCATGGCGGTGCGCGGTTCGCCGAAATACCACCAGGCCAAAGCCGGCAGCAGAGCCCAGGCCAGGATGCCGGCGGCATCGCTGAACCCGCGTCGCAGAAGCACCAGGCATCCTGCGGCAGCACTCAACCAGAACAGCAGCGGCAATGCCGCACATCCGACCACCACGAAGGTGGCCTGCATACGGCCGCGCATGATCAATTCAGCCAAGGCACGCATGCGATCTATCCCTTGTTACGCTTGTCGACGACCCGGTCTCAGCGGCCGTGGCTGTCGGTGTAAGGCAGCAAGGCCAGGAAGCGGGCGCGCTTGATAGCGGTGGCCAGCTGACGCTGATAGCGAGCTTTGGTACCGGTGATACGGCTTGGAACGATTTTGCCGGTTTCCGATACGTAGGCTTTCAGAGTGTTGAGATCTTTGAAATCGATCTCTTTCACGTCTTCAGCGGTGAAGCGGCAGAATTTACGACGACGGAAGAAACGTGCCATTTAATAGGCTCCTCAAAAGGTCCGTGGATTACTCGTCAGCGCTATCGCTAACGTCGCTGTTGTCGCTGTCGTCGCCATCGGCGCTGTCAGCGTGCTCAGGACGATCGCGACGCTCACGGCGCTCGCTGCGGTTTTCTTCAGCCTTGAGCATCTCGGACTGGCCGGTAACAGCTTCGTCACGACGGATGACCAGGTTACGGATCACGGCGTCGTTGTAACGGAAGTTGTCTTCCAGTTCGGCCAGAGCCTTGCCGGAGCATTCAACGTTCAGCATCACGTAGTGAGCCTTGTGAACGTTGTTGATGGCGTAGGCCAGTTGACGACGGCCCCAGTCTTCCAGGCGGTGGATCTTGCCGCCGTCTTCTTCGATCAGCTTGGTGTAACGCTCGACCATGCCGCCGACTTGTTCGCTCTGGTCCGGGTGAACCAGAAAGATGATTTCGTAATGACGCATGAATGCTCCTTACGGGTTGTAGCCTGCCGCTTGCGCGGTCAGACAAGGAGTGAATGACTCGTTCTGATCTTGCTCGTCACAGGCGCATGAACGCCTGCCATGACAGCAAGGGGCGCAATTGTAGAGAAGCGCCGGAGGTGGCGCAAGAACATTGGTGAATTATTGAGCAATGAGCAGCTGCAAGCTGCAAGCTAGAACAAAGGCAGATCGTGCCAAACGGTAATACTGTGTCCGCCCGGTTCTGCTTTTTCTTGTAGCTTGTCGCTTACAGCTTGTAGCTGGCGCGCAGCGCCTAGCGCTTGCTGCCGCGCTGGCGCAGGGCTTCGAACAGACACACACCGGTCGCAACCGAGACATTGAGGCTGCTGACGCTGCCGGCCATGGGCAGGCGCACCAGAAAATCGCAATGCTCGCGGGTCAGACGGCGCATGCCTTTGCCTTCGGCGCCCATGACAATGGCGATCGGCCCGGTAAGATCCTGCTGGTACAGCTCCTGCTCGGCTTCGCCCGCAGTGCCGACGATCCACACGTCGCGTTTTTGCAGTTTTTCCAGGCTACGCGCCAGGTTGGTTACCGCCACCAGCGGGATGACCTCAGCGGCACCACAGGCCACTTTACGCACCGTGGCATTGAGGGTTGCCGATTTGTCCTTGGGCACGATCACCGCCAGCGCACCGGCGGCATCGGCGGTGCGCAGGCAGGCACCGAGGTTGTGCGGATCGGTCACGCCGTCGAGCACCAGCAGCAATGGCGTGCCTTCATGACGCTCAAGCAACTCATCGAGCATCGCCTCGCCCCAGACCTGGCTGGGGCTGACTTCCGCGACCACACCCTGATGCACGCCTTCAACCCAGGCGTCCATCTCGCGACGCTCGGCCTGACCGATCTGCACGCGGTTCTGCGTGGCCAGTTCAACCAGGTTCTGCACCCGCGGCTCGCTGCGCCCTTCCGCCAGCCAGATCTGCTTGACCCGTTTGGGGTGATGACGCAACAACGCCTCTACGGCATGCACGCCGTAGACTTTTTCCAGCTCACTCATGACTTGCCCTTGGACTTGGACCGCGATGGCCCCTTGCGATGCTTGGTCGGCTTGCCAGCAGTCTCACCGCTGTGCGATGAGGACTTGCCTGAAGACTTGCCAGCACCCTTGGCTTCGGCCAGCAGCGCCTTTTTCATTTCCCGGCTCTTGCGCACCTCGGCGTTTTTGGCCACGGCATCGCTCGGATAGTAAGCATCAGCCACCGCACGCTTGGCTGAAGTGGTGCGTCGCTCCTTTTTTGCCGGCGCTGCGGGCGGCTCACTGAAAGGCGATTGGCTCTGCCCCTGATTTTGCCCCTGCAACTGACGCTTGCGCGGTGCAGCCGCAGTCGCTGAACCGGCCGGCACTTCGAAGTCGATCTTGCGTTCGTCCAGATTGACGCGCATGACCTTCACTTCAATGCTGTCGCCCAAGCGGTAGCTGCGCCCGCTGCGCTCACCAGCCAGGCGATGGTGCACAGGGTCGTAATGGTAGTAGTCGTCCGGCAAGGCAGTGACATGCACCATGCCTTCGACATAGATGTCCGTCAGCTCGACAAACAGGCCAAAGCCGGTCGCGGCGGTGATGACACCCGGGAACGTCTCACCCACACGGTCTTTCATGTACTCGCACTTGAGCCAGTTGACCACGTCGCGGGTGGCCTCGTCGGCACGGCGCTCGCTCATCGAGCACTGCTCGCCCAGTTGCTCAAGGCTTGTTTCGTCGTACGGATAGATCCGCGCCTTGGGAATGGTCGCCCCGCCAGCACGCCGCACATGGGGCGTCTCGCGCTTGGAACGGATCACACTGCGGATCGCACGGTGGGTCAGCAGGTCCGGATAGCGACGGATTGGCGAGGTGAAGTGCGTGTAGGCCTCGTAGTTCAGGCCGAAGTGGCCGTTATTGTCGGAGGTGTAGACTGCCTGGCTCAACGAACGCAACATCACGGTCTGGATCAGGTGATGGTCCGGGCGTTCACGCACGGTTTCCAGCAGCGCCTGGTAATCCTTCGGGGTTGGCCCCTCTTTGCCCTTGTGCAGCGAAAGCCCCAGCTCACCAAGAAAGGCACTGAGCTTTTCCAGACGCTCTGGCGGCGGGCCGTCATGCACCCGGTACAGGGCAGGAATCTCGTGCTTCTTGAGGAATTCGGCAGTGGCCACGTTGGCCGCCAGCATGCACTCCTCGATCAGCTTGTGCGCATCGTTGCGGGTGGTCGGGCGGATCTCGGCGATCTTGCGCTCGGCACCGAAGATGATGCGGGTTTCCTGGGTTTCGAAATCGATGGCACCACGCGCATGCCGTGCGCCCAGCAGCACCTTGTACAGTGCATACAGTTGCTTGAGGTCCGGCACCACTTCGTTGTATTGCTCACGCAGCTTGCGTGCTTCGGAAGTACGCGAGTGCTCAAGGATGGTGCTGACCTTGTTATAGGTCAGGCGCGCATGGGAGTGGATCACGGCTTCATAGAACACGTAATCGACCATCTCGCCGGTCTTGGAGAAATCCATCTCGCAGACCATGGCAAGGCGATCGACATGCGGATTCAGCGAGCACAGGCCATTGGACAGTTCTTCCGGCAGCATGGGCACGACGCGCTCGGGGAAATACACCGAGTTGCCACGCACCTGGGCCTCGGCATCCAGCGCCGAGTCAACTTTCACATAACTGGAAACGTCGGCAATCGCCACGTACAGCTTCCAGCCACCGGAGAACAGCCGCAGTTTGCCGGGGCGCGCTTCGCAGTACACCGCATCGTCGAAGTCGCGGGCATCTTCGCCGTCGATGGTCACGAACGGCAGATGGCGCAGGTCGATGCGGTTGGCCTTGTCGCGCTCTTCGACTTCGGGCTTGAGGCGCCCGGCCTCCTTGAGCACCCCTTGCGGCCAGACATGCGGAATATCGTAGCTGCGCAGCGCAACGTCGATTTCCATGCCCGGAGCCATGTAGTTGCCTACCACTTCGACCACGTCACCTTGAGGCTGGAAGCGCGGGGTCGGCCAGTGGGTAATCTTCACCGAGACGAACTGGCCCACCTTGGCGCCACCGTTACGTCCCTGGGTGATCAGCACTTCCTGCTGGACCTTGGGATTGTCAGGCACCACGAAACCAATGCCGCTTTCTTCGTAGTAGCGACCCACGATGGTTTCATGCCCACGGGAGATGACTTCGACAATCACCCCTTCGCGGCGACCACGACGATCAAAACCGGCCACACGCGCCAGGCCACGGTCGCCGTCGAACACCAGGCGCATCTGTGCCGGGCTCAGGAACAGGTCATCGGAACCATCGTCCGGAACCAGAAAGCCGAAGCCGTCACGGTGGCCCGACACGCGACCCAGGATCAGGTCCAGCTTGTCGACCGGCGCATAGGTGCCGCGACGGGTGTAAATCAGTTGACCATCGCGCTCCATGGCCCGCAAACGGCGGCGCAGGGCTTCGATCTGGTCTTCGGTGGTCAGACCGAATTCGTCGACCAGCTGCTCACGGGCAGCGGGCGAACCACGCTCAGCGAGGTGATGCAGGATCAGCTCGCGGCTGGGAATGGGGTTTTCGTATTTTTCCGCTTCACGGGCGGCCTCGGGATCGAGGGATTGCCAATCGGCCATTAGTATTCGTTCACCTTATCTGTAAGGGCGCAGTTTCGCATATACGGGATTGAAACGCTAAATGAAGGCGTCTAACCCCATCCAGTCACTTTTTTTCAAAAACCTTAAAAAAGAGCTTTACAGGCTTTCATGCCATCCCTATGATGCGCACCACAACGACGGCACAGCCTACGTTGAGTTGTGACAAGCTTTGATTTCAAACGAAATTAAAGCCAAATGCAACGAGTTGCCCAGGTGGTGAAATTGGTAGACACGCCAGCTTCAGGTGCTGGTGGCCTTACGGCCGTGGAAGTTCGAGTCTTCTCCTGGGCACCAATTCAAACATTCAAGATAATGTCTTGGATGTAGCTGAAAAAGCAAACGCTGCAAATGCAATATCCGCCCAGGTGGTGAAATTGGTAGACACGCCAGCTTCAGGTGCTGGTGACCTTACGGTCGTGGAAGTTCGAGTCTTCTCCTGGGCACCAATTCAAACAAAACCGAGCCACTGGCTCGGTTTTGTGCTTTCTGAGATCCGGTTTTTCATCACCCTAACCGACAATCAATTCCGCCCTAGCGCCACCTACGCAAATCCCCCGCCACACAAATCAGTGGCGACCGAAGCCGCCACCCGCATACCAGCCCCATCAAGCCCGGAACTGCCCCAGGCTCGCCTTGAGCTGCGCCGCCAGACCACTCAGCACTTTACCACTGGCAGTGGTTTCCGATACCGCCTGCGCTGCGCGCTCCGCCTGGGCATGGATCACCTCGACCCGACCACGCACCGCCTGCGCACCTTGCGCCTGATGCACAGCGGCCTGAGTTGCCAGACCAATGGCCGCATGCACCTGCTCGACCGACTCCTGCACCGACTGCTGCAACCTGGAACTGTCACGCAACACCGCCAACCCCTCTTTGGCCTGCCGGCCGGCCTGATCAATTGCCGCCACCGCCTCCTTGGCGCCGCGCTGCAACGCCACGATATGTTCCTGAATATCGCCTGTGGAGCTTTGAGTCTTGCTGGCCAGCGCCCGCACCTCGTCCGCCACCACAGCAAAACCACGTCCGGTTTCACCGGCCCGCGCCGCTTCAATCGCCGCGTTCAGGGCCAACAGATTGGTCTGCTCGGCAATCCCGTGAATCACCTCAAGCACCACTTCGATCTGCTGACTCTGCTGGGCCAGACGCTCAATCACCTGAGCACCGGTCTCGACCTGCCCGGCCAGCGCCTCGATCAGACCGCCCACCTGGTTGGCAGTGCGCGTGGTTTCATCGGTCGCCTGCTTGATTCCCACCACTTGCTGCAACGCACTCTGCATCACCTGGCTTTCGTTCTGCGCCTCATCGGCCATACGCTCCAGCGCCTGCAAGCTGGCGGCGACTTCATCACGCTGCCGCCCGGCTGCCGCATCAGCACCGGCATTGCGCTCGCTCATCACGCCGATTTCGACACCGGTACGCTGGGCCACCTCACCCGCCTCACGCACGATTGGCTGCAGCTTGTCGACAAACCGGTTGACCGCTGCTGACATATCGCCAATTTCGTCATCGCTGTCGAGCTTGACCCGCTTGGTCAAATCACCCTCACCCGCTGCCAGGTCATTCAGGGCCGCAATCAGCAAGCGCAGTTTGCTGACCACCCGCCGCCCAAGCACCACAGCCACCAACAGCAGCACACCCAACCCGACCAGCGCCAGGCTCAGACCAATCCTCCAGCGCAGTGATTCAGCTGCTTGCTGCACCGCCAGCCGGGTATTGCCCGCCATGGTGTCGGCAGTGTTGTGTGCCTCCTGCAAGCGGCTGCGCAGCGCCGTCGAACTGCCTGCCGAAGCACTGGCCAGGCTCTCTGAAACCAGTTGCTCGCTACTGCTGATGAGGCCCGAAAAGCGCTTGTCCAGCGCAGTCAGGTTTTCTTCCACCGCACTGGTAGAAACCCCCATGCGCACCTTGCCGATCTCGACGCCATTGGGGCTGATCGATGCTTCGACGTAATACACACCCGGATCGGTTTTCGCCGCATCCAGGACCTTGTCCATGGCCCGCTCGCCCTGCCCCTTGGCCAGCAGCGCCTTGATCTTGGCGTTATCTCGATCCAGGTAGCGAGTCAGGTGCTCACCGGCCGCATCGTCATAGACGACGAACAACACGTTGGGATTGCGCTGCGCCCGGCGGGCGAATTCGGAGAGGGTCGGGGTGTCGTTATCCCACATGGCACGCGGCGCAACCGCCGCCAGCAATTCGGCCATGTCACTGGCAGACTCGTGCAGGTTCTTTTCCAGCGTGGCACGCAGTTGCCCCTGCTCATCCTTCAAACGAGTGGACAAGCCCTGACTCAAACGCTGGCGGGTATTGGTCGATAGCGCTTCCAGGCTGGAAGCAACTTCGTTACTGGCACGCTCCAACTGAGTCGACAGCTGTTGCGAATCCACACCCAGACTGCGGGCAAGATCAGCCTCCAGCGCAGCCACCGTGCTGCGTGTCAGCGCAACAGCGACCAGCACTTGCACCAGAAGGGCAATACCAAGAGCAATGAATACAGGACGCAACAAACGACTACGCAGCAGAGAAAGGACAGCAGACACGGGGGAACTCCTTCCACCAACAAACGCCATCAAACTGATAGCATCTTTTCTGACGTTTCTACAGCAATAGTCGTGCCCACAGCAAGTAACACATTTATGAGCAACTCAGCTGCCCAGAAACGACAAAGGGTCGCAAATGCGACCCTTTGTCGTGTAGCGCGATCAGATCAGGCGAACGGATGACGCAGGACGATCGTCTCGTTGCGGTCAGGACCGGTCGAAATGATGTCGATCGGAGCACCCACCAGCTCTTCGATGCGCTTGATGTAAGCCTGGGCAGCAGCCGGCAGCTCGGCAAGGGTCTTGGCGCCCAGCGTCGATTCGCTCCAGCCCGGCAACTGCTCATATACCGGACGCAGGCCTACATAGCTGTCGGCATCGGTCGGCGCTTCGATCACCGCACCGTTTTCGTTCTCGTAACCGACGCAGATATTGATGGTTTCCAGACCGTCGAGCACGTCCAGCTTGGTCAGGCACAGGCCCGAGATGCTGTTGATTTCGATGGCACGGCGCAGGATCACGGCGTCGAACCAGCCGCAACGACGAGCGCGGCCAGTGGTGGAGCCGAATTCATGACCACGCTTGGCCAGGAACGCACCGGTGTCGTCGAACAGTTCGGTCGGGAACGGACCGGAACCTACGCGAGTGGTGTAGGCCTTGGTGATGCCCAGAATGTAGTCCAGGTACAGCGGACCAAAACCGGAGCCGGTGGCGATACCGCCAGCAGTGGTATTGGAACTGGTCACATACGGGTAAGTACCGTGGTCGATGTCGAGCAGCGAACCCTGAGCACCTTCGAACATGATGTCCTTGCCGGCGCGACGCAGGTCGTGCAGTTCGGCGGTCACATCGAGCATCAGCGGTTGCAGCTGCTCGGCGTATTCCATGCATTCGTCCAGCGTTTTCTGGAAGTCGATAGCCGGCTCTTTGTAGTAATTGACCAGCTGGAAGTTATGGTAATCCAGCAACTCACCCAGCTTGGCAGCGAAACGCTCGCGATGGAACAGGTCGCCCACACGCAGGCCGCGACGAGCAACCTTGTCTTCGTAGGCCGGGCCAATACCGCGACCGGTCGTACCGATCTTCAGCTCGCCACGAGCCTTCTCGCGCGCCTGGTCCAGCGCAACGTGGTAAGACAGGATCAGCGGGCAGGAAGGGCTGATACGCAGGCGCTCACGCACCGGCACGCCTTTTTCTTCGAGCTTGACGATTTCGCGCATGAGCGCGTCGGGCGCCACGACCACACCGTTACCGATCAGGCACTGTACGCCTTCGCGCAGTACACCGGACGGAATCAGATGCAGTACGGTCTTCTCACCATCGATCACCAGGGTGTGGCCAGCATTGTGACCGCCCTGATAGCGAACTACGGCGGCAGCATGTTCGGTCAGCAGATCGACGATCTTGCCTTTGCCCTCATCACCCCACTGGGTGCCCAGGACTACGACATTCTTACCCATAACACTCGTCCTCATTCACGCAAACTTGGTGCCGGCGGCAGCCGGCAGGAATACTCAAGAGGCCAGTGGCATTACCTGCCAGCCCTCACCATGCTGAATCAATTGCCGGTCGCAGCCAGCTTCACGCGCGGCGCTTACCTGCTGCCCAGGCAACGCCTGAACGACACGTTGCCCGTCTTTGCGCAACTGGCAGATGGACTGCCAGAGCGCTGAATCATTACTGTCCGGCACCCAGATACCGCCGGTCGGCACTTCGATTTCGGCCTGCCCCAGAGTGACCAGGGTTTTCAGATCGGTCGAGAAGCCGGTAGCCGGACGTGCACGACCGAAATCGGCACCGATATCGTCGTACCGGCCACCCTGAGCAATCGACTCGCCTACACCCGGCACAAACGCGGCAAACACAACACCGGTGTGGTAGTGATAACCGCGTAACTCACCCAGGTCGAAATACAGCGGCAACTGCGGGAAGCGCGCGGTCAGGCGTTCGGCCACCACCAGCAGGTCATCCAGTGCCGCCAGTACCGGTGCAGGCGCACCCGCCAGCCGTTCACGGGCCTCGGCCAGCACCTCACGGCCGCCGCACAGCCCGACCAGCGCCTGCAGCATGGAAGCCAGGTTGGCAGGCAGACCGGTGGTCAGGCTCACGACCTCGTCGATGGCCTTGCGCTGCAGTGCATCGAACAACTGCTGCTCGACCTCGCCAGACAAGCCGGCTGCACGCGCCAGGCCGCGGTAGATACCGACATGCCCCAGATCCATATGCACATCCGGCACTTCGGCCTGCTGCAGCATCGCCAGCATCAAACTGATGACTTCGACGTCACTGCTGGTGCTTGCATCGCCATAAAGCTCGGCACCCAGCTGGATCGGGCTGCGCGAATTGGACAATGCACGCGGCTTGGCATGCAGCACGCTACCGGCGTAGCACAGACGTGTCGGACCTTCACGCTTGAGGGTGTGGGCGTCGATACGCGCCACCTGCGGCGTGATGTCGGCGCGAAAGCCCATCTGCCGCCCCGACTGCGGATCGATCACCTTGAAGGTACGCAGGTCCAGATCGGAACCGGCGCCGATCAACAGCGACTCAAGGTATTCGATATGCGGAGTGACGACGAATTCATAGCCCCAGCTCTGGAACAGGTCCAGTACCTGACGTCGTGCGACTTCAATGCGTGCAGCATCGGGTGGCAGCACTTCTTCAATGCCATCCGGGAGCAGCCAGCGGTCAACCGTTGCCATTAAGCCCTTCCCCTTATCCGGGCGGCCAGCCTTCGGGCAAGCCTTGAATGAAGCAGAGAGCGGTCGCCATACGACGGGCACGACAAACACCCGAAACCAGGCCTCGGACCCACTCTCCTTGAAAAATCCTGCCGCCTGCACTCAGGCAAACGGCCAATCAAACATGCAGACGCAAAAAAGCCGGGAATTTCCCGGCTGCCGCATGATACACACGTTTTACCGTACGTTCACCCCATGAGACAGATTTGCCGCCCAATGGGGTGATGCGGATTACGGCTTGGCTTTCTCCAGGTAGCGGAAAAACTCGCTCTTGGGGTCCAGCACCAGCACGTCACTCTTGCTTGCAAAGCTTTCACGATAGGCCAGCAGGCTGCGATAGAACGCGTAGAACTCCTGATCCTGACCATAGGCCTTGGCGTAGATCGCAGCGGCCTGGGCATCACCATCACCACGGGTCTCTTCAGACTCACGATAGGCTTCAGCCAGCAGCACACGGCGCTGACGATCAGCGTCGGCACGAATACCTTCAGCCAGCTCGTTACCCTTGGCGCGATGCTCCCGAGCCTCACGCTCACGCTCGGTGCTCATGCGCTCGAACACGCTGCGGTTGACTTCCTTGGGCAGGTCGATGGCTTTGACACGTACGTCAAGGACTTCGATACCCAGCTCTTTCTCCGCCATACGGTTCAGCGAGCCGGTGATGTCTGCCATCAGCGCGTCACGCTCACCCGATACCACTTCATGCAGGGTGCGCTTACCGAACTGGTCACGCAGACCGGACTCCAGACGACGCGACAACCGCTCGTCGGCAATCTGCTTGAGGCCCGAGGTCGCGGTGTAGAAGCGCTCGGCATCCTTGACCCGCCACTTGGCGTAAGCATCGACCATCACGGCCTTTTTCTCCAGCGTCAGGAACCGCTGGGTGGGTGCATCAAGGGTCAGCAGACGCGCATCGAACTTGCGCACCTGATTGACGTACGGAACCTTCACATGCAGGCCAGGCTGTACGTCAGGCTGTACGACCCGACCGAATTGCAGCAGGACCGCACGTTCGGTCTGCGCAACGATGTAGAAGCTGTTCCAGGCGACAACCGCCAGCACCACGCCCACGATGAGCGCAAACAGTGACTTATTGCTCATCAGCGGCTCTCCCTGGTACGCGTTTCACGCTGCTGGATATCGACCGGGCGAGCAGCATTGTCAGCACTCACGGCAGAGCCGTTATTGCTGGCAGGCGTCGCGGTATTGTTGCTGCGACCGCTCTCGACCATCTTGTCCAGCGGCAGATAAAGCAGGTTGTTCTGCCCCTTGTCACCGGTGACCAGCACTTTGCTGGTATTGCTGAACACTTCCTGCATGGTCTCCAGATACAGACGCTCGCGAGTGATCTCAGGAGCCTTGCGGTACTCAGCTACCAGCTTGGTGAAGCGCTCGCTGTCACCCTTGGCCCTGGAAATCACTTCATCGCGATAACCGTTGGCGTTCTCGATGATGCGCTGGGCCTGACCACGCGCCTCAGGAATCACGCCATTGGCGTAGCCTTCGGCCTGGTTGCGGGCACGCTGCTCGTCTTCACGGGCACGGATCACATCATCGAAGGCTTCCTGCACTTCACGCGGTGCCGCTGCGCTTTGCACGTTCACCTGGGTGATGGTGATACCGGTACGGTAGGTATCGAGGAAACGCTGCAAACGCTCCTTGATCTCGGTGGCCATCAGCTCACGACCTTCGGTCAGTACCTGATCCATGGCCGTGGAGCCCACGACATGGCGAAGGGCACTTTCGGTGGCATGCTGCAGGCTCACTTCAGGCTGATCCACATTCAGCACGAAGTCCTGGAGGCTGGAAATCCGGTATTGCACGGTCAACGGCACTTCGACGATGTTCTCGTCTTCGGTCAGCATCTGACCCTGCTTGCTGTAAGCGCGCTCGCGGGTGACGTTTTCCATGTACTTGCGGTCGAACGGCGGGAAATAGATGTTCAGGCCGGGACCTACAGTCTCGTAGTACTTGCCGAACCGCAGGACGACGGCCTGCTCCTGCTCGTCGACAACATAGACGGCGTTGTACAACCAGAAGGCCAGGACCACGAACAGGCCGATGCCCAGCAGGCCAAAGCCGCCGCCCTTGCTGGAGCTGCCGCCGCCACTGCCATCACCACTGCGTTTCTTACCGCCGCCGAACAACCCATTCAGGCTTTCCTGCAGCTTGCGGAAGGCTTCGTCGAGATCCGGCGGCCCCTTGCGATCGCCACCACGACGGTTGCCACCCCAGGGATCCTGATTGTTCGAGTTGCCACCCGGCTCATTCCAAGCCATAGCGCTCTCCATCTGATAAAGCAAAGACGCGCCCTCGGCGCGCCGCCCCATGCTACCGAATGCTCGGGAAAGGCGTGCTATCGCTTTCCCGCGCTTTTATTGCAAAGTGTGTTGCTCAATGAACTCCAGCGGCTGCAATCCTTCGCGACTCACCAGTCGATTGAGTTCGACACGTGGCAGACGCACAGCCAGCAAGCTGGCCCCTTCTTCATCGTGCACCTCGCTTTGCACAGCGCCGACTTCAAAGAACCTTGCCCGCAGTCGAGCAAAACGCTGCGGTAAACGCAAGGTTGCAACAAAAAGATCTTCACCCAACAGCTCAGCGATCGCCTGCTTGAGCAGGTCGAGACCACGACCGTCGCGGGCCGACAGCCAGACCCGCTCCGGCTTGCCATCAGGGGTTCGCTGGATATGCGGCTCGACATTCTCGAGCAGATCGAGTTTGTTATACACCTCAAGTATCGGCAAGTCCTGGGCGCCGATCTCGACCAGCACGGCCATGACCTGTTCGATCTGCGCATCGCGCTCAGGCTCATGGGCGTCGATCACATGCAGCAGCAGGTCGGAATTGCTCGATTCTTCCAGCGTGGCGCGAAACGCCTCGACCAGTTTGTGCGGAAGGTGGCGAATGAAACCCACGGTATCGGCCAGAACAATCGGCCCCAGGTCGTCAAGCTGCAGACGACGCAGGGTCGGATCGAGGGTGGCGAACAACTGGTCGGCCGCATAGACCTCAGAATCGGTCACTGAATTGAACAGCGTCGACTTGCCTGCGTTGGTATAGCCGACCAGCGAAACCGAAGGGATATCCGCCCGCTTGCGCCCGCGCCGCGCCTGATCGCGCTGGCTGCGCACCTTCTCCAGACGGCCCTTGATCTGCCGCAGGCGCACCCGCAGCAGACGACGGTCGGTTTCGAGCTGGGTCTCACCAGGACCGCGCAGCCCGATACCACCCTTTTGCCGCTCAAGGTGAGTCCAGCCGCGAACCAGGCGGGTACTCATATGCTCAAGCTGGGCCAGTTCAACCTGCAGCTTGCCTTCATGGGTACGCGCACGCTGGGCGAAGATGTCGAGAATCAACCCGGTACGATCGAGCACCCGGCATTCAAAGACACGTTCGAGGTTACGCTCCTGGCTGGGCGTGAGGGTGTGATTGAAAATCACCAGATCGACATGACCGGAGCGGACCTGGTCGCGAAGTTCCTCGACCTTGCCGGTTCCGATCAGGTATTTGGCCGATGGACGATGCCGTGGCACGTTGACCAGTGCGACGGTATCGGCGCCGGCCGACAGAGCCAGCTCCTGAAACTCCTGCGGATCTTCGCGCGCCTCAGGGTCTTGACCTTCCAGATGAACGAGCAACGCCCGCTCACCACCGCTGTGGCGCTCAAAGAACAAGGCAGGCTCCTATCAGGCGTTACCAGGCTCGGAATCACCTGCTTCATCGGTAGCACTTGGCAGGCGGATTGGACGGACCGGAACAACAGTGGAAATAGCATGCTTGTACACCATCTGGCTGACGGTGTTTTTCAGCAGAATGACGAACTGATCGAACGACTCGATCGTACCTTGCAGCTTGATACCGTTGACCAGATAGATCGAAACGCCGACCTTCTCTTTGCGCAAGGTATTCAAGTAAGGGTCTTGTAGCGAATGCCCTTTTGACATGTGCCGCACTCCTTTAAGGATCAATAATAGTAAAACGAATTCGATTGGCTTGGACCGCCACCCCCCAAGGATAGACAGCCATTGCAGGGACTCAGTCCAATATGGAGACCGATCCCAGGTATTTCAAGGTGCGTGGCAGATTGTCGCGATCCAGACTGTCAAGCCAGTGCAGGTTCTTCCAGCTGCGTAGCCAGGTGAACTGCCTCTTGGCCAACTGGCGCGTGGCAATGATGCCGCGTTCCTGCATCTCTTCACGTGTAAGCTTGCCATCCAGATGATCCCAGACCTGGCGATAACCGACGGCTCTGATGGACGGCAGATCTGCGTGCAGATCGCCTCTTGAGCGCAGTGCCAGTACTTCGTCCAGAAATCCCTGTTCCAGCATTTGCACAAAACGTAAGGCAATGCGGTCATGCAATACCTTGCGATCAGCCGGAGCTATCGCAAGACTGGCGACAGTATAGGGCAATTGTCCCTGTCCCGATGCTGATCCTTCGGCACTTTGCGCAATTTGTTGCTCGCGGTGCGCCGTCATGCTCATTCCACTGACCAGATAAACCTCCAGCGCGCGAATCAACCGCTGCGGGTCATTGGGATGAATACGCGCCGCCGACACCGGATCCACCTCGGCCAACCGGTCATGCAACGCCTGCCACCCGTGAGCCTGCGCCTGGGCTTCAAGCTGTGCGCGTATCCCGGCATCGGCGGACGGCATGTCGGCCAGCCCCTCCAATAGAGCCTTGAAATACAACATAGTGCCGCCGACCAGCAAAGGAATATTGCCGCGCGCGGTAATTTCAGCCATGGCCTCAAGAGCATCGCGGCGAAAATCGGCTGCCGAGTAGCTTTGCGAGGGGTCGAGAATGTCAATCAAGCGGTGTGGAAACTCGGCCAGTTGCGCCTTCGACGGCTTGGCCGTGCCGATGTCCATGCCGCGATAGACCAGTGCCGAGTCGACGCTGATCAGTTCACAAGGCAGGACCCTGGTGAGTTCAATGGCAAGATCAGTCTTGCCCGCAGCGGTTGGCCCCATGAGAAAGATGGCCGCAGGTAAAGCATTCATTCAACGACCGCGCAGGAAAAGTTTGTCCAGATCATCCAGGCCCATCTGGGTCCAGGTGGGCCGCCCGTGGTTGCATTGGCCACTGCGCTCGGTATTTTCCATGTCACGCAGCAAACCGTTCATTTCCGGGATCGCCAGCCGCCGGTTGGCACGTACCGCGCCGTGGCACGCCATGGTGCCAAGCAACTCGTTCATGTGTGCCTGGACCCTGTCACTGGTGCCGTACTCCATCAGATCGGCCAGCACGTCGCTGACCAGCCGATTGGCCTCGGCCTGTTTGAGCAGTGCCGGAATCTGCCGAATCGCCAGGCTTTCCGGCCCCAGCCGCTGTAATTCGAAGCCCAACTGCCGGAAGGTATCCAGGTGTTCCTCGGCGCAATCGGCTTCGCGCTGACTGACCGCAATCGACTCAGGCACCAACAGCGGCTGACCACTGAGACCTTCATGGGCCATCGCCACCTTCAAGCGTTCATACATGATCCGCTCATGCGCGGCATGCATATCCACCAGCACCAGACCATGGGCATTTTCGGCCAGGATGTAGATCCCCTTGAGCTGCGCCAGGGCATAGCCCAGCGGCGGGATGTCGCCGCTTGACTCCGGCAGCGACGCCACCTCAGACGCCGGCGCGGCGCCGGCCAGTGGCGCATAGAATTCGCGGTAGACGTTCTGGGTCTCAGCAGTCGGCAGGCTGGAAGTGGGCCGCGGCGTGTACTGATACTGGTAACCGCCAGAACCGCCGCCAGCGGCCCCTGCGCCACCTGCCGGCGCGCCATAAGCCTGGCCTTGCGGGCGCTCCAGCGCGTGCGCAGCCAGGCTCATCTCGCCTTGTGGCCCGAACTCGCCAGCCTGCAGACCGCTCGGCCGCTGGATCGGTGCCTCGGGTTGCGCCTCGGGCAGGTGATCCTGCGGCCTTACATCGCCCAGCGCCCGGTGCAGGGTGCCGTACAGGAAGTCATGGACCATGCGCCCGTCACGAAAACGCACTTCATGCTTGGTCGGGTGGACGTTGACATCCACTGCTGCCGGATCGACCTCGAAAAACAACACGAAGGTCGGATGACGACCATTGAATAGCACGTCGCGATAGGCTTGCCGCACCGCATGGGCAACCAGCTTGTCGCGCACCGCACGGCCATTGACGAAAAAATACTGCAGGTCGGCCTGGCTGCGCGAAAAGGTCGGCAAGCCGACCCAGCCCCACAGGTGCAGGCCGTTGCGCTCGATATCAATCGGCAGCGCCTGCTCCAGAAAACCCGGACCACAGATGGCCCCGACACGCCGCGCCTTGGCCGTGTCGTCATGGGCTTCATGCAGGCTCAGGACGCTTTTGCCGTTGTGGCGCAGGTGGAAGGCCACGTCGAAACGCGCCAGCGCCATACGCCGGATGACTTCCTGCAAATGATCGAATTCGGTTTTTTCGGCCTTGAGAAACTTGCGCCGTGCCGGGGTGTTGAAAAACAGGTCACGCACTTCGACCGATGTCCCCACCGGGTGCGCCGATGGCTGGACCCTGGAGTTCATCTCACGACCTTCGGTTTCGACCTGCCAGGCCTGATCGGCGTCACGGGTTCGGGAAGTCAAGGTCAGACGCGACACCGAACTGATCGACGCCAGCGCCTCACCACGAAAGCCCAGGCTCATCACCCGCTCAAGGTCTTCGAGCTCGCGAATCTTGCTGGTCGCGTGGCGGGCCAGCGCCAGCGGCAGATCATCCGCCGCAATGCCTCGGCCGTCATCACGCACCTTGAGCAGCTTGACGCCGGCCTGCTCGACATCGACATCAATGCGCCGGGCACCGGAATCCAGGCTGTTCTCCAGCAGTTCCTTGACCACCGAGGCCGGGCGTTCGACCACCTCACCGGCAGCAATCTGGTTGGCAAGGCGCGGGCTGAGCAACTGGATACGCGCCGCAGGAGAAACGCTTGCAGCGTCCTGTGCGGGTTGGTCGTCAACAAGCAGATCCGTCATGGCTGGGTGGCAACCTCGACGCTGGGGATTCGCAGGTCCTGACCAATGCGCAGATCGTCAGTCTTGAGCCCGTTGGCACTGCGCAGGGTCGCCATGCTCATCTCATAGCGCGCAGCAAGCATGGCCAGGGTTTCACCGGAGCGTACGACGTGGTTGCGCGGCCCCTGAGCCAGTTTACCGTTATCACGCAGCCAGGCGATGTAGGTGCCCTGCGGCGGGTTCTGCTGGAAGAACTGCTTGACCCCGGCGTTGATCGAACGGGCCAGCGCCTGCTGGTGCGAAGTGGTGGTCAGCTTGCTGGCCTCGTTGGCATTCGAGATAAAGCCGGTTTCGACCAGGATCGACGGGATATCCGGTGACTTGAGCACCATGAAGCCGGCTTGCTCGACACGGGATTTGTGCAGCGGCGTAATCCGGCCGATGCTGCTCAAGACCTTTTGCCCGACGTTCAGGCTCGACGACAGCGAGGCGGTCATCGACAGGTCAAGCAGCACACCGGCAAGCATTCGGTCCTTGTCGTCAAGGCTCACGGCACCGGCACCACCAATCAGGTCGGAACGGTTTTCACTGTCGGCCAGCCAGCGTGCGGTTTCCGATGTTGCGCCGCGATCGGACAAAGCGAACACCGAGGCGCCGAACGCCGCCTTGGACGGCGCGGCGTCAGCATGAATCGACACGAACAGGTCAGCCCCTTTGGCGCGGGCGATCTCGGTACGCTTGCGCAGCGGAATGAAGTAGTCGCCAGTGCGGGTCAACTCGGCCCGGTAGCCCTTCTCCGCGCTGATCTGGCGCTGCAGCTCTTTGGCGATCGACAGCACCACATGCTTCTCGATCTGCCCTTTGCCGCCCGAAGCTCCCGGGTCTTCGCCGCCGTGACCGGCATCGATCACCACCACGATGTCGCGCTTGCCGCTTGGGACCGGAGTGAGCTTGACATCGGGCTTGGCCGGGCTGATCGGTACCGCTGGCGCAGTGGCCACTGTGGTCTCCGGCAGGCTCGGCGGCGGGTTGGCATCGGCGGCGTTGTCGAACAGGTCGACCACCAGACGATTGCCGTACTGCTGGTTAGGGGCCAGGGTAAAACTCTTGGGGGTCACAGCCTTATTCAGGTCAACGACCACGCGCAAATCCGTAGGGGTGCGCTGCGCCGAACGCACACTGGTAATCGGCGTATTGGCGGTCGCCACGTTCAATGGCCCGCTCAGGGTCGCACCATTGATGTCGATCACCAGCCGATCCGGAGCGGTCAGCGTGAATACGCTGTGCTGCACCGGCCCCGACAGGTCAAAGACCAGCCGGGTGTTGTCCGGGGCGCGCCACAGGCGGACACTGCGCACCTGGGTCGCGGCCGCCCACACATCGACGGCCATGGCCATCAACAGCAAACCAAGCACCGCCAGCGGCGCGCGCATGCGCATATTCATCCCCATATCAGTAAAAGTTCTCTGTGAATTCTGCCTGGCTCATCAGGCCAGGGCCGCGCACCAGCGTTCGCCACGCGGGCCTTGCGGGTTGAGGGTCACCGTACGACCGGCACCCTGGTGCGTAATGGTAATGGTCAGGTCGGGCTTTGGCAAAAACCCCTTGCCACGGGCCGGCCATTCGATCAGGCACAGTGCATCATCGGCGAAGTAATCGCGGATGCCCATGTACTCCAGCTCTTCAGGGTCGGTCAGCCGATACAGGTCGAAATGAAAAGCCCGCAGCGCGCCGATTTCATAGGGTTCGACCAGGGTAAAGGTCGGGCTTTTGACTGCCCCTTCATGACCCAGGCCGCGGATCAGTCCGCGTGACAGGGTGGTCTTGCCCGCGCCCAGGTCACCTTCGAGAAAAATCACACCCTTTGCCGCAGTGAGCTGCGCCAGCTGCGCGCCCAATGCCACCATGGCGTCTTCGCCATCTACCTGCAGGGTTACTTCAGACACGGTTGCAGCTCCTCCAACAGGCGACGAATGATCACGATCAGGTCACTGGCGAGCAGCCCACGCCCCTCCAGGCCTGCCAGCTCACCGGCCCTGGCATGCAGCCAGACGCCCAGGCAAGCCGCTTCGAATGGTTGCATGTGCTGCGCCAACAGGGCACCGATCAGACCGGACAGCACATCGCCCAGCCCGGCACTGGCCATGGCTGGATGCCCCCGATCACAGAGCGCCAGGCGCCCCTGCGGATCGGCAATCAGGCTGCCACTGCCCTTGAGCACGCAAACAGCCTTGAACTGTTCTGCAAGACGGCGAACCGCTGCGGGCCTGTCGGCCTGCACTTCGGCCGTCGTGACACCCAGCAACCGTGCCGCCTCACCAGGGTGCGGGGTGATGACACAGCCCGACGGCAGCCTGACCTGGCCGGCCGCCAACAGGTTGAGTGCATCGGCATCCCACACCTGCGGTTTGTCGGCACCGGCAACGACAGACAGCAGGCTGCGTGCCCAACCGCCCTGCCCCAGACCGGGACCTGCCACCAGCACATCAGCGGCAGCGACCAACCCGGTCAATTGGTTGGCCGAATGAATCCCGGTGCTCATGATTTCCGGCATGCGCACCAGCGCAGCCGTGACGTGTTCAGCGCGGGTTGCCAGGGTCAGCATCCCGGCGCCGCTGCGCAATGCACTTTCGGCGCTCAACAGCGCGGCGCCGCCAAAGCCGTGATCACCGCCCACCACCAGTACCCGGCCGAACTGCCCCTTGTGCGCAGTACGCGGGCGCGGCGCCAGAGTTGCCAGGTTGGCGCTGTCAAGCCGTGTCGCGGTGGCCGGCGTCTGGCTGAGCGACTGCGGGTCAGCCTGCAAATCTTCACACAGCAGTTGCCCGACATGATCAGCCGCATCGCCGGTGAACAGGCCCAGCTTCAGAGCGATAAAGGTCACGGTCAGATCGGCGCACACGGCGCAGCCCAGCGCCTGCCCCGTGTCAGCACTCAGACCGGAGGGGATATCCACCGCAACCACCGGCAGGTCCGCCGCATTGATGGCTTCAATGGCCGCTTTATAGGGCTCACGCACCTCGCCGCGCAGCCCGGTGCCCAACAGCGCATCAACTACCACACCGACCAGCGGCTGGCCCAGCCATTGGAGGATTTCGACACCCGCTGCGCGAGCCTGCTGATGGGCCGTGGCGGCATCGCCATGCAGAGCAGCCGGATCACCCACCGCCAGAACCCGCACCACCCAACCGGCCTGATGCGCCAACTGTGCCACCAGATACCCGTCGCCGGCGTTGTTGCCATGCCCGGCCAGCACCGTCAGCACGCCCGCCTCGGGCCAGCGTCGGCGCACTGCACGCCAGGTCGCACGGGCCGCACGCTGCATCAGCTCCAGACCTGGCGTGCCGGCGGCAATCAGCCGCGCATCGAGGTCACGGACCTGTTCAGCGGTGTACAGCGCGTCGGGTAAATGGCTTTGAGTATCTGGCATGCGTGTGTGGGCTCCGATATCTGGCAGAATTATACGCACCTTGGTCTTATTTTCTCCTTTCGCATGCCCGCAACTACCGAACAACTGACCGGCGACGAACTCGCCGAACTTGCCCTGTCGATCAAGACCTGGGGCCGCGAACTGGGCTTCCAGCAGGTCGGCATCAGCGGCCTTGATCTCAACGAGCATGAACAGCATCTGGAGCGCTGGCTCGACGCGGGCTACCACGGCGAGATGGACTATATGGCCGCGCATGGCAGCAAACGTTCCCATCCCGAGCAACTGGTGCCTGGCACCTTGCGCGTGGTGTCGCTGCGCATGGACTACCTGCCAGGCGACAGCGAGATGACCCAACGCCTGGCTGAACCGGAAAAAGCCTACGTGTCGCGCTACGCGCTGGGCCGCGATTACCACAAGTTGGTGCGCAAACGTCTGCAGCAACTGGCCGAGCGCATTCAGCAGGCGATCGGCCCGTTCGGTTACCGGGCCTTCGTCGATAGCGCCCCGGTACTGGAAAAAGCCATTGCCGAACAGGCCGGGCTGGGCTGGATCGGCAAGAACACTTTGGTACTCAACCGCAAGGCCGGCAGTTTCTTCTTTCTTGGCGAGCTGTTCGTCGACATGCCGCTGCCGGTGGACCCGCCCCACGCCACCGAGCATTGCGGCCGGTGCAGCGCCTGCCTGGACATCTGCCCGACGGCAGCGTTTGTAGGCCCGTATGTGCTCGATGCCCGGCGTTGCATTTCCTACCTGACCATCGAGCTGAAAACCGCCATTCCTGTCGAGTTGCGAGCACTGATCGGTAACCGGGTATTCGGCTGTGATGACTGCCAGATCGTCTGCCCATGGAACCGCTTCGCCAAACCCACCGAGCAAAGCGATTTCCAGCCGCGCCATAACCTCGACAATGCCGGGCTGGCCGAGCTGTTCATGTGGGACGAAGAGCGCTTTCTCAGCAGCACCGAAGGCTCGCCCCTGCGCCGCGCCGGCTATGAGCGCTGGCTGCGCAACCTGGCCGTCGGGCTGGGTAACGCGCCCTCGACCATCAGCGTGCTGCAGGCCCTGGAGGCACGACGTGAGCACCCGTCAGAACTGGTCCGTGAGCATGTCGAATGGGCCATAGAGCAGCACGCCCTGCGGGGTAGGGGCTGCGTTCAGTGGTCATCCTTGTAAACGAACTTCGGCATTTCCCATTTGAAGCGGATCGCCAACAGGCGCATCAACAGGCCGCCGAACAGGGTAATCAGGATCGCCTGCTCATCTGACACGCCAAGGTAGCGACAAGCCAGGAAGCACCAGGCAGCAAGGAAGGACACGCTGGCATAGAGCTCGCGGCGGAAGATCAGCGGAATATCGTTGCAGAAGATGTCGCGCAGAATGCCGCCGAACACTCCGGTGATCACGCCACAGACCGAAGCGACCAGCATGCCGTGCCCTGTTTCCAGGGCGGTCAGGCAGCCAATCAGGGTGAAAGCCACCAGGCCCACGGCATCGAGCACCAGAAACAGCGAGCGCAGATGCCGCATCAGCGGCGCGATGAAGATCGTCACCAGCGCCGCGACGCTGGTCAGTACCAGATATTCGGGGTGTTTCACCCAGGTCAGAGGGTAATGACCAAGCAGCACATCGCGCACCGACCCACCACCCAACGCAGTGACACAGGCAATCAGCACCACGCCAAACCAGTCCATGCCCCGTCGTCCTGCGGACAACGCGCCGGTCATGGCCTCGGCGGTAATCGCCATCAGATACAGCATCAACAACATGGCGTTACCCCCTGCGACAAAGCCGCGCAGTCTACCCGGCGGCCCGACGCACTGAAAGGGTGCAAAGGGCTTTGTTGACTGCGCGCTTGAAGCAGCGTGCTTACTTGATGAAGTTTTCGCGGTAAAAACGCAGCTCAGCAATGGATTCGCGGATATCGTCCAGTGCCAGGTGAGTGCTGCCCTTCTTGAACTTCAGCTCTGGCGACCAGCGGGCCGCCAGCTCCTTGAGGGTCGAAACGTCAAGGTTGCGGTAGTGAAAGTAGTTTTCCAGCGTTGGCATGTGCCGGTACAGGAAGCGCCGGTCCTGGCAGATGCTGTTACCGCAGATCGGCGAGCTGCGCTCCGGCACCCATTGCTTGATGAACGCCAGCGTCAGGGCCTCGGCCTGGGCGCTGTCGATGGTGCTCTCACGGACCCGCTGAGTCAGCCCCGAGCCGCCATGCTGACGGGTGTTCCACTCATCCATGCCGGCCAGAATCTCGTCACTCTGGTGCACCGCAATCACCGGGCCTTCGGCCAGGGTATTGAGCTCGCTGTCAGTGATGATGGTGGCCATTTCGATGATTACATCGTTGTCAGGGTCCAGGCCGGTCATTTCCAGATCGATCCAGATCAGGTTGCTCTTGCTTTGCATATATTGGCTCCTCAGCATAGGCGCGCAGTTTAGCTCAGCGTCGGCATGCTAGTATCGCGCGTTCGAGCTCATTGACCGGGAATCCCATGGCCAAACGCCAACTCAACCGCCGCCAGAACTGGCGCATCGAAAAGATCCAGGGCGAACGCGCCGCTCGCGCCGCCAAACGTGAGACCCAGGCGCTGGAGATTCTGGAAGGCGGCGACCTGGGCCCGGAAGAGTTCGGCCAGGTGATTGCTCATTTCGGTGTGCAGGTCGAAGTCGAGGCCCAGGACGGCGAGCATCGCGGCCAGACCTACCGCTGCTACCTGCGCGCCAACCTGCCGGCACTGGTCACTGGCGACAAAGTGGTGTGGCGGGCCGGCAATCAGGGCGTTGGCGTGATTGTCGCGCAACTGCCGCGCAGCACCGAACTGTGCCGCCCTGACAGCCGCGGGCTGCTCAAGCCGGTCGCGGCCAACGTCGACCTGATCGTCATCGTCTTCGCGCCGATGCCTGAGCCGCATGCCAACCTGATCGATCGCTACCTGGTCGCCGCCGAACATGCCGGCATCCACCCGTTGCTGCTGCTCAACAAGGCTGATCTGATCGACGAACACAACAGCGTGGTACTCAACGACCTGCTGTCGGTGTATCGCGGCCTGGGTTATCCGGTGCTCGAAGTATCTGCCCATCAGGGCGATGGCATGCAGCAGTTGCAACAGCAACTGGATGGCAAAGTGAGTGTATTTGTCGGCCAGTCCGGGGTCGGCAAATCATCGCTGGTCAACAGCCTGTTGCCGGAAGTCGGCACCCGGGTCGGGCCGCTATCGGAGTTTTCCGGACAAGGCACCCACACCACCACCACCGCACGCCTGTTCCACTTCCCGGGCGGCGGTGATCTGATCGACTCGCCGGGTATCCGCGAATTTGGCCTGGTGCATGTGAGCCGGGACGACGTCGAGGCCGGCTTTATCGAGTTCAATGATCTGCTGGGCAAATGCCGCTTTCGCGACTGCAAGCATGACCGCGAGCCGGGTTGTGCGCTGCTCAATGCGCTGGAACAAGGCCGCATCCATCCGCAACGGATGCACAGCTACCGCTCGATCCTGGCCAGTCTGCCGCAAGACGAATACTGAGACTGGCGCAGCAAAGCTGCCAGCCGCCCCTGCTGCACGCTACAGGGGCGGCCTGACAGCCAGGCAGATTACGGGTTGCTACCCGGCGCCCTGAGCGGCCCCTGATCGAAGATATTGACCCGTTCACGAACCTCATGCGGCAGCACGGCCGGCGCCTGGCTGCCGTTCGCCGCGCCAGGCGCAGCGGCTCCAGGCGCCGCAGCACCCGGTGCCGCCGGGGCTGGATTGACCGGCGGCGCACTGCCTTGGTCACCATCCATACGCTGCTGGGCCTTGCGGGTCAGCACGATGATATCGATACGCCGGTTGACCGGGTTCAGCGGATGTTGGCGATCGAACAGCGCCGAGGACGCGTACCCCACCACTCGTGCCACCTGCTGCTCAGGGTAGCCACCGGCGATCAGCGCACGACGGGCAGCGTTGGCGCGGTTGGCCGACAGCTCCCAGTTGCCGAACTCACCGGTACCGGCAAACGGCTTGGCATCTGTATGACCACTGACGCTGATCTTGTTCGGCACAGCCTTGATGGTGTCAGACATCGCCAGCAGGATGTCTTCGAAGTAAGGTTTGAGCCGCGCACTGCCGGAGTCGAACATTGGCCGGTTATCGGCATCGACAATCTGGATACGCAAACCGTCCTGAGTGATCTCCAGCAGGATCTGGTCCTTGAACTTTTGCAGCTCCGGACTCTCTTCAATCTTGTTCTGCAACTCCAGCAGGAGCATTTCCATGCGTTCCTGCTCGACCTGCTCGGCCTTGGCTTCGGCAGACTCGGCCTCGATCGGCACGGTGTCCGGGCTCGGCGTACTCTTGACCTCGGGGTTGAGGGTCTGGTTAGGAGACATTTCCGGCGAGCCGCCCAGGTCGATGACATAGGGCGAGCCACTGTCGCTGAAGCCGACCGGGTCCTTGAAGTAACCGGCCACGGCCACCAGTTGTTCCGGAGTCGCAGCCGACAACAGCCAGAGCACCAGAAAGAACGCCATCATTGCTGTCGCAAAGTCAGCAAAGGCGATCTTCCAGGCACCGCCGTGGTGCCCCCCGCCAAAGCGCTTGACGCGCTTGACGATTATTGGCTGATTATTTTCCATGGTTTAGCGACCACGTACGGCTTGTTCCAGCTCGCTGAAGCTGGGGCGGTGGGCGGGGTAAAGCACCTTGCGACCGAACTCGACGGCCAGTGATGGCGGCATGCCGGAAGCCGAGGCCACAAGAGCCGCCTTGATCGACTCGTAGACGTTCATTTCTTCCTTGGCATCGTGCGCCAGGCAAGAAGCCAGCGGACCAAAGAAGCCGTACGCCGCGATGATACCGAAGAAGGTACCGACCAGTGCCGCCGCCACGTGCTGGCCGATGGCGGCCTTGTCACCGGTTCCCAGCATGGCCATGGTGATCACGATACCCAGTACCGCGGCCACGATACCGAAACCGGGCATACCGTCGGCAATGCCGGTCACGGCGTGGGAAGGATGCTCAAGCTCTTCCTTCATGCTCAACAGTTCCATGTCGAACAGGCCTTCAAGCTCGTGAGGAGCCATGTTGCCGGACGACATGATGCGCAGGTAATCGCAGATGTAGGCGGTCATGCGCTCATCCTTGAGTACGCCAGGGTACTTGGCGAAGATCGGACTGGAAGCCGGCTCTTCGATGTCCCCTTCGATGGCCATCATGCCTTCGCGGCGGCTCTTGTTGAGAATCTCGTACACCAGACCCAGCACTTCGAGGTAATAGGCATGCGTGAAGCGAGTGCTGAACATCTTCAGCGACTTTTTGAACACATGCATGGTCATATGGCCAGGGTTGGCCTGCAGAAAGGCGCCCAGCGCTGCACCACCAATGATGACGATTTCAAATGGCTGGAACAGCGCTGCCAATTGACCGTGGGATAGCATGTATCCGCCGAGAACGCTCGCGAAAACGACAATGATGCCGATGATTTTGGCCATAGGTACAAATACTTGTTGAGTCGGGTTCAGGGAGATGTGCGGTGATTCATGAAACTGTTGTTCTGCTTATCGGCCCGCCTGAGCCAGACTATAGGCTGTTGCCGTGAAAAACCTGTTTTGCTATCGAAACAGGGTGTAACAATACATGACGCATCCATATATGAAAAAGCGTATCCACTGCTGAACGATCTCAGCCGCACAGGCCTTCCGTATGCCGATAGCCAGCACATCGCACCTCCCACGCCCCAAGACACTTGAAGCCTGGGTCAAACAACTGGATGATCTTGCCCTGCCCGTTGCACAGGCCAATCACGCCCGTGTGCGCGCCGCACTGAACGACAGCCGTCGTTCGTTGCGTGATATTGCCGACATGATGCAAGACAGCCCGGCGCTGGTGCTGAGCGTGCTGCGCGAGGCCAACCAGCACAGCCATGGCATCACAGAGCCGGCCGAGAGTCTTGAAGTGGCGCTCAATCGCCTGGGCCTGGCCCGCACCGAAGTGCTGCTTAATCGCCTGCCGGCCAAACAGGCGCAGGAAGTCCCCCAGGCTTACCGTCAACTGATTCTGATCAGCCAGCATGCCACCCAACAGGCCAATGGCCTGTTCGCCAGCCGTCTGGCGCGGCTCTGGCAGGATATTCATCTGGGCAGCCTGCTGTTCCTCGCACCGCTCTGGCCACTGGCGCTGGCCCACCCCAAGCTGCTGGAAGAATGGGAACTGCGGGTCATTCATAAAGGCGAATCAAGCCGCACGGTCGAGCTTGAATTGTTCGGCGTCAAGCTGCTGGACTTGTGCCAGGCACTGGCCACGGTCTGGCGCCTGCCGGTCTGGGTCACGCGTGGCTATACCGTACTGATCAAAGAGCGCCGCGAATGGGTCAAGGCGCTGCGTATCGCCAGGGAAAATCACGACCCGCTGCAACAGCAGCGCGACATGGATGCCAACGCCGATCTGCAACGCTGGTTCAACCAGCCAGCCAATACGGTATTGATGGGTAATGGCCTGGCGCTGGCCGCACAGCAGGCCTGGAACAGCCCGCACTGCCTGCGCTGGGAACTGCTGAGCAGTCTGTACCTGCAACAGTCAATGGACCAGACCCAGCAACAGGTACACCAGAACGCTGCCAGCAGCGCTCGCCAGCATGCGGCGGACGATCTTTGGCATCCCGCCCAGGCGCTGCTCTGGCCGTGGGATTTTCGGCGCATCAGCAATGGCCATGAACCCGCTGCCGCACCTTCTGCCGATGACCTGCAACGCTGGCGCAAACTGTGCGCCGACATGCTGGTCGAGCCCTCCCCGTTCAACAACGCCATGCACCTGATCAGCACCGCCCGCGATGCGCTGGTGGCGAGCGGCATGCAGCGGGTCATGCTGCTGATGCCGGACAAGAACACTGGCCTGCTGCGCGTGCATCAACTGGCCGGCCTGGGTGCGGAAAATGCCGCATTACAGTTTCAGATCAAAGACAGCAAGGTACTGGAACGACTGCTGGCCCAGCCGACCCAACTGCGTCTTACACCGGCCAACCACGCACAGTTCGCAGCCTTGCTGCCGCCGGCCTTCAAGACCCTGTTCAAGGGCCAGCACTTACTGATCCGCTCGCTGAGCTGCAACGGCAAAGTGCTGATCCTGGCGATTGCCGACCAAGGTGGCAGCCCGATGTCGGAGATCACCGTACAGGCATTCGCCAAGACGGCGCAGTGTGTGGAACGTGCCCTGGTCAACTTTACCCAGCTCAAAAGCACCGGCCGGGCGAAACCTGTGTGATCGCTGGCGGGGCTGACAGGTTCAGACTGTCTTATCGGCGTGCAGGCCTTTCCGGCTCTGGGCTACAATCCACGCCTTTGCTCATGAAGGGAGGCTGGAAATGTCCGTGTTTAACGACTTGCCACTGGTTATTGAAGCCAGTGACCTGCAGCCTCGCCTGGAGGCGCCGGAGCTGATCCTTGTCGATCTGACCAATCAGGCCCGCTATGACGCAGGACACATTCCCGGCGCCTGTTTCATAGAGCCCAAGCGCACCCAGCTGGGCCAGCCTCCCGCTCCGGGCCTTGCGCCCGCGCTGAGCGATCTGGAGCGCCTGTTCGGCGAACTGGGGCACCGCAGCGATGCGGTATACGTGGTCTACGACGACGAAGGCGGTGGCTGGGCCGGGCGGTTTATCTGGCTGCTGGACGTCATCGGCCACTCCCGCTACCACTACCTCAATGGCGGACTGCTGGCCTGGGAGGCCGCCGGGCTGCCGCTGTCCAGTGAAGCATCGCCCACCCGCCACAGCGCAGTGAGCCTGAGCCTGCAAAGCGCGCCCACCGCCACCCGCGAATACCTGCAGAGCCGCCTGGGTGCTGCCGATCTTGCGATCTGGGATGCCCGCGGGCCCGAGGAATTTACCGGCAGCAAAGTGCTGGCGGCCAAAGGCGGACACATTCCCGGCGCGATCAACTTCGAGTGGACCGCTGGCATGGACAAAGAGCGTCAGCTGCGCATTCGTACCGATCTGCGCCAGACCCTGGAAGCACTGGGTATCACCCCGGACAAGGAAATCATCACCCACTGCCAGAGCCATCGCCGCTCAGGCTTTACCTATCTGGCCGCCAAAGCACTGGGCTACCCGCGAGTCAAGGCCTATGCCGGCTCCTGGAGCGAATGGGGCAACCACCCCGACACGCCTGTGGAGCAATGAACCTACGGCCTGCCCCGCGCAGGCCCCAACAAGCTGTTAGGAATATCAATGAAAGAGCGTCTGTTTATCCTGAGCCAGTACCTGCTGCCCCACCACCTGCTGTCACGCCTGGCTGGCTGTGTGGCCGAATGCAAGGTGAGCTGGTTCAAGAACGCATTCACCGCCTGGTTCGCCCGCCGCTATCAGGTAGACATGTCTCAGGCCCAAGTCGAAGACCTGACGGCCTATGAAAACTTCAACGCGTTTTTCACACGCGCACTGAAACCCGATGCTCGCCCTCTGGACGACACCCCCGGGGCAATCCTGTGCCCGGCCGACGGCGCCATCAGCCAGTTGGGTCCGATCGAACAAGGCCGGATTTTCCAGGCCAAGGGCCACAGTTTCAGCGTGCTGGAGCTGCTTGGCGGCGATCCGCTGCTGTCTGCGCCGTTCATGGGCGGTCAGTTCGCCACCGTCTATCTGTCGCCCAAGGATTACCATCGCGTTCATATGCCACTGGCCGGCACCCTGCGCGAGATGGTCTATGTGCCAGGGCGCATTTTCTCGGTCAACCAGACCACCGCCGAAAACGTACCTGAGCTGTTCGCCCGTAACGAGCGGGTAGTCTGCGTATTCGACACCGAACGCGGCCCGATGGCAGTAGTGCTGGTCGGCGCGATGATCGTAGCGTCGGTAGAAACTGTCTGGGCAGGCCTGGTCACGCCACCCAAGCGCCAGCTCAAGAGCGTGCGCTACGACGAAGCGGCACGGGCGCCAATCCAGCTGGAAAAAGGCGCCGAAATGGGCCGTTTCAAGCTGGGCTCCACAGCCATCGTACTGTTCGGCCCTGAGCAGGTGAAATGGGCCGAAACCCTGACGGCCGGCTCAGCGGTACGCATGGGCCAGGCTCTGGGTCGCGCCGACCAGGCGTGATCGTGGCTGCCGGCCAGGATCGTGCCTGGCCGGCAGCGGTGTCCATGCAACCTATTGCGGCGGGATTAATCATAAGGTCATGGCCCTGTGCCAGATTAAGCTGCGGTCGCAGGCCGATGCTGTTAAAGTCGACCCATCGGTGTTGTAGGACACTTCGCAGTCTATTGATATTGCCCAGCGCTCTCCCCCCTCGACGCATTGGCACCTTATCAATCTGACGCCACCGTTCAGGCCATCAACACGAGGGAGTTGCCTGTCACATGAGTAATATGAGCTTTCCGCTGCTGTTGCGCGTTTCTACGCCGACTCAGTCGAGCCTGACATTCTGTGAAGCCAACCCCCGCGACCTGAAACGCTGGATCTCGACCCTGCCCAAGGCAAACCTGGGCGAAATGGCCCGCCAGCTGTATCAGGGCTTGAGCGAACTCAACCAGTTGCTGACCTCCAGCGATAACCGCCTGCTGCTGCTCGAAGAGCTGCGTCCGGAGGTCTATTTCGTCTGCAAGCACCTGGAGCGCCACTTCCTCAACCAGGCCATCGTTCTGGACGAGCGCCCGCGCAAGGTCGCCAACCTGTGCCAGGCGCTGCAGAACCACCTGGCCACCGGCTATAAGCTGATTATCAACAGCATCGCGCCGCGCTACACGCGCGAAAACAGCACGTTGCTGACCACTGCGCTGCAACGTGCTGCGCATTGCCTGAACGGCCCGCTGATTCGCGCCAGCCAGCTGTATTGCCCGGTGCAGGACGGGCTGTGGCTTGAGCTGCACCAGATCTATCAGATCGCCCGCCAGTATCAGTTGCACCAGGTGCCGGTCAACGAGCCACAGGCCGTCCATGTTCGCAAGTTGAGCATTGAGCAGACCTACATCATCTCGCTGATGATGGGCAGCTCACGCTGCAACCAGATGCGCCAGCTCAATATTGGCAAGCTGGGCGAAGTGCTTGAGGCCTGGAGCAGCATGGTCAAACTGCAGGCAGCCAACGAACCAGGCACGTTGTTCGCCCTGGATCCAGCCGCCGACAAGCCGCCGCTGTATCGCACCCTGTTCGATGAGCAGCTGCTGCCGCGCCTGCTGGGTATCAACCCGCTGGCCCTGGCCGTGGCCCTGGAGCAGTATTTGGAGCTGCCCGCCGAACAACGCTCGCAATCCGGCCTGAGCGTACCGCCGGGCGTCAGCACAGACCTGATCCAGCATCTGGCAGCCGCCTGGGGTGATGTCGCCGAGCGCACCTTCCAGCGCATGGCCGGGCACGGCACGCTGAAGATCTGCATTGGCATGAGCGCCCTGCATTACTACCTGGCCGGCAAGAAGTCGTTCAGCGAACTGCTGCAGTTGCCCGCCGTGATCCAGGCCGCCGACTTCACCCTCAAGGTCGCCAATGAGAACAGTGACGACCCATGGTCGCAGGCGTTTGATGCCCACCGTGGCGGCACCTCGTCGACTTTGCTGCCGTTCGAGGAAATCGAATACCCGCAGGTCGACGCCGACCATGACCCCGGCAACGCGCAACACGACTTTCCGATGTTCGAGCTAAGCATCGTCAATCACAGCCCGGGTGGTTATTGCCTGGCCTGGCACAAAGAAGTGCCAACTCAACTGCAAGCCGGTGAGCTGGTCGGCATTCAGGACGAAAGCGCGCAAAACTGGAGTATCGCCATCGTGCGCTGGGTACGCCAGGTACGCAGCGGCGGTACCCAGATGGGGATTGAACTGATCGCTCCATTTGCCCAGCCATGCGGCATGCAATTGATCCGTGAAGAGCAGAACAGCCAGTACCTGCGCAGCCTGATGCTGCCGGAGGTGCGCGCCATGAGCAAACCACCCTTGATGCTGGCGCCACGTCTGCCATTCAAGGAAGACAGCAAAGTACTGATCAACATCAATGGCGAAGAAAAGCGCGCAGCGCTTAAAACCCGGCATATTGCTAGCGCCAGCTACAACCAGTTTGAATATCAGGTCTTCGAGGCGCCGAAATCAGCGGCGCCCGAGAAAAAGATCGGGGAAGAGTTCGAATCGTTGTGGGGCAGCCTGTAGGCGCTGCTTCAGCAGCGAAGATCGCTCAGCCACCTTCGCCGCCAAAGCCCTTGACCTCAAGCCCGCCTCAGTTACGCCCTTCGCGGTCGCGCAAGCCCAGCAGGTAGAGAACCCCATCCAGCCCCAGGGTCGAGATGGCCTGTTTGGCCGATTGTTTGACCAACGGTTTGGCACGAAATGCCACGCCCAGACCGGCAATGGCCAACATCGGCAGGTCATTGGCACCGTCGCCCACGGCGATGGTCTGCTCCAGGCTCAAGCCTTCCTTGTGCGCCAGCTCGCGCAGCAGGTCAGCCTTGCGCTGCGCATCGACGACAGGCTCGACGGCCACACCGGTGACCCGGCCATCCTCAATTTGCAGTTCGTTGGCAAATACATAGTCGATGCCAAGCTTTTCCTGCAATTGACGGGCAAAGTAGGTAAAGCCGCCCGACAGAATCGCGGTTTTGTAGCCCAGCCGTTTGAGTTCCGCGAACAGCGTTTCGGCACCCTCGGTCAGACGCAGCGAAGCGCCGATTTCGTCGAGCACGCTGACATCCAGGCCTTTGAGCAGCGCCAGACGCTCTTTGAAACTGGCGCGAAAATCCAGTTCGCCGCGCATGGCCCGCTCGGTGATTTCCGAAACCTGCTCACCCACGCCGGCGGCTTTGGCCAGTTCGTCGATGACTTCGGCTTCGATCAGGGTCGAGTCCATGTCGAACACGGCCAGGCGCCGATTACGCCGGAACAGCGAGTCTTGCTGGAACGCGATGTCGACATTCAGCGCCTGAGCAACACTGAGAAACTCGGCCTGCATGGCCTTGAGGTCCGCCGGTTCGCCGCGCACCGAAAACTCGATGCAACCCTTGCCCTGATCCGCCGGGGTGTCGAGCGGCATACGCCCGGACAAACGGTCGATATGGTCAATATTGAGCCCGTAACGGGCGGTAATCGAGCTGACACACTGTAACTGCTCGGCCGTGACCTTGCGGGTCAGCAGGGTCACGATGTGCCGCGCCTTGCCCTGGCCTTCAACCCAACGCTGGTAGTCCTGTTCCGACACGGCAGTGAAGCGCACCTGCTGGTCGAGCTTGTAGGCGGTGAACAACACGTCTTTGAGGACCGATGAGCCTTCGTCGGTGCCCGGGATTTCGACCAGAATGCCAAACGACAGGGTGTCATGGATCACAGCCTGACCAATATCGAGAATGTTCACGCCACCCTGGGCGAGGACGCCGGTAATGGCCGCAGTGAGACCGGGACGGTCTTCACCAGTAATGTTGATCAGGACGATTTCGCGCAAGGCGCACCCCCGCAGGTGGAAAAAAACCGCATTCTACCCGCTTTCAGTGACCATCGGGCACAGCCAGCGCTTTGCCACGTCTGGGCCGCTCGCTATACTGCGCGGCAACTTCATTATCGAAAGAGCCGCGCTCAGTGAACCGGCCCACGCCTATCAAGACCGATAACTTCTTCCTGTTGATCTTCCGTGCCCTGCGTCATCGCCGCGTACCGATCGCCCTGCGTATTGCCAGCCACAACGTGATTCTCGTGGCTCTGGCATTGGTGATCTATGCCGGCGTGATGGGCTTGCAGTTCAAACAGGCCATGCACGAGCAGGCAGACGCGCTGGGACAGTCCCTGACCATCCAGACAGCCAGCTCGGCGACCGAACTGCTGGTGTCCAACGACATCCTCAGCCTCAACGTGCTGCTCGGCAATCTGGTGAAAAACCCGCTGGTGGCCCACGCGGCGATCTACAGCGTCGACAACCGCATCCTCGCCGAAGCCGGGCAACGCCCGAAAAACAGCCTGCTGGGTGAAACCCAGGGGCTGTACGAGATCAAGATCACCTTCCAGGACGTCATGGCGGGGCATCTGCGGATCAGCCTGGACATGTCGCAGTTCCAGCAGCCGATGACCATCAGCCTGCAGAGCATGGGCATCCTGGCCGGCATCCTGCTTGCGTTGGCCCTGGCCCTGAGCCTGCGCCTGGGCCGGCATATCTCGACCCCGCTGCTGCAACTGCGCCTGTGGCTAAGGGATATCGACCCCTACACCCCAGGCACCGAGCGCCAGGATGAGGTGGGCGATCTGGCCCGCCAGCTACGCACCTCGTTCGCCCCGCCGATACCAGAGCCTGAGCCGATCCCTGAGCCCGAACTGTTCGACGAAGATCTCGAAGAGCACGACGAGCCCGAGCCGCGCAGCCAGGTTGCCGAACCGGCCCGACCGCGCCTGCCAGCCGCTGCCGCGCCGCGACGTGTGGTGGCCGAGGAAGACCTCGAAGACGAAGAAGACCCGTTCGCCGACCTGCGCGATAACTCCACTCCCGTCGCCCGCCCGGTTGCGTCCTTGCCAGTACCTGCCGCAGCGCCCAGCGAGCCGCAGTACAGCGCAATTCTTGCCGTGCAACTGGGCGGCCAGGACCAACTTCGCCGCCTGCCCAAAGCACGGCTGACCGACCTGCTGCAGCGCTATCGCGACTGCCTGGACCAGGCCACGTCACTGTATGACGGCGAGCTGCACACCTTGAACGACGGCAGCACCCTCATGCTGTTCCACACCCAGACCAGCGGCGAGGATTACCTCACCAATGCAATCTGCTGTGGCGAGCTGCTGCGCGCCCTGAGCCATGCCCTGCAGATCGAAGTCGCCGACAGCGGCATCACCCTGCAACTGCAACTGGGCCTGACCTTGAGTGACGGGGTGGCGGGCCTGAGCCAGATCGATCTGCTGCTGACCGACAAGGCGCAAGACGCTCTGGCCCTGTCGCAACACAGCCGCAACCTGCTGCTGGTCGAGCGCTCGGTAAACGATGACGAACTGCTGCGCCAGCGCGCACGCATCCGGCCGATCGCCAGCCCCGAAGGCGCCTGCTGTGTCGAACGCCTGATGGAGCCCTACCCGTCGATGCTCGAACGCCAATTGGCGCGCATGCACGACGCGCACAAGGTCTGATTGCAGAGATAAAAAAACCGCGCCAGGCGCGGTTTTTTTATGCGTGTCTTTAGAAACGGAACACTTCAAGATCGGTTCGAATGGGCGATGCCATTGGAATCTTGGGCTTTTCCGGCTGCGGCTTGGCACGCACCACCGGCGCAGTTTTCTTGGGTTCCTCAACCGGCGCCCAGGAAATTGGCTTGATGGCGGTGCTGACCTGATCGGCCAGACGCTGCAGCAGAATGCCCTGCGCCTTGACCTGCGAAGCCGTTGTCCCAGTGTGGACCTCTTCGAGGTGCACCAGGCGGCTGTCACGGACATTACCCTTGCGGTCGAGCAGGCGCCACTGCGCATCGAGAATCGCCGGCTGCTTGCTACCGGAGTCCAGCCGGGTGATGGACAACAGCACCTGTACGTCCGGCGTGAAGTTGGCAACCGTGGGCGACAACACCACCCGCTGACTGTCGAGCTTCCAGGAAATCTGGCGCAACAGCAGTTGATCGATATCCGAAGACAGGTTACCGGCCCAGCGTCCATCGGCGGCCGCGGTCAGCGTGCCATCAGGCTGACGTTGCAGCAGGGTTTCGCGTTGCAGGTAGTCGGCAATCGAAACCGGCCCCAGCAATACTGCCAGCCCAGCAGCCTGCTTTGGCTGGCCTGGCTCACCGCTGTCGAGCTGGTAGAGCGCAGCCGGTTGATGCACGCTGCACCCGGCAAGGCCGAGCACACCCGTCACCAACAAAATCATGGGAAGGCGTAGAAGATTCATCGTCCCGTCCAACCTGCGTTCGGCAGGTCAAAAATTGAATACGCATCAGGGTCATGCAGGCATTGAGCCACGCCTGCTCCTGAAGACCCCATATCATCCGTGAATATTCGCTGTGACTCCAGCGATTATGCGGCGATCTTCATGGCAGAACGAAGATCGCTGACCGCAAACGATCATTCTCAGCCGTTTTCCACCAATAAGGCGTCCACCCGCTGGAAACCGCGTGGCAATTTATTACCACGCCGCCCGCGCTCGCCCTTGTAGTGTTCCAGATCATCGGCCTTGAGCGACAGTGTACGCTTGCCGGCTTGCAGCACCAGCGTTGCGCCTGACGGCACGACGGCCAGATCGGTGACATATTCTTCACGGCTGGCCACCCGGTCACCCGGCACACCGATGATCTTGTTGCCCTTGCCCTTACCCAACTGCGGCAGATCGTTGATGCGAAACACCAGCAGGCGACCCTCGGTAGTCACTGCCGCCAGCCAGTGATTTTCGCGGTCGAGCACCGGACGCGGAGCAATCACCTTCGAGCCGGCCGGCAGGGTCAACAGCGCCTTGCCGGCCTTGTTCTTGGCCTGCAGGTCTTCACCCTTGACCACAAATCCGTAACCGGCGTCGGACGCGATCACATACAGCGCATCGTCATCGGGCAACAGCACGCAATCGAAGGTCGCACCGGGTGGCGGCTGCAGCTTGCCGGTCAACGGTTCGCCCTGGCCCCTGGCCGATGGCAAGGTATGCGCGGCCACCGAATAACTGCGGCCGGTGGAATCAATGAACACCGCAAACTGATTGGAGCGCCCTATCGCTGCGGTTTTGAAACCATCGCCGGCTTTATAAGAGAGCCCGGTCGCGTCGATGTCGTGGCCCTTGGCGCAACGTACCCAGCCCTTTTCCGACAGCACCACAGTGACCGGCTCGGTAGGCATCAGCTCGTTTTCCGACAGCGCCTTGGCTTCGGCACGCTCGACAATCGGCGAACGGCGGTCGTCGCCATAGGTTTCAGCATCGGCGATCAGCTCAGCACGCACCAGTTTGCGCAGTTTGGTGTCGCTGCCCAGCAATGCCTTAAGCTTGGCCTGCTCTTTGAGCAATGCATCCTGCTCGCCGCGCAGCTTCATTTCTTCGAGCCGCGCCAATTGCCGCAAGCGCGTGTCGAGAATGTAGTCGGCCTGGATTTCCGACAGGTCGAAACGGGCAATCAGGTCAGCCTTGGGCTGATCCGAGGTGCGGATGATGTGAATGACCTCATCGAGGTTCAGATACGCCGTCAGCAAACCGTCCAACAGGTGCAGGCGATGTTCGACCTTGTCCAGACGGTACTGCAGGCGGCGGCGCACGGTGGCGATGCGGAACATCAGCCACTCATTAAGCAACACCTTGAGGTTCTTGAGCTGCGGCTTACCGTCCAGGCCAATGATATTGACGTTGACCCGGTAGCTGGACTCAAGATCGGTGGTGGCGAACAGATGCTGCATCAGTTCGGCGGCGTCGACCCGGTTGGAGCGCGGAATGATCACGATCCGGCAGGGGTTTTCATGGTCCGACTCATCGCGCAGGTCGGCCACCATGGGCAGCTTCTTGGCCTGCATCTGTGCAGCGATCTGCTCCAGCACCTTGGCACCCGACACCTGGTGCGGCAGCGCCGTGACCACAATGTCGCCATCCTCGACGCGGTACACCGCGCGCATGCGCACCGAGCCCTTGCCGGTTTCGTAAATCTTCAGCAGGTCAGCCCGTGGCGTGACAATTTCAGCCTCGGTCGGGTAGTCCGGGCCCGGAATGTGTTCGCAAAGCTGCTCGACCGTGGCTTTGGGATCGTCGAGCAAATGCACGCATGCACTGGCGACCTCACGCAGGTTGTGCGGCGGCACGTCAGTCGCCATGCCCACGGCAATACCCGTGGTGCCATTGAGCAGGATATTCGGCAAACGGGCCGGCAACACCGCGGGTTCTTCAAGGGTGCCATCGAAGTTCGGCACCCAGTCAGCGGTCCCCTGGCCCAGCTCGCTGAGCAGCACTTCGGAATACCGCGACAGCCGGGCTTCGGTATAACGCATGGCCGCAAACGACTTCGGATCGTCCGGTGCGCCCCAGTTACCCTGGCCATCGACCAGCGTATAGCGGTAGCTGAACGGCTGAGCCATCAACACCATGGCCTCGTAACAGGCCGAGTCACCATGCGGATGGAACTTGCCGAGCACGTCGCCGACCGTACGCGCCGACTTCTTGTGCTTGGCGTCGGCGCCCAGGCCCAGTTCGCTCATCGCATAGACAATGCGCCGCTGTACCGGCTTGAGACCGTCACCGATATGCGGCAGGGCACGGTCCATGATCACGTACATGGAATAGTTGAGGTAGGCCTGTTCGGTGAAGTCAGCCAGGGACCGGCGTTCTACGCCATCGAGACTGAGGTCAAGGGAGTCGCTCATGCGGGCCTCATCATTGGGTCGTCTGGCGCAGCAGCAAGGTGCCGCTGCGCTGGGTAAATTCAAGTTGTTTCATGGCGCTCATGCCGAGCAGGATTTCTCTGCCTTCAAGACTTGGCGTCACCAGGGCGCGAACATCGTGCAGGACGATCTGGCCCAGTTGCAGACGCTCGACGCGGGTCCGAAACCCCTGGACCCGGCCATTGGCGGTATTGACCGTGACCGGAACACCGCGCTCCAGGCCCAGTTCGTCGGCCACCTCGGCCGGTATCGCCACATCGGTGGCGCCGGTGTCGATCATGAATGCGACCGGGCGACCGTTGAGCTGCGCTGTCCCGACAAAATGCCCCTGACGGTTACCTGCCAGACGCACCTCGACATAGCCATCGCCCTGCTCAGAAAGCATTTCGCTGTTGGGATTATGCTGCCGGTCTTCCCACTCACCAAAAAAACGGGTGGCCAGGAACAGGCCTGCTATCCAGGCAAGCATCATCAGGACCTTGCCGGCCCGCCGGCCTGGGGGTGACTGGCTCATGGCGCGCTCCAGCCACCGGTCGGGGCGGCGAAGCGCCATACCACCGGCCGCTTTTCGCCATCGGCACGTGCACCAAAGTTGTTATCGGTGCCGATCCAGGCGCCGCTCTCATCAACCACCAGTGCTTCGGTCAGACCATAGGGTTGCTCATAGCGCCGGTGCGGCTTTTTCGCCTCGGCACCGAATGACCAGCAACGTTCAAGCTCGCCGTCTTGCAGGCTGCGCCGGCAGACCCGGTACACCGAGCGCTCAAGGGTGAACAGCTTGCCGTTGTACAGCGCCAGGTCGGAAAAGTCCGGAAAAGCACTACCCTTCGACGCGGCCTGATCCACTTCGGCATACAGCACGCAACTGCCGGTGCATCGCCATTGCCCGTCTTGCTGATCCACTCGCAACAGCCCGCGCTGTTCGCGCTCGGCGGCCAGCCAGAGCTGTTGCCCGTCGGGGCTCACGGCAATGCCTTCATACAGCGCATTGAAGCGCTGCAACATGCCCTTTTCCCGAGCCTGACGGATCACATCTGCTGGCAGTGGCAGCCAGTTGGCCGCACCTTGCGCGGTGACTTTGAGCACTGCGCCATGGGCCTCGCTGACCACATAGCGGTTGCCTGCCGCGTCGCAACTGATGCCTTCATAATCCATTGCACCACCCCGCACCACCGACGACAGGCTGGCCATTGAGCGCAGGCTGGCCGGCAGGTCGCTGTGCGCTGCGGGCACCTCGATGATTTCGGCCTCGGCCTGCCAGACGGGTTGCGAGCGGTCCAGGCGATACAGCACCCGGTCATCGCGGTCCGACACCGTCCACAACTCACCGTTACACAGCGCCAGACCCGACAGGTTACCGCCGGTCATGCCGTCGATCGGATGTTCCGAGACCAGCTTGAGCTGCTCAAGCGGCACCGCCAAAGCAGGTGCCGCCAGCAAGGCCAGAAGGGCGAACCAGGCCGCTCTCAAATCATGACCTCGGCCAGGTTGCCCTTGGTTTCGAGCCAGGACTTACGGTCTGCGGCGCGCTTCTTGGCCAGCAACATGTCCATGATTTCCCGGGTTGTATCGAAGTCGTCCAGGGTCAGCTGTACCAGCCGCCGGGTGTTCGGGTCCATGGTGGTTTCACGCAGCTGCGGCGGGTTCATCTCACCCAGGCCCTTGAATCGGGTGACCTGTGGCTTGCCGCGTTTTTTCTCGGCCACCAGACGGTCGAGAATCCCGTCGCGCTCGGCTTCATCCAGGGCATAGAAGATTTCCTTGCCCAGGTCGATGCGGTACAGCGGCGGCATCGCCACATAGACGTTACCGGCATCCACCAGCGGGCGGAAATGTTGGACGAACAGCGCACACAACAAGGTTGCGATGTGCAGGCCATCGGAGTCGGCGTCGGCCAGGATGCAGATCTTGCCATAACGCAACTGACTGATATCCGTCGAACCCGGATCCACCCCGATCGCCACGGCAATGTTGTGCACTTCCTGGCTGGCCAGGACTTCACCACCATCGACTTCCCAGGTATTGAGGATCTTGCCGCGCAACGGCAGGATCGCCTGGAACTCCTTGTCTCGCGCCTGCTTGGCCGAACCACCGGCCGAATCACCCTCGACCAGGAACAGTTCGGAACGGGCCGGGTCCTGGCCTGCGCAATCAGCCAGCTTACCGGGCAGCGCAGGCCCTTGGGTAATGCGCTTGCGCTCGACCTTCTTGCTGGCTTTCAGGCGCCGACCGGCATTGCTGATCGCCAGCTCCGCCAGTTGCATGCCAAGGTCCGAGTGGGTGTTCAGCCACAGGCTGAACGCATCCTTGACCACCCCGGAAACAAAGGCTGCGGCCTCACGGGACGAAAGACGTTCTTTGGTTTGCCCGGAGAATTGCGGCTCCTGCATCTTGGTCGAAAGCACAAAGGCAATCCGCTCCCAGACGTCTTCCGGAGCCAGTTTCACACCACGCGGCAGCAGGCTGCGGAATTCACAGAACTCGCGCATGGCATCGAGCAAGCCCTGGCGCAAGCCATTGACATGGGTGCCGCCCTGCGCGGTCGGAATAAGGTTGACGTAACTTTCCTGGAGGCTGTCGCCGCCTTCAGGCAGCCATAACAGCGCCCAGTCCACCGCCTCCTTGTTACCGGCAAAGCTGCCGCAGAAGGGTTCTTCCGGCAGACGCAGGAAGTCGTTGACCGAGTACTGCAGGTAGGAGCGCAGGCCATCTTCGTAGTGCCACTCGACCTTCTCGCCGTTGGACTTGTCTTCGAAACTCACCAACAGGCCAGGGCACAATACAGCCTTGGCCTTGAGCACATGCTTGAGACGACTGACGGAAAACTTCGGGCTGTCGAAATACTTCGGGTCCGGGCTGAAATACACGCTGGTGCCGGTATTGCGCTTGCCCACGGTGCCGACCACTTCCAGCTCCGAGGCTTTGAAGCCGTCGGCGAAGCTCATCTGGTATTCGTTGCCGTCACGCTTGACCTTGACCCGCACCTGGGTCGACAGCGCGTTGACCACCGAGATGCCCACCCCGTGCAAACCGCCGGAGAACTGGTAGTTCTTGTTGGAGAACTTGCCGCCGGCATGCAGCTTGGTGAGGATCAGCTCGACACCTGAAACCCCCTCTTCGGGGTGGATATCCACCGGCATGCCGCGACCGTCGTCGCTGACTTCAAGCGAGTTGTCAGCGTGCAGAATCACTTGCACCGAACGGGCGTGACCGGCCAGAGCTTCGTCGACACTGTTGTCGATGACCTCCTGGGCCAGGTGGTTGGGCCGCGAGGTGTCGGTGTACATGCCCGGACGTTTGCGAACCGGGTCGAGGCCCGAGAGGACTTCGATGGCATCGGCGTTATAAGAGCTAGCGCTGGGAGTGGCCATGGGTTCTCGTCATCAATGGTTCATGAAATGTTGCATATTTGCATGCGCGCCTTTCACTGGGGTGACAGGCGGGCGGATTACAGCGGCGCCGGAGCAAAACCGGCTATCGCCAGCAACTCGGGCATGCGCGCCTCGAAGCCTTGATAGCTGTGGTCCCCGCCTTCGCGAATATCCAGCTTGCACTGAGCATAAAACGCAGCGGCGCGGCGGTAATCCAGGGTCTGGTCACCGGTCTGCAGCCAGACCTGGATGTCCTGCGGCTGATTTGGCGCAGGCACCTCCAGCTCGGCCAACGCCTGAATATGATCCAGGGTCAGTTCCCAGCGCTGTCCGGTATAAAGGTTCTGCTGAGTGCCCAGATAGCCATCGAACAACTGGTGCGGGTTGACCGCCGGGTTGATCAGCACCGCTTTGAGCCCGTGACGCTGCGCAAGATGGGTCGCATAGTAGCCGCCAAGCGAGCTGCCGACCAGTAATGGCCGGCCCAACGCCTCAATGGCCTGTTCAAGCTGGGCCAGCGCCTGGCGAGGATGATGGTGCAGTTCAGGCACGCGCAAGCGCTCTTGCAGCCCCAGCGAATGCATCAGCGCCGCCAGCCAGGTGGCCTTTTTCGACAGGGCCGAGCTGTTCAGGCCATGGATATACAAGAGTGCGGGGGTATGGCCGGTCATGCCTTGGCTCCGGTTTGCGCGTCATGATAAAGCCGCACAGTTTACAGGACTAAGGCCCGGGAGCTGCACCGGCAAATGTTTCAATAGCCGGTTCCGGACAGATCGACCTCGAAATGTACGCCAACCAGCCGCGAAACCCCGGTTTCAAGCCGCCCGTCGTCATGCAGGCGTAACCAGCGATAGCCTGGCGCGGCGGTATCAAGGGCAAAATCTACGCTGCCCGGTGCGAACTGGATACAGGTTGACGGCGTGGCCAGCAGCCGAATGCCTTGACGCACTTGATCAAATTCCTGATGCACATGCCCCCAGAGCACCGCCCGGACCTGGGGATAACGCTCCAGCACGGCGAACAACGCATCAGCGTTATGCAGGCCGATCGGCTTCATCCATTCACAACCAATGGCGACCGGATGATGATGCAGACAAACCAGATGATGGCGCTCAGGCGCCTCACGCAAGGACTGCTCCAGTAACTGGAGTTGTTCATCCTCCAGATAACCGAACACCGAACCTTCGACCTCGGAGTTGAGCATGGTCACCCGCCAGCCACCGACATCGGTCACCGGCTGTAACGCGTCACAGCCCTGCGCGGCTTCGCTCATCTGTGGCCAGTGGTCATGGTTACCGGGCAGCCAGCGCACCGGTGCCCCGAGCACCTCGCTCATCTGCCGGAACGCCTGATACGACTGCAGTGAGCCGTCCTGGGACAAATCGCCGGTCATCAACAGCAGATCAATAGCCGGTTGCTCGGCCTGCACCTGCTCAATGACCTTGTGCAACCCCTCGCGGGTTTTCATGCCCAGCAGCGTGCCGTCCGCGTCAGCGAACAAATGACTGTCAGAAATCTGGACCAGCAGGACTGAAGAGTCCTTGATTGATGAACTCGGCAACGGCCGTCTCCCCCGGACGATTCGCTGCGATTATGGTAGTTGATACGGAGCGCGGCAAATCTGCGAATGAGTGACGGATCACAAGACCGCGCATTGAAATGCCAGTATTGATCCGGCGCACACCCCGAGAATCGGCGGGTTCAACGCACTGCCTCATACTCATGCCCGCACGCCAGGCAGTGGCTCAGCCATTCACCGAGAAACAGGTTGAGCTGGGATTTTTCGTCTGGTTGGTGCATGTGTGCATTGGGGTACGGATAAATGCCCTGGAAGCGCCGCGCATGTTCGGCGCCGATCACTTCGGCCATGCGCGCGTCGTGATAGACCTGCACTTCCAGGCTGGGCACCGGCAGCCAAGGCAGGCTGTGCTCCTGGCGCACCTGCAAGGTGGTGGTGTACGGGCAGTCGAGCACCACTTCAAGCGTCAGCACCCCCAGCATCTGGTCGCCTTGGGTCACCGCAATCCGGCGCGAGCTTTTTTGTGTCCGCATGTCTGGCAACAAACGCATCAGGCGGGCGTAATTGGCCTCGCAGGCGGCCTGCAGCCCGGCAAGATCGACACGGTAGCGCTCGCGCAAGAGATTCACGACCATAGCCCCCTGATTTCATTGCGGTTCAAGGCCAGCCACTGGATGGCGATGATGGTTGCCGCATTCATGATCCGGCCATCAGCCACAGCCTGCAAAGCGTCGTCGAACGACCAGACCGTGACGCGGATGTCCTCCCCCTCCGACTCCAGGCCGTGCACGCCGCCGGCGCCCTGGCTGTCGCACTGCCCCAGAAACAGATGCACATACTCATCGCTGCCGCCCGGCGAAGGAAAGTACCGGGTAATCGGCCACAAGGCACTGAATTGCAGACCAGCTTCCTCTTCTGCCTCGCGATGAGCAACTTCTTCCGGTTGCTCGTCCTTGTCGATCAGACCGGCGACCATTTCAATCAGCCACGGGTTGCCGGATTTCTCGGCAGCGCCGACCCGGAACTGCTCGATCAGTACCACTTCGTCGCGCTTGGCGTCGTACGGCAGCACACAGACCGCGTCATGACGGACAAACAGTTCGCGGCTTAGTTCCCGCCCCATACCGCCATTGAACAGCTCATGGCGCAAGTACAGCTTGTCGAGTTTGTAGAACCCCTTGAAACAGGTTTCACGCCGGGTGATCTCGTAGGCCGTGGGGGTCGATCGGGTGCTCTGGGTCATGAAAGTCTCGCTGCGAAAGATTTGGCTTGGGGCCATCCTAACGCGCATCGCAGGCCTGATGCAGCCCCTTCCTTACCTGCCAGAGTAGACGCGCGGGCGTAAAGCATTTCTAATCCGTCGCGATGGCGAACCGAACACCGGTTTTGCAGTCCAATCGGCCTGGATGCGTATCGCGCAGCCGCTTATTTTGATACTGCCAAGGATCATCATGTCGTTAACGAAGATCACTGCGCTGGCTTGCCTGGCCGTCACTCTGGGTGCCTGCCAAAGCCTGTTCAAGCCCAACATGCGTGCCCCGCTGCAGGTCGAACGCGAGGCCTGGGAGCAGATCAAGCCGGGCTGCAGCAGCGCCGACTGCCCGCTGGTGAACATCGATACCGTGCATTTCCCTGACGAGCCGCGGCTCGATGCCATCGTGCAGAAAAACCTCCTGCAGATGGCCCCGACCCGCCCGGGTGCAGCGCCAGCGACGTCCCTGAAGGCCTATGAGCAGCAGTTCCTCAGCCAGTCCGAAGGCCGCAACAGCAGCTACCTGCAAGCCAAGGTACGCGAGCAGCATGACGGTATCGTGGTGATTGAACTGTCCAGCTACCTCGACAGCGGTGGTGCCCATGGTGATCCGGGCCGGGCGCTGTTCAACTATTCGCGCCAGCAGCAGAAAGTCCTGACCCTGGCCGACATGGTAGTGCCCGGCAAGGAAAACGAGTTCTGGCAAAAAGCCCAACTCGCCCACCAGGCCTGGATGGTTTCGACCAAAGCCAACGAAGACCCGCAGTTCGCCAGCACCTGGCCGTTCAAGCGCACACCTAACGTGGCATTGACCTATGGCGCGGTGATCCTCAAGTATCCGGTGACCACCATCGCGCCCTATGCCATGGGCCATATCGAGCTGAAGATTCCCTATCCGCAGCTCAATGGTGTGATCAGGCCCGAACTGTTCCCCGGTCGCGGCTGAAACCACGCCCCAGCAAAAATTGCAGGGCACCGGCAACCAGCAGGGCGGGCAACGTGGCGCCCACCTGCGGGTACAGATTGGCCAACAAGTGATAGGTGCTGACGCCGCCCAGCCAGGCCAGCAGGCTCAGACCGTACAACGCCGGCAGCGCAGCCGGCGTACGGCGGCGACGGACGATAAAATGATCGACCAGCACCACGCCGAACAGCGGTGCGAACAGCGAGCCGATCAGCAACAGAAAGCCTTCGTACTGTGCCAATGGCGCAAAACAGGCAATCAAGGTACACAGCACCCCGATTGCCAGTGCCAGGTGTTCGACCTTCAACCCCGACAACATCGCACTGGACACCGCCGCCGAATGAATATCGGCAAAGGCTTTCTCTGATTCGTCGAGCAACACCAACAGCAGCGGAATGCCCATCCCCGCGCCCGCCAGCGCCAACAGCAATGCATTGGCTTCACCGTCGGCAGCGAACGCCAGGGTGTAGGCCACGCCCAGGCTCATCAGCCAGCAGTTGCCGATGAAGTAGCCCAGCACCGTGCCGACAAAGACTGGCTTGGCCCGACGCCCAAAACGTGAATAGTCGGCGATCAACGGTAGCCACGACAGCGGCATGGCAATCGCCAGGTCCAGACCGGTGGCAAATGGCATCGAGCCATCCCCTGCCCTGGCCCACAACGCGCTCAGGTCGGCCTTGCTCAACAGGTTCCAGGTCAACCACAGGCAGGCCCCCAACAGCAGCCAGATCCCCCATTGGCGCAGAATCTTGCGCACGAAGGTCAATGGCCCGCTGACCGCCAGCAGCGTTGCCAGCCCGCCGAACAACAGCGCCCAGAGCAGTGGGCTGCTCCAAAGACCCGCAGCACCGAAGGTGCGCCCGGCCAACAGGCTGGCTGCATCGCGCATGACGATGATCTCAAACGAGCCCCAGCCAATCAGTTGCAACAGGTTGAGAACCGCCGGCAGCATCGCCCCACGCCGCCCCAGGCTGAGCTTGAGCGACGCCATCGACGACAGCCCGGTGTCAGTACCAATCACCCCGGCGCTGGCCAGTAACAGCACGCCGATCAGCGTGCCCAGCGCAATCGCCAGTAGCGCCATGGCCATGCCCAACCCCGGAGCCAGCAAGGCACCCGCTTGCAGGACCATCAGGCCGATCCCTAATGAAAACCACAGGGAAAACAGATCGCGCCCGCCGAAAACCCGTTTGTCGCCGGGGACCGGCAGGTCAGGGGAGTAAGTGCCAGGTGTGTTCACATTAACGCTCGGTAATAGAGTGGAATACGGTAGGAGCTCGCTCGCGAAGGGGCCGGTTCAGGCGATACACCATCACCACCGTCAGAGACGCCTTCGCGACCAAGGTCGCTCCTACACTTTCTGGTACAGCTGGCTGCCTTCCTGTTTGAAGCGTTCGGCCTGTTCGCGCATGCCGTCTTCCACCGCGACATCCACCGCATCAATGCGCTGGTTGGCGGCGTACTCGCGCACTTCCTGGGTGATTTTCATCGAGCAGAACTTCGGCCCGCACATCGAGCAGAAATGCGCGACCTTGGCCGACTCCTTGGGCAAGGTTTCGTCGTGATAGGCACGCGCAGTGTCCGGGTCCAGGCCGAGGTTGAACTGGTCTTCCCAGCGGAATTCGAAGCGCGCCTTGCTCAGTGCGTTGTCGCGGATCTGCGCGCCGGGGTGGCCCTTGGCGAGGTCGGCGGCATGTGCGGCGATCTTGTAGGTGATGATCCCGGTTTTCACGTCATCCTTGTTCGGCAGGCCCAGGTGTTCCTTGGGGGTGACGTAGCAGAGCATCGCGCAACCGAACCAGCCGATCATCGCCGCACCGATGCCCGAGGTGATGTGGTCGTAACCCGGCGCAATATCAGTGGTCAGCGGGCCGAGGGTATAGAACGGCGCCTCGTCGCAGCATTCCAGCTGCTTGTCCATGTTTTCCTTGATCAACTGCATTGGCACATGGCCAGGGCCTTCGATCATGGTTTGCACATCATGCTTCCAAGCGACCTTGGTCAGCTCGCCGAGGGTTTCCAGCTCACCGAACTGCGCGGCGTCGTTGGCGTCGGCAATCGAACCCGGACGCAGGCCGTCGCCCAGCGAGAAGCTGACGTCGTAGGCCTTCATGATTTCGCAAATGTCTTCGAAGTGCGTGTAGAGGAAGTTTTCCTTGTGATGCGCCAGGCACCACTTGGCCATGATCGAGCCGCCGCGGCTGACGATACCGGTGACCCGCTTGGCGGTCATCGGCACGTAGCGCAGCAGTACGCCGGCGTGGATGGTGAAGTAGTCCACGCCCTGCTCGGCCTGCTCGATCAGGGTGTCGCGGAACAAATCCCAAGTCAGGTCTTCGGCGATACCACCGACCTTTTCCAGCGCCTGATAGATCGGTACGGTGCCGATCGGCACCGGTGAGTTGCGGATGATCCACTCGCGGGTTTCATGGATATGCTTGCCGGTGGACAGGTCCATGACCGTGTCCGAGCCCCAGCGGATGCCCCAGGTCAGCTTGGCCACTTCCTCTTCGATGGACGAACCCAAAGCGCTGTTGCCAATGTTGCCGTTGATCTTCACCAGGAAGTTACGGCCGATGATCATCGGTTCCAGCTCGACGTGGTTGATGTTGGCCGGAATGATCGCCCGGCCGCGGGCGATTTCTTCACGCACGAATTCGGCGGTGATTTCCTTGGGAATACTGGCGCCGAAGCTGTGCCCGGCGTGCTGCTGCTTGAGCAACCCGGTGGCGCGGGCCTCCTGGAGTTTCATGTTTTCGCGGATGGCGACGTATTCCATCTCGGCGGTAATGATGCCCTTGCGCGCATAATGCATCTGGCTGACGTTGGCGCCCGCCTTGGCGCGGCGCGGATTGTTCACATGGGCAAACCGCAGGGCTGTCAGTTCGGCATCGTTGAGGCGCTGCTGGCCGAAATTGGAGCTCAGACCGCCCAGCCGCTCGGTGTCGTTACGCGACTCGATCCACGGCGAGCGCACATCGGCCAGGCCCTTGCGCACGTCGATGATCACATTGGGGTCGGTGTAAGGCCCGGAGGTATCGTAGACGGTGACCGGCGCGTTGATCTCGCCGCCGAAATCGGTAGGCGTCACGTCCAGACTGATCTCGCGCATCGGCACGCGGATATCCGGGCGCGAGCCCTGAACATAGATCTTCTGCGAACGGGTAAAGGGCTGGACCGAACCCGAGTCGACCTGGGCCGATTCACTCAGATGGGGGGCGTTATTGGTTTTTCTTGTCGTCATCACGGTCTCTCCTGACATCCTGCACGGATTGATTGTCGGAGTGACCTGAATGGACGGAGGGCGTCATGCATGCAATGACGCAGAGTGACGCGGCGCGAAGTGGTGCATAAATATTGAACGCACGACCCCGGACGACACTCAAGAGGACTCGCCGGGAGCGAGCAATCTTGTTCCCTACGCAGGCGTTAACCTGATCAGGTTCAACGGGATCCGGTTTAACCGATCTCAGCCTCATAGCAAGGCACCCCGACAAGAACGGCGCCAGTCTATGCCGGCTCGGGAGCGAGCGCCAGTCCCAAATGCAACACCTGCGATAAGTGGCTGAAATGGCCGAAATAGCTGATTGTTGCGCCGAACATCTGGCTCTACACTCGCCGACTGCGATCATCTTCTGGAAAAGGAACGCCCATGCTGCGCAAATTGCCGTTGGCCTTCGCCGTGTCGTATGCCTGCATTGCCCCGAGCTGGGCCACTGATGCACCACCGACGGCGTTGACCGGGCTGGTGAATGTCTATCAGCAGGCAGTGGACAACAACGCCGATCTGGCCGCCGCCCGTGCCGATTACCAGGCGCGTATCGAAGGCGTACCCCAGGCCCGTGCCGGCCTGCTGCCCAACCTCTCGGCCAGCGCCCAGAACAGCAGCACCCGCACCAGCATCGACCAGCCCAAGGCCACCGCCACCCGCAGCGGCACCCTGTACCAGGCAACCCTGAGCCAGCCGCTGTTCCGCGCTGATCGCTGGTTCCAGCTACAGGCGGCCGAGGCGGTTAACGAACAGGCCGCGCTGGAGCTGTCAGCCAATGAACAGAACCTGATCCTGCAATCGGCGCAGAGCTATTTCGGTGTCTTGCGCGCCCAGGACAATCTGGCGACTGCCAAAGCCGAGGAGTCGGCGTTCCGGCGCCAGCTTGATCAGGCCAATGAGCGCTTTGACGTCGGCCTGTCGGACAAGACCGATGTGCTGCAATCCCAGGCCAGCTACGACAGCTCACGGGCCAACCGCCTGATCGCCCAGCGTCAGGTGGACGATGCCTTCCAGGCCTTGGTGACGCTGACCAATCGCCAATACAGCGCGATCGAAGGCATTGTTCACAGCCTGCCGGTGCTGCCGCCGTCACCCAACGACGCCAAGGCCTGGGTCGACACCGCCGCCTTACAAAACCTCGACCTGCTGGCCAGTAACCACGCCGTCGATGCTGCACAACAGACGCTGCGCCAACGCAAGGCCGGGCATGCGCCGACCGTGGATGCTGTCGCCACCTGGCAACGCGGCGATAACGATCTGCAAGGGTTTTCCAACCCCAATTACACGGGCACCAACTACAGCGGCGATGTCGAACAACGCACAGTGGGTCTGCAGGTCAATATCCCGCTGTACAGCGGCGGTCTGACCAGCTCCCAGGTACGGGAGGCCTATGCGCGCCTGAGCCAGAGTGAACAGCGCCGCGAAAGCCTGCGCCGCCAGGTGGTGGAGAACACCCGCAATCTGCATCGTGCGGTGAATACCGACGTGGAACAGGTGCAGGCGCGCAAGCAGTCGATCATCTCCAACCAGAGTGCGCTGGAAGCGACGGAGATTGGTTATCAGGTGGGCACCCGTAATATCGTCGATGTGCTCGATGCCCAGCGTCAGTTGTATGCGTCGGTGCGTGACTACAACAACACGCGCTATGACTACATCATCGACAGCTTGCGCTTGAAGCAGGCGGCCGGGACGTTGAACCCTGGTGACTTGCAGGATTTGGCGCGCTATCTGAAGCCTGACTACAACCCGGACCGGGATTTTCTGCCACCGGACCTGGCGGCCGAGGCGCGCAAGAACTTTGAGCGGCCGGCCAAGCGTTGAATATGTCGTAGGAGCTCGCCCGCCGCCTCGGCGCCCCGCTGTCGCGTAGCAAACACGGACCTCGTAGGACCGGCTTTAGCCGGGAAGCCTTCGCGGCTGAAGCCGCTCCTACAGGATCTCGTGTTTGCTGTACGACCGCGCGGCACGTCCCCTAGGCCACCAACCGATCAATCAACGCCAATAGCCGCTGCAAGGCGCCCTGGTTGGCTTTCATCACCTGCAAACCGGCCTCGGCCATGCGGCGGGCCTGGTCGGGCTGCTCGAACAGGTGCTGTACGGCCTTGGCCAGTGCGGCGGGGTCGCTGGCTTGCTGCAGGGCGCCGGCGGTGCGCAGCATGGCGGCGATTTCCAGGAAGTTGAACAGGTGCGGGCCGCTGAGTACCGGTTTGCCCAGCGCGGCCGGTTCCAGCAGGTTGTGACCGCCATTGGGCACCAGGCTGCCGCCGACAAAGGCGCAGTCGGCCAGTGCATAGAGAAACAGCAGCTCGCCCATGGTGTCGCCCAACAGCACGGTGGTCGTGGCGGTCACCGGCTGGCCGCTGGAGCGCCGGACCGTGTCGAAACCTTGCTGGCGGCACAGCTCGTGCACGCTGTCGAAACGCTCGGGGTGGCGCGGGACCAGGATCAGCAAGGCCTGCGGGTGGCTGGCGAGCAATTGGCGATGGGCCGCCAGGATGCTCTCGTCTTCGCCCGCGTGGGTACTGGCGGCGATCCATACCGGCCGGGCCGTGGCCTGCCATTGCTCGCGTAAGTGCGCAGCCTGTACCGGCAACTGTGGGTCGATGGTCAAGTCGAACTTGATCGAACCGGTGACCGTCACGCATTCGGGCCGCGCGCCTAGGTCACGAAAGCGCTGGGCTTCGGCCTCTGTCTGTACGGCAAAGCCGTTCATTTCTGCCAGCATCGGCCGGGTCAGGCCGGCAAACCGTGCATAACCCCGTGCCGAACGTTCGGACAGCCGGGCATTGGCCAACACCACCGGGATACCGCGTCGCGCGCACTGGTGAATATGGTTGGGCCACAGCTCCGTCTCCATGATGATGCCCAGCCGCGGCCGTACATGGTCCAGAAACCGTCCTGCCGCCCACGGCAGGTCATAGGGCAGGTAGCAGTGCTGAATCCGCGGCTCATTGGCGAACAGCGCCTGAATCCGCTCGGAACCGGTGGGCGTCATGCAGGTCAGGGTGATGGTCTGCTGCGGGTACGCCTTGAGCAGCGCCCGGACCATCGGCGCAGCAGCAATGCTCTCGCCCACCGACACCGCATGCACCCAGATCCCGCCCTGGCGCATCGGCGGCAGACCGAAGGCAAAGCGTTCTTTGATACGCCGGGCATAAGCAGGCGCCTTGCGCGAACGCAGGAACAGGCGCAGCGCAACCAGCGGCAGGCCCAGGTGAAACAGCAGGGTATAGAGAGTTCTGTTCATGGCGGCGAAGTTTACAAGGATCCGGGGTCGATGATCAGCCAATCGCCTGCAAATGCACCGCAAAGCGCTCGGCCAGCCACTTTGCCGCCGGCCCCAGCGGTGTATCGCGACGCCAGGCCAGTTCCACCACCAGCGCTGGCGGGCGCCATTCGCTGGGCAGTTCGACCATCTGGCTCTGGTAGGTGGGGTATTGCACCACGTGCCGGGGCAGCCAGGCCCAGCCCAGACCGCGCATCAGCAGTTCGGCCATGGCGTAGAAGCTGTCAGCCCGCCAGACCTGAGAACTGAGCGCCTCGCCGCCGGGGTAGTCGCTTTGCTGGGCGGTGATCAGCAGTTGCCGGTGACGGGCCAGTTGCTGACAGGTTACCCAGCGCTCTTTGGCCAGCGGGTGATCAACCGCACAGACCGTGACCATTTCCACGCTGCCCAGCGAACGGCGTTCCAGTGAGGCTGGCACATCGTCATGGCTGAAGAACAGGCCGATATCGGCCCGCCGTTCGACCAGCTTGCGGGCCACATCGCCTTGGGCACCGCTGGCCAGTTGCACTTGCAGGAAAGGAAAGCGGGTGGCCAGCCCATCGAGGCTGTCGATCACCGGTTGATGGGGCATGGCTTCGTCCTGGGCGATGCGCAACAACGCTTCCTGGCCGCGCATCAATGCAAGCGCGTGGCCATCCAGCCGCTCGCAGTGGCGCAGCAGTTCACGCACATCCTCCAGCAGCGCTTGACCATGTTCGGTCAAACTCGGCTGGCGACCGCTACTGCGCTCGAACAGGCTGACACCAAGGTCTTGCTCAAGCAGAGCAATCGCACTGCTGACGGCCGATTGCGCCTTGCGCTGCTCGCGAGCCACGGCCGAGAACGAGCGTAACTCGGCGACGCGGGCGAACAGGCGCATCTGTTCCAGATCCCATTGTCCTGCCATCAACCTATCTCCATAACAGATAGGTAATGACTTTACCCCATCCATGGACATTCTAGAATGCGCGCCACTGAACAGGAGTCCGCCCATGAATGCCTATTACCTGCTGGCCATTGCCATTTGCGCCGAAGTTGTCGCCACCACCTCGATGAAAGCCGTCAAGGGCCTGAGCGCCCCACTGCCGCTGCTGTTGGTCATCTGTGGCTATACCGTCGCGTTCTGGATGCTGATCATCGTGGTACGCACCATTCCGGTGGGGGTGACCTATGCCATATGGTCGGGCATGGGCATCGTGCTGGTGAGCATCGCCGCGCTGTTCATCTACGGCCAGAAGCTCGACTTGCCAGCGGTACTGGGCATGGGCCTGATCGTGCTTGGCGTGGTAGTGATCCAGTTGTTCTCGAAAACCGCAGGGCACTGATAACCCCCTATAATGGCCGGCATCGTTTACGCCATGAGGTGCCCATGCCATCTGTTATCTCCACCGACGTCCTTATTGTGGGCGGCGGGGTCGCCGGTCTCTGGCTCAACGCCCGCCTGCGCGGTCAGGGCTTTGCCACTGTGCTGGTGGAAAACGCCAGCCTCGGCGGCGGGCAGAGTCTCAAGTCGCAGGGCATCATTCATGGCGGTGCCAAATATGCGCTGCACGGAGCCCTGACCGGCGCTTCGGAAGCCATCGCCGATATGCCGCGGCGCTGGCGCGAAGCTCTGGCCGGTAATGGCGAGCTTGATCTGGCCGGTGTCAGGTTGTTGTCCGAAGCCCACTACCTGTGGTCGCCGGGCACCCTGGCCGGCAACCTCACCAGCTTTTTTGCCAGCAAGGCGGTGCGTGGCCGCGTCGATCAGGTCAAGGGCAATGAATTGCCCCCCGCTCTGCAACACCCGAAATTCAAAGGCAAGGTTTACCGTCTGGCCGAACTGGTGGTGGATGTGCCGAGCCTGATCGAACGCCTGGCGCAACTGGCCGGCGATAGCCTGCTGGCCGGCCAGCAGATTGAACCGCTGCTGGCCGATGGGCAACTGGTCGGCCTGCGGGTGGATGGCCGCGACATTCAGGCCCAGCGCATTGTGCTCAGTGCCGGTGCAGGGACTGCCGACCTGCTGCAAACATTGAGCATCAACCAGCCGAAAATGCAGCGTCGTCCATTGCACATGGTGCTGGCCAAGGGCGCGGCCCTCAAGCCACTGTTCGCTCACTGCCTGGGCGGAGGCCCCAAGCCACGCATCACCGTCACCACCCACCCAGCCGCCGATGGCCAGAATGTCTGGTATCTGGGCGGTGATATTGCCGAAGCCGACGGTGTCGCCCGCGAGCCGGCAGCGCAGATCGCTGCAGCCCGGGAAGAGCTGCACAAGCTACTGCCGTGGATCGATCTGGATCAGGTGCAGTGGGCCACGCTGCGGGTCGACCGCGCCGAGCCAGAACAATCAGGGCTGGTCCGCCCCGACAACGCCTTCGTCGCTGAGCAGGGCCGTTTGCTGGTCGGCTGGCCGACCAAGCTGGCCCTGGCGCCAGACTTCGCCGACCGGGTCCTCGCCGCGCTGAGCAAGGACGGCATCCAGCCAACCGCGCAGCCTGCGGCCAATGACCTGCCCAAGCCGCCACTGGCCATACCTGTCTGGGATCAACTGCTGCCATGACCTTACCGACTTTGCATGAACTGCACCGCCCGCTGGGCAGCACTGGCCTGAACGTTTCGCCGTTGGGCCTGGGCACCGTAAAACTGGGCCGCGACCAAGGGGTCAAGTACCCCAACGGTTTCAGCATCCCCGATGACCAGGCAGCGGCCAGCCTGCTGCGCCAGGCACGCGAGCTGGGCATCAACCTGATCGACACCGCTCCGGCCTATGGCACCAGTGAGCAGCGTCTTGGTCCGCTGCTGCGCGGCCAGCGTCACGACTGGGTGATTGTCAGCAAGGTGGGTGAGGAGTTCGACAACGGCCAGTCGCACCATGACTTCAGCGCAGCGCACACCCGGCTCTCGGTCGAGCGCAGCCTGAAACGTCTGGAAACCGATTTTATCGACCTGGTGCTGGTGCATTCCGACGGCAATGATCTGGCGATTCTCAACGACAGCGAGGTCTACCCGACCCTGGCCGAACTCAAGCGCGAAGGCAAAATCCGCCACTTCGGCTTTTCTGGCAAAACCGTCCAGGGCGGCCTGCTGGCGTTGCGTGACGGCGACTGCGCAATGGTGACCTATAACTTCAACGAGCAGACCGAAAAGCCGGTTCTGGACTACGCTGCGGCGCACGGCAAAGCAATTTTGGTGAAAAAAGCGCTGGCCAGCGGTCATATCTGTCTGGAACCCGGTGTCGACCCGGTGCGCACCAGTTTTGAACTGTTATTTGCGCATCCGGGCGTTGCCAGTGCCATCGTCGGGACCATCAATCCCGTCCATCTGGCGCACAACGTTGCCAGCGCTGCCGCCGTGATTCGCCGTCAGCGCTGATTGCAGGAGGCCGACCCCAACGCACGGATGCCCTGATGTGGCATACCATAAGAAGGAGCCGAGATGCCGCATACCCTGATAAGGAAAAACCCCAGCAACTTCAAGACTCTGGCGCTATTCGTCGAGGCCACACCCGAGGCGCTGAGCTATGAAAGCATCGGCATGCCGCTCAACTTTGCCCAGACCCTGCAACGCCGGCGCAAGGTCGAAGTGGCGGATACCGAACGTTTTGCCATCGAACTGGCCAATCTCGGGGTCTCGGTACGCCTGACCATCACCTGGCAGAACCGGGATTATTGGGTGCTGGTGCGGCAAAAGCGCAAGGACCGTGGCGATGTGGTGCTCAAGCTGATTTCCGGCTATGTCCCGGCCCACGAAATGAGCCTGCCGCTGCATACCGCCATTCAGGAAGTCGCAGAGGAATGCCTGATCGAGACGCCACAGGGCTGGCTGAGCGGGCGTTATCAGGACACCTGGCTGCCTGCACCTTATGCAGCGGCTCTGCACTACCGCGAAGCCATGCCGTTTCTGCTCAGCCCGCTGTCGGGCGCGGCCAAACCGGTGCGTTGCGGCAACCTGGCGCTGCTTGAACGACCGCGTGCCTATGTGCACCTGCCCACCGCATCACTGCAACTGATTTACGACCTGCGCCTGGAGATCCCCAGGGATGCCAGGCCGCTCAGTCTGTTTCATGTCGACGAGACGCTTGAAGACGAGTACCTGGTCGCACGCCTGAACCGCAAGAAGCCCGACCTGTACCTGATGCCGCTGGAGAACGGCGAGCCGTTGCCCGAACTGTATACCCTCAAGCAAGACCGGCTGGTGCCGGTCAGTACCCGCGGTTTGCATCTGGCGGAAAGTTTTGCCCGCCAGGAAGGCTGGGTGGTACGCGAAGAGCGGATTCGCTGGAAGGACTGGCTGCGCCAACAAGGGCTGACGCCACCGGAAAAAAGCGGCGGTCTGAAACAGTTGACCGGCAAAGCCAAGGCGCTGCTGGACCGCGCCCGTTCCAGGCTGGGTAAGTGACGGCTGCACGCATCAGCGTGCAGCCACAAACTTATTGCTGGCGGATTTTCTCGACGATGGCGGTGGTGGAGCTGTTTTCCACCAGACCCAGCACCTTCACTTCACCGCCATTGGCGCGCACGATGTCGGCACCCACCACCTGATCGACGCTGTAGTCGCCGCCCTTGACCAGCACATCGGGTTTGATGTGACTGAGCAGGTTCTCAGGAGTGCCTTCCGGGAAGCTGATCACCCAGTCCACTGCGCCGAGCCCGGCCAGTACCGCCATGCGCCGGTCGACACTGTTGATCGGCCGGCCCGGTCCTTTCAGACGACTGACCGAAGCGTCGTCGTTGATCGCCACGATCAAGCGATCGCCCTGGGCGCGGGCCTGCTCCAGATAGGTCACGTGACCGGCATGCAGGATGTCGAAGCAGCCATTGGTGAACACGATCTTCTCGTTGTGCGCACGGGCGTCCTCGACCGCCAGCAGCAGTTGCTCAAGACCCAGTACACCGCGCTCGGTGCCTTCTTCGCGCTGAATGGCGCGGCGCAGCTCCGGGGCACTGATCGCGGCGGTCCCCAGCTTGCCGACCACGATACTGGCTGCCAGGTTGGCCAGCCCCACGGCGTGGGGCAAGTCTTCACCGGCAGCCAGGGCGGCGGCCAGGGTGGAGATCACCGTATCACCGGCACCGGTCACATCGAATACTTCACGAGCCCGGGCCGGCAGATGCAGCGCCGGCTGGTCGGCGCGCAACAGGGTCATGCCATGCTCGCCACGGGTCACCAGCAAAGCGCCAAGGTCCAGCGCCTGCAACAGCTCAGCACCTTTGCTGACCAGGTCGTTCTCGTCACGGCAGTGGCCAACAATAGCTTCGAACTCGCTGAGGTTCGGGGTGATCAGGCTGGCGCCGCGATAGATCGAGAAATCCTTGCCCTTGGGGTCGGCCAGCACCGCGATGCCGCGCTCGCGGGCAGATTTGATCAGGACCTGGTGGTTCTTCAGCGCGCCCTTGCCATAGTCGGACAGCACCAGCACTTTGACGCCGTCGAGCAATGTATCGACCTCGACACTCAGGGCCAGCGCGTCAGTGGCGAAGGGCTCTTCGAAATCAATGCGCAGCAATTGCTGATGACGGCTCATGACCCGCAACTTGACGATGGTCGGCTGGTGGGCAATGCGCTGGAAACGCGCCCGGACACCGGCAGCCTTGAGGCTGTTGTCCAGGCTCTCGGCGGCCTCGTCCTCGCCAGTCACACCGACCAGCGAGGCCGGTGCACCGAGGGCTGCGATGTTCAACGCGACGTTGGCAGCACCGCCGGGCCGGTCTTCGATCTGGTCGACCTTGACCACCGGCACGGGCGCCTCGGGAGAAATGCGCGAGGTACCACCATGCCAGTAACGGTCGAGCATGACATCACCCACCACCAGGACAGGCGCTTGATCGAAACGCGGCATGGATAACTTCATATGAGCGACCTTGGCAGAACTGAACAAGGGGCGAATCTTAGCACAGGGGCCACTACGAACAGCTTGCGGCGCTGTCGCAGAAGATTGCCGGTTGACGGTGAAAAGCCTGGCAGGTTCAGTGAACCCGCCCGGCAGTATCAGATAGCACCCACAGGTGACGGCTCGTCCAGCCCCATGGCATGCAGGCGGGCGTAATAACCGTTCTCGGCCAGCAACTGAGTGTGAGTACCGCGCTCGACGATGCGTCCGCCGTCCATGACCAGAATCAGGTCGGCTTTCTCGATGGTCGACAGCCGGTGGGCGATGACCAGCGTAGTGCGACCTTGCATGACCGAATCCAGTGCCCCCTGGATGTGCCGCTCGGACTCGGTATCGAGCGCCGAAGTCGCTTCGTCGAGAATCAGCAACGGGGCGTTTTTGAGCAATGCCCTGGCAATTGCCAGACGCTGGCGCTGGCCACCGGACAGCAGCACGCCGTTCTCACCCACCTCGGTTTCGAAGCCTTCGGGCAGACGGTCGATGAATTCCTTGGCATAGGCTGCGGCTGCGGCAGTCTCGACATCTTCACGCGGAGCACCGGCCAGGTCGCCGTAGGCGATGTTATTGGCAACACTGTCGTTGAACAGCGTGACGCTCTGGTTGACCTGCGCAATGTGGCGGCGCAGGTTAGTCAGCCGATAATCGTTGATATCCACCCCATCAAGCAGGATCTGCCCGGTTTCATGGGGATAAAAACGCGGGATCAGATTGGCCAGGGTTGACTTGCCACTCCCGGAGCGGCCGACCAGCGCGATCATCTGCCCAGGCTCTGCGACAAAGCTGATGTCGTCGAGGACCACACGCTCGGTTTCAGGGTAGGTAAAGCTGAGGTTCTTAACCTCCAGGCGGCCCTGCACACGTTCACGCTGGTAAGTCCCGGTATCGACCTCCGCCGGGACGTCGAGCTGCTCGAAGATGCTCTCGGCACCGGCAACGCCTTTCTGGATGGTCGAGCTGACTTCCGACAACTGGCGGATCGGCTTGGGCAACAAACCGGCGGCGGTGATATAGGCCACCAGGTCACCGGCAGTGGCTTCACCGCGCAGCAACAGCACCAGGAACATCAGCACCGCCATGGCGCTGTAGATCACCAGTTGCAGCATCGGCGTGTACACCGCGCCGGTCTTGGTCATGCGCAACTGCTTTTCAGTGTTGCTGTCGCTGGCCTTGGCGAAACGGTCCATCTCGTAGCGTTCGCCGCCGAAGCTGCGCACCACGCGATAACCCTGAATGGTTTCCGAAGCCACGTGGGTAACGTCGCCCATCGCCACCTGGATTTTCTTGCTCTGCTTGCGAAACTTCTTGCTGGCACTGCCAACCATAACCGCGATCAACGGCAGGATCGCCAGCATCACCAGGGTCAGCTTCCAGTTCATCCACAACAGGTAGATAAACAGGAACACCACCGTCAGGCCCTCACGGATCACCACCTTGATGGCGTCAGTGGCGGCGCCGGTCACCATGGTCACATTGAAGGTAATGCGCGAGATCAGATGGCCGGAGTTGGTGGTGTCGAAATAGCGGTTTGGCAGCACCATCAGCTTGTTGAACAGCTCGACGCGCAGGTCGTGGACCAGCCCCAGCGACACCTTGGCCAGAAAGTAGTTACCCAGAAACGAGCCCAGCCCTTGCCAGGCAGCGATCAGCACGATCAGCAGCGGCACGGCATGCAGCAGTTGCAAGTCTTTGAGGTACGGCACGTTGGGAAACAGCGCCGCCTCCGGGTTGGTCAATCCGTCGACGAAGTACTTGAGAATGCCAGCCAGCATCGGCTGGGTGGAGGCGAAGATCACGAAACCGATGATACTGAGCAGGAAAATGCCCACATACGGACGCACATAGGACAACAGGCGTAGGTAGATCTTCACGCTGGACTGCGTGGACGATTCGTTGCTTGCCATGGGAATCCGTCAAGTCAAAAAGAGTGCAATTGTATCACAAGCGGTTTTTGCGGCAGTTCAGCGGGGTGCCTCTAAAAACGTAGGCGAGGCAGTCAGCGCCAGGCGAAATCAGGCGAGAAAGCGGAATTTACATGTTGTAAATGAGCATTTTGAGCCTGATTTCAACAACGCGATGGCCACGCAGGTAGTTTTTAGAGGTGCCCAGTGGGGTAACATAGTCGGCTTTCCATGCCTGCCAGTCGGAGTTTCGATGCAGCCACTTGATCATGCCCGCTACCTTGACCTGGTCCAGGGCGCAGAAGTCCTGGAGGCTGATGGCACAGGCGACAAGGTACTGCGCCTGAGTGACGGTTCGATGCTCAAACTGTTTCGTCGCAAACGTCTGATCAGCTCGGCGGCCTGGTATCCGTACGCCAGCCGTTTCGCCGACAACTGCCTGACCCTGGCCCAGCGCGCGGTGCCCTGCCCGCAGGTGCGCAGCGTATTCAGGATTGCCGAGATCAAACGCGACGCGGTGCATTACACGCCACTGGCCGGGCAGACCCTGCGTCAGTTGCTGGGCAGTGTCGGCTCCGACGATGAACTGCGTCGCCAACTGGGGCGTTTCATTGCCGGGCTGCATGAGAAAGGCATCTACTTCCGCTCGGCGCACCTGGGCAATGTGGTGCTGACCCCGGACAGCGAGCTGGGCCTGATCGACATCGCTGACATGAAGACCTTCCGCCAGCCACTGCGCAAATCACTGCGCCTGCGCAACTTCAAGCATATGCTGCGCTACGCCGAAGATCGCCAGTGGCTGCTGGGCGAGGACAACCCGGCGTTCTTCCAGGGTTACCTGAGTGCCCAGAGCCAGTGCAGTGAGGCGGAGCTCAAGCAGGCGATTGCCTGAGCTTGCCGCGCCTACGGCTGTTGCACTCGGCGGCCCAGAATCATTGCCGCCGGCAACAGGACCAATAGCCATAGCTCATCGGGGTTACCCACCAGCTTGCTGCCGTCGAAGTTGAGCATCACCAGCGCACACAGCAGGTAGCAACCCCAGGCATCGCGCAGGCGCCAGGCCTGCCACAGGGTCAGAGCCATCACCAGCAAGAACAGCACCAGCGATACCGCGCCGGTGTACAGGCCCATGGAAACGAAAATGTTGTGCGGATGCTGGATCGGTATGCCGCCGGTCAGGGTCTGCGTGGTCTGGAAATTGACCCCGCAACCCAGCGTCCAGCCGCAGCGCGCCCATTCCGAAGTCATGATCTCGAACAGCTCGATACGGAACGAGTCACCCCTGACGAACAGCAGCCGGACCCATTGCTCTTCCCAGCACAGCCAGATCGCGCCACTGACCGAAGCCGCGATAACCAGCAGGGCCATGGCGCCCTTGAGCGGGTAACGGTACACCACGTACAGCCCCCAAAGTCCGGCCAGCAACGCAAAGCCCACCAGCGCAGTGCGGGTCTGCACGACGAATGCCGCAGCCAGCAGCGTCAGGGCGATGGCGCAGAACGCCTCGATCCAGCGCCGCTGGCGCACCCACAACGGCAGGGCCAGGCCCAAGGCACAGACCAGCCACGCGCTGCTGTAAATCACGTTGTCCAGCCGGCTCGGCAGGATCGCCACCCGCTGGCCAAACACAAACTGCCCGGTCCACCAGCTATGCAGGCTGCCAGCGAAAATGTACAGGCAAATGGCCCAGAACAGCCCACGCACGAACAGCCCGCCACTGAACAGCGTGACCGGCACCAGGCCGGCGATGACGAACACGAACAGGCTGACATAGGCAATATGCTTGTAGAACTGGAAGTCGGCAGAAAACACCGCCGGCACCAGAAACCACAACAGGAACGCCGCCCATATTCTGGCCAGCGGCTGGCCAAACAGGCCCGCACCCTTGTGTTTGATCAGGAAAAACAGCCCCGGCAGGGCCATTGCCCCATAGAACAGGTTGTTGGTGAACTTGGCCGAGTCATGCAGCAGAAAACTCAGCAGAAAAGCCGCCAGCGCAGCGCCAAAGTAAAGCTGGCTTTTGCTGAACGGCGTGCGGGTCCCCTCAGGCAACATTATTGAGCAACCAACCTATTATCAGACCTGCAGCCAGTGTGACGAGCAGCTTGACGCGGTCACGCTGCTTGCGGCGCTTCTTGTCCAGGCGTTCCTGCGACACCACCACGTGGCTGCCGAAACCGGTATGCAGGACCGCATCGTTTTCGAGGATCAGCGCATAGCGGTTTTCGCCAGCGTAAAGCTGTGACAGCTTTTTTTCACCGCCGTGCCCGGCATACGGGGCATGCCGTTGGTAATCAACCAGGCGCCGCAGACCGGGATTGAAAGAAAACCCCTGCCACTCAGGCTTGTGTGAGCCGAGCTTGTAGAACGCGATACCGTCGAACACTTCGCGCTCGTTGAGGAACACATACGGGCTGTGCACCATCAGGTCATGATTGAAACTGCGCAGCCAGACCTGCAGCGCTTGCGGGTCGTTGACCAGCAGGGCCATCGATTCTTCGATAAAGCCGGGACGGTAGAAATCCCAGTCGTCCTCGCAATGAAACACCCAACCGGTTTCGATCAATGCATACGCGGCGTCCACCGAGCGCATCTGGCCCAGCTTGGGGTTGTTGACGATAAACCGGGTGTGCGCCCGCCAGTGTTCCGGGATGCAGTCGCGGACCTGCTCGTCGCCTGAGTCCTCGGTAATCAGCACATGACGGATGGGTGCCGTGTTGAACCGGTCGAAGGTCTCCAGGGTGCGCTTCAACAGGTCGAAACGACCGCAACTGGTGACCACCAGCGTGATATCGCTGTTTTCGCTGAATACCATCATGAATTCTCGATCATTGAATGTTCACGGCCATCACACGCCCAGCCAGGCACGTATCCGCTCCAGCAGGCCAAGTGTCGGGCGGGCACGCAACGGTGCCTGCATGGCCTCGACGATGGCTTTGCCAAGGGCATGGAATGTATAGCGTTGCTCGGCCAAAGTCTGCCCGTTGCGGGAGATTTCCGCGACCAGTTGCGGATCTTCACGTAACTGCTGCAGCTTGCGGCGCAGCTCATCGATATCGCTGTACAGCACGATGTTGTGCATATCCTTGAAGCCCAGCGCGCGGTTTTCCTCGCTGCCCTGATCGAAGGCCAACAGCACACAGCCGCAGGCCATGGCCTCAAAGTTCTTGATCATGTACTCGCCCATGCCGACATCGGCACTGACGAAAAAGCGGATCCGGTTGAGGGTCTCGCAATATTCTTCACCGGACTTGGTGCGGGTGACCAGCAGCGGCTCGACCTTGGCCAACTCATCAAGAAACGCCTTGCGACCGCTGTAGGCCACGCTCTTGGTGCTGCCGACAAACGCCAGCTCGATGTCCCGCTCGCGCCCGCGGCCTTGCAACAGGCTCTGGTCATACCCCTTGGGCACAAACACCGCATCAAAGCCTTCGCCACGCAGCCGCTCGGTCACCATGTACCCCGAGGTAATGACCCGGGCCCAGGGCAACTTCTGGTAATGCGAGCTGAATTTTCCGGTGTACTTGCAGTTGATGTAGTTCTGGTAGGCGTCGTGTTCGAGGATCACTAGGTTGGGGATGCTGCGAATGAAGGCCACTTGCCGTACCTCCTGCTTGAAACGCAGGAAAAACACGATCCGGTCGTACTTGCTCACGTCCACTTCACGGCGGAAATAACCGCGCAAGTCGCGCTGCTCCTCGGAGGTCAGCCAGCGCAGGTCGCAGTCGCTGTAGGCGGCAACGCCTTCGTACAGGCGGTCCAGGATGGCGCGTTGTTCTTTCTGGACCAGAAATAGGACTTTCATGGATTTCCTTGCAGTACTGCTGCCTGCTGAAGCTGAATCAGATTTCGCTGCGCCAGAACAACTCGTGTCGCCGCACAGCCTTACGGAAAAACTCGTTCTCGCCTTCGGCCGGCCAGCGCCGCCCGGCCAGCAGCCGCTGCAGGCTGCGCCGCAGACGGCGCTTGAACGGCAGCGCGGGCTGCAAATCATGCATCATGCCCAGTGCCATGGCCTTGTCGCGGCGTACGTCGGTCGGCAGCACCAGGCTATAGGGCACACGCGATTGCGCATCGAATACCGGCGGCAGGGTCACCCCGCTGTGCGCATCGCCCATCGGCCAGCGGTCGTTGTCATGCAGGTGATTGGCGTAGCCCAGCACCACCTCCGGCTGCCACTCCAGACCCTGCAAGGCTTCGCGCACGGCAGCTTGGGCGCAGATGTGATCAGGGTGCGGGTCGATGGCCGGATCCGGCATGACCAGCACCTGGGGGCGGGCGTTGAGAATCAGCGCGCGCAAGTCGGCCAGCAGGTTGTTCCAGCTGGGTACGCCATCATCGCCCGGCAATTCAAGGGTATTGAACTGGCGAAACAGCCGGGTATCGTCCAGCTGCGCTTCGCGGGACGCCACGGCTTGCTCGGGGGCAGCCTGCATGGCGGGCAATTGCAGGCAGAAATAACCCAGTTGCACACAGCGCTGCTCAGGCACACCGGCCCAGCGCGGCACCGCAATGCTGTCCCAGGCGCGCAGGCGACCTTTCAGACGCGCCGCTTCGGCCTTGTTCATGCCCATGGCCTGATAGTGTTCGGCTTCGATTTCACCGGCAGTCAGGGTCACGATCCAGGCTTCATCGGCCTGGCTATAAAGCCCGTAGGCGGCCAGTTCGGCGTCATCGGCATGCGGAGCGATGACCATGACCCGCTGGCGGCGCGGGTCGGCGGCGCGGAATGACCATAGCTGCGGCGTACCCTCCAGCCGACAGAAACGCCCGCGCAGTTGCAGCGCGCCCTCATTGAGCACATGCCCCAGCCCGGTCAGGTTCAGGTAACGAACACCGTTCACGCCGCGCTCGAAGGTTTGCACGTCGGTCTCGCCCAGGCCGCTGAGCAGCACCGCTGGATCGAAAAAGCGTCCCAGCCAGTGGCTGCGCACGCTCAACGCCAGAATCAGTGTCTCGTCACCCTGCAACGGATGGGGCCGTTCGAGCTGCAAACGGCCGTTGTCCAGCCGCACACCCGCAACCTGGTCGGCGTCGGCAAAGCGGTACTGATAGTCGTCGCCGGGGGCATAGAACAGATGGTCGGCGAACCAGGCCTCGTGGGCAACCCAGGCCAGCACGGCGAGCAGCGGCACCAGCCACCAGCCCAGCCACGCCCCGAGGGCGAGCAAGACCACCAGCCCGACCGACAGGGCGATACGCTTGTTGCGCCGGTGGCGCTTGAGTAACTGCTGTTTGCGGCTCACACCTGAAATACCGGCACAGGGTTGCACCAACGGTCCTTGTATTCGCGGTCGGCACGGCCGAACGAGAAGCGCAACGGTTTGTTCAAGGCCCGAGCACTTTCCCATGCGCTCTGGGTGTTGATGAAGCTGAGCACGCTGCCAGGGCTGAACGCCCTGGTCTCGGGGTCGACGCCACCATTGACATACTCGACGCTGACCCACTGCGGTGCTTCGACCCGGTAGATCAACTGGATGGCGATGGGTTTGCCCTCCAGAAACAATACCGACCCCATCAGCCATTCACGCAGCAACTCGACGACCTCAGCCATGCGCTCGGCCCCGGTGGCGGCAAAGCCCCAGCGACGCTGGAACAGATCGCAGTAGATCTGCGCCAGGGTCACGCTGTCGAACTCACTGACCGGGTGCACGGTGCCACCGGCTTCTTCCAGCAGACGCAACTCGCGGCGCTGGTTGTAGCGAAACTTCTTCGACAGGTCTTCAGGCTCACGCGCCATGGCCAGTGATTCAGCCTGCGGCTTGAGGGTGGTGATCTTGCCGTCGTTGAGGGCCGACAGATAACGCGCGCTGTGTCGTAACGCCACGCGGGCATCGTCGGCCAGCGGCAGGATCAACTCAGCGTTGCCCAGATCGAACAGGCCCTTCTTGCCCCGGCGCTTGAGCTCGGCTTTGTCCAGCGCCAGGCCGCGGCCCCAGGTCGCAATCGCGCCCTTGATCTCGCCGCCCTGCTCCCAGGTCAGGTAGCGCACGGCAATCCCGGCCAGCGCCGACAGCCGTTCGACCACCTGTGGATGGGTCGCCACGCTGCCACCGCATTGCTGCCAGACTTGCTGGTAAGTGGCGGCATCACTTGCGGACCAACCGCGCTCGCGAAAGCCCTGAAACAGATTGAGCATCAAGACCCCGCAACCAGCCGGTTGACCTGCGGCAGACGCCAGAACACCTTGCGTACCGCATGATCGGAAAAACGCTCGCGCAGACGCACCAGCATCTGTTCGGCACACGCCTCGCGCTGGGCCGCATCAAGCTGCGACAGATGCACCAGAGCCTGGCCCAGATGCGCAGCATCGCCGAGCGGGAACAGCACGCCGACACCTTCGACCACTTCCTTGGCCCCGCCACAATTGCTGGCCAGCACCGGCACGCCAGCGACCATGGCCTCCAGCAGCACCATGCCGAACGGCTCGTGGTCGGAACTCAGGGCAAACGCATCGAAGGCTTTGAAGTAACGGCGCGCCTCGGCCACCTGGCCAAGAAACAGCACGTGGCCTGCGATGTTCAGTTCCATCGCCAGATCCTTGAGCGGCTGCTCCAGGCGGCCCTTGCCGAGAATCACCAACTGACTGTTGGCTGGCAGTTGTGGCAAGGCCTGGGCGAAACCTCGCAGCAAGGTCGCCTGATCCTTGTCCGGGTGCAGCCGGCCAACATTGCCGACCACCCAGGCGTCAGGCGCCAGTTTAAGCTCGCGGCGGGCGTCTTCGGCACTGAACTGACTGCCTTGCAGTTGTTCGACGTCAATGCGGTTGTAAAGGGTTTCGATGCGCTCGGCCGGCCACTTGGGCAGGCACTTGCGCATGTCATCACGCACCGCATCGGAGACGCCGAGCAGGCTCAGGCGCTGGCGAAACAGGTTGGCGAACAAGCGGCGGCTGGCGCGCTGGTAGTCGCCAAAGGCATGGTGCACACCAATGACCGGCAGCCTTGTGGCCAGCAACGTGATGTAGACCGGCTTGAAACGGTGAGCGATACAGAACTCGAACGGCCTGGCTGCAGCGATTTTGCGCAATGCGGCAATGGCCCCCAGCTTCAGGCCACGGATGGCGCTGGAGCTGTACTCCATGAACAGCACCTCGTCAGAGCCACAGTCGGCGATCACGTCCGGATCATGCTCGCCGGTCAGAAATACCGTGGTAACCCGGTAGCCCTGGCCGGCAAACAGGCTGGCGTACTGCCGTGCGCAGTCCAGAAACGGCCCGTCATAGCCGTGGCAGAACTGCAGCACATGGCGCTCAGCCGATGCTGTCATAAGGCTTCGCACCGTCTTTGACGACCAGGATGTCTTCCATGATCAGGTATTGCAGGTCCGAGCCGAAGAACATGTTCAGGGCGTCGGTCGGCGAGCAGATCATTGGCTCGCCACGGCGGTTGAGCGAGGTATTCAGCGACACGCCGTTGCCGGTGAGGTTTTCCAGCGCCTTCATCATGTCGTAGTAGCGCGGGTTGTACTCGCGCTTGAGCACCTGGGCCCGTGAGGTGCCGTCTTCGTGGACGACTTCCGGCACGCGGGTCTTCCACTCTTCAGCCACTTCGAAGGTGAAGGTCATGAACGGCGCAGGATGGTCGATCTTGATCATCTGCGGGCCGACGGTGTCGAGCATCGACGGGCAGAAGGGTCTCCAGCGCTCGCGGAACTTGATCTGTTCGTTGATCCGGTTGGCCACGCCCGGCACGCTCGGGCAGCCGATGATCGAACGACCGCCCAGCGCGCGCGGACCGAACTCCATGCGCCCCTGGAACCAGGCCACCGGGTTGCCATCGACCATGATCTGCGCAATGCGCTCGGGCATGTCGTCGATCTTGCGCCACTTGGGCTGGCTCGGGTGACGGGCACAGGCGGCAATCACGTCCTCGTTGCTGTAAGCAGGGCCGAGGTAGACGTGCTCCATCTTCTCGACCGGCACGCCACGGGCGTGGGAGACATAGGCCGCCGCACCGACAGCGGTGCCGGCATCGCCGGAAGCCGGCTGGACGAACAGTTCCTTGACCTCGGGACGGGCGATGATCTTCTGGTTGAGCTTGACGTTCAGCGCGCAGCCGCCAGCGAAGGCGATCTTGCCGGTTTGCTTGAGGATGTCACCCAGATAGTGGTCCATCATCTGCAAGGCGAGCTTTTCGAACAGGGCCTGCATGCTGGCGGCATAGTGGATGTAAGGCTCGTCGGCGACATCGCCTTCGCGCTTGGGACCCAGCCACTCGATCAGCTTGGGCGAGAAATAAAACCCCTTGCCGTTCTCTTTATAGCGACGCAGGCCGATGACGTTGGCCAGTTCGGTGTTGATCACCAACTCGCCGTTTTCAAAGGTTGCCAGACGCGAGAAGTCATATTTGCTGGCATCGCCGTAGGGCGCCATGCCCATGACCTTGAATTCGCCATCGAGCATCTCGAAGCCGAGGAACTCGGTGATTGCGCCATACAGGCCGCCCAGCGAGTCCGGGTCATAGAACTCCTTGATCTTGTGGATCTTGCCGTTCTCGCCGTAGCCGAAGAAGGTGGTGGCGTACTCGCCCTTGCCGTCGATGCCAAGGATCGCGGTTTTTTCTTTGAACCCCGAGCAATGGTAGGCACTGGCGGCGTGGGCCAGGTGATGCTCAACCGGCTCGATCTTGACCTTCTTCGGGTCAAACCCCAGTTGCTCCAGGCACCAGACGATCTTGTTGCGGTAGCGCTTGTAGCGGCGGTTGCCCATCAGCAGCGCGTCGAGGGCGCGGTCCGGGGCGTACCAGTAGCGCTTGGCGTAGTGCCAGCGTGCCTTGCCGAACAGGCTGATCGGCGCGAACGGAATCGCCACCACATCAACGTCGGAAGGCTTGATGCCGGCCTGTTCCAGGCAGAACTTCGCCGACTCGTAAGGCATGCGGTTCTTTGCGTGCTTGTCGCGGACGAAGCGCTCTTCTTCCGCTGCGGCGATCAGCTTGCCGTCGATATACAGGGCTGCGGAAGGGTCATGGCTAAGGGCGCCGGACAGGCCCAGGATCGTCAATGCCACTAGGGTCAAGCCTCTTTAGTCTGCATGCAGGCGTCGTGCGCCCGAGATAATGATGGGCCCCGGCACGGATGGCGAGGGGCAGCCAAAGCGCGGGATTATAGCCTATAGACCATCGGTTTGGCGTGAAGCTTGAGCACCCGGACCAATCACTGTGCAGTGCAATAACTATATAGCCCCCGCATGCCGTCGAATTGAGATTGATTGACCTGACGACTTGCCGGGCATGGTGCCCGGCTGCGTGCGGGTCACAGGTCCGCACGCGCTCGATAAAGGAACCCGCGCGTCATGACGCTACCAAGCATCCCCCCTATCACCCCGCAGAGCCTGGAGGCTCGGCTGATCGAGCAGGCCGCACGGCTCGATACACATCTGCAGGACCTGCCAGCCTTGCAGGTCGACGAACAACGCAGCAATCAGGCCATCGCCAGTCACCTGGAGCAAGCGCTCAAGCACTACTGGAACGCCAACGACATCACCGGCAGCCTGCGCTACCAGTCGTTTGCCCAGCTATTGCAGCAAAGCCTGCGCGACGAACTGCTGCTCAAGGTCCTCGATGGCGAGCTGGACCGTGACTACCAGCTCTGCCTGCCCTCGGCCAATCCCGACCACGTTGATGACAGCCTGGTCGTGCATGCCCTGTACCTCGGCCAGGAAGATCAACCCGGCCAGCCGGTGCATGGCGCCCTGCTATTCTGCCGTGAACAAGGACCTTGCGTGCTGCACTTGCCCGGCTACGGTGCAGAAGGCTTCGACACGCTGGACGCATTGCGCACCCAACTGCTGCAGTGGCTCAACGACAGGGCACTGCGCAGCCTGTTGCTGCGCAACACGACCCAAGAGCATCAGGACCTGCTCCAGTTCATGCAGGCTGATACAGACCTGGAGGACGAACCCTACACGGCAGCACAGCTGATTTTCGCCCCACTGGCCAGCGACCCCTTTCTCCACGCGATCAAACAGCAGATCACCAAACAACGCCGCGATGTGGCCTACGTCTGTGCCCAGGATGAGTGGCGCCAACGTGACCCGGCAGCCTGGCATCTGGGTATCCAGACCGCGCTCAGCCTGCATGGCCTCATCGGCCCGACCGCCATGCTGCGCCTGCGCGAAGCCGGGCAACAGTTGCGCGAACAGGCCAGGGCACAACCCGAATGGCTACGCCATGCCAGCCCCCGGGAGCGCCAGGTTTATCTCGACAGTTTGATCGACTACGAGCAGGCACGCCTGGCGCTGGTCAGCCTGATGCAGGGTTGCTCCAGTGCCCGGGAGTTTGCCCGCAGCCGCATGGCAACCCGACTGCAAAACGAGCTGGGCTACGATCTGGATCCGGATCAGGTACTGGTCACCAGCCGCCGCCTCAGCCCGCTGGGCGGCGAACCCTATGAAGTCAGCCGCCCGTTGAGCGAGTTTGCCTTGCGCGGCCTGCACAACAACGACCTGCTGGTCGACTCGGACTTGCACAGCGGCACGAGCCTGACCCTTGAAGGCCAATCACTGGCAGCAGCCTATCCGCTGCTGACCACCCAATGGCTGGCCGAAGCGGTCGAGCAACTGGACTTGCGCGCACGCTTTGGCGAAGCACAGCGGCATATCTATGGTAATGCCCAGGTCATGTACATGATGGGCGAGGTCATCCGCAACCAGATCATTACTCAGGCCCTCAGCGCCCAGTATCAGGGCCATATCCAGGCCAGCGACGCGGACTTGGCCGATCGCCTGCAAGGCAAACCCGGCCCCGTCAACGTACGGGCTCAGCAACTGCAACTCGGCGGCCAGCTGATGAGCGAGATGCTTGTGTTTCGCTTGCCTCGGGCAGATGGCGACGGCGAGCGTTTGCTGCTGTTCGCGCGCGGCATCGCAGGGCACAAGGCCTTGCAGGGCTTCGACAACGAACGCCAGTTGCTGCACGAACTGGTCAGTTGGAGCGCCTCGCCGCAGTTACGTCAGTACCTGCTCGAACAGACTCGTGTCACCCAGCGCCCGCAGTTGGAAAAGCAACTGCTCGAGCTCAGCCAGAAAGCCCAGCCTGCGCCCGACCTGCTGGGTTTCGTCGAGCATGTCAGCATCGACGATGCGCTGTATGCCATGGCCACCGCCCATGTACGGGTCAGGATCGACGACCAACAACAGCACACCCCTGGCTGGTACCTGAGCGCCAGCACCGAGCACCGCCGCGAGTTGCAAGGCCTGGAAGATGCCATCGAAGCGCTGGGCCGTGCCTATCGGCAGCACCCCCACACCCAGGCCCCCGACTACGAGCAGTTCGTCCGGCAACTGGCCAGCCGCAAGATCAACGCCCTGCTGGGGCTGGCCGATGGCAGCGTGGACCCGGACCAGGTGATTATCAGCTCGCCACGGGAAACCCTCAGTTACCGGCAGATGCTGCGCGACGGCTATGACGACAGCCTGGGCTTTTTCAATGCTGGCGCCGACACCCAAGCGACGTTCAGTGGCCCGGACGGCATCGACCTGACGCCGCTGACCCCGGAAAAGGTTGCAGGCTCGGTACGTGGTGCCTGGCCCAGCGATGCCTGGATTGCGCAGGTCAAGACCACCTTCCTCGACCCGCACAGCGAAGGCTATGCCTACCGGCGCCGGCTCAGCCTGCTCATGACCCGCTTACGCATGCAACACGCCGCCTTGCTCGCCCTGCTCAAGCAGCAGATCAGCGCCACACAGTACGCCTGGCTCCAGCAGTCAATCGCCATGATGGCGCACAGCGACGCGCCAAGCCGCCAGCGCTACCCGGTCTATCCACTGCAACTGAGGCTGGACAATCCGTTCATCGAATCAGGTGTCCCGGCCCTGGGCGACGTGCTGAATACCGCCAACCAACTGCTACCCACAGGCATTCCCATCTCCCGTCTGGAAACGGTGCAGGGTTGCTACATCCTCTGCCAGGAAGGTCTGAGCAGCCCGACCCAAGCGCTACTGTACACACCAGGAGCCCCGGACGGTCTGGAGTTCCGGACCCTGGCACGGTTCATCCCGACCCTGCACCACACCGGCATGAGTGATTACTACAAGGACCGCTGCCGGCTGGCGATCAATCGCACCCTGGCGTTCTATTTCATCGACCTCAAGCAGCGCAGCGACAGCCTGCCCCCGGCGCTGCCAGACAAGCCCCACGACGACCTGCATGAAATCTGCTTCGACCGTGTACTGCTGCGCAAGCTGCGCGATGTCGAAGAGACCACGACCGGGCGCGGCGACATGATTGCCAAGATCGTGCTCAACGGCATCGAACTGGTCGCCGTGGCCCTGACCCTGCCGTTCCCGCCGGCCAGCTTTGCGGTAGGTGCGGCATTGGCACTGCGTGACAGCGTGCTGGCCTTGCAGGCCCTCAGCGAGGGTGATCAGGCCGCGGCCAGCTGGCATGTACTGGGTGCCTGGTTCAATACGTTCGGTGCACTGGGTGACGCCAGTGTCGGCCTGAAAGGCTTTGGCGCACTGCTGCGCCAGTTCGCCAACCGGGGCCCGGGTAATCCGGCGATTGCCGCCCTCAAAAGCGCACCGCACCCGCTGTTGCATGCACCACTGCGCCGTGCCCCAGGCCATGACCCGCAAAAGCTCCTGGCCAGCGGACACTTCAGCGAACAAGAGGTCGCCAGCCTGCTGCGCCCCCTGTCGAGCGAAACCCCACTGGCAAAGGTCAGCCAGAACCACGCCAGCAACCCCGCCTACGCCGTCAATCAGTCACTGCAAGGCACAACCCCGGTTGCATCCGGCCACGCCAAGGGGGTCACTCGAATCGACGGCAAGCACTACATCGCGCTCGATGGCCGGGTGTATGAGGTCCAGTACGATGCCCGCCTGCACCTGTGGCAAATCATCGATCCCGGCAACCCCTGGGCCTTTTTTGGTAAACAGCCGGTCCGGCTCAACGACCACGGCCAGTGGCAAGTGCTTGACCGCCTGCAACTGCGTGGCGGCGGCAAACCTCGCTTTCAGGCCCTCGACAGCCAGCCGGCCAGCGCAGCGACACCCGTAGATGTCACCAGCGCCTACGAGCTGCCTGCCAAGTGGAAGAGACATGGTATCGCCATCGCCGATCGGGCCTGGGTGGCGCCTGACGATATTGGCCTGCAATTGCCGGCCGACTTCTTTGCACCGCTGTTCAAGGAAGGCCGTGAGGCCTATGCCGTGCTGCGCGAGACGCTGCGCAAGGATGCGGCAGAGTTTTTTGAAAACATCACCCCCGCGGCGCGGCCCACATTGCCTACGCTGGCTGACGATATCACCGCTGACGGGCTACTCAAGGCGGTGTTCGAGCACAGCCAGGGTCTGGTCATCAACGAGACCCTGCAAACGGTGGCCAGTAAACGCCTGCTGATCGAAAACATGCCGCGCCTGGCCGAACAGAATGTCGAAATCATTTATATCGAACACCTGTTCACCGACATGCATCGCAGCAAGCTGCAGAAGTACCGGACGCTGGGTAGCAAGACCAAAGCCGGTTCCTTTGAGCTCAAGTACCACCTCAATACCGTCAATCAGGGAAAACTGCTCAATGCCACCGGCGATAAATACGATTACTACCATCTGATCAAGATTGCCCACCAGCATGGCATTGAGGTCAGACCCTTGAGCTCGACCGTCAGCTACAACTTTGCCGCCAGTACCGCCCCGGTACATTCACAAGACCCGGCAGCGCTGCAAAAGATGTCGCTGTTCTTCGCCTCACGCCTGATCGATGCCGACAAGACTCTTGCGCCAACCCGCCGCTGGGTGGCCTTGCTTGACGAGAAGCGGGCCAATAGCTACCGGCAGGTGCCAGGTATCAGCGAGCTGCATGGCGCGATCAGCATCAGGGTCCGGGATGTACCGCGTGGCCAGCCAACGCGCATCACTCGCGACAGCGCCCCGCAAACCGGCGAAGGCCTGAGCAACAGCGATTTTCTGCTTGAGATACCCAACGCCAAACGTCGGCCGCCGCTCTCGCCTTCACCTTCGACTTCAAGCAGCGATACCCTGCTGCCTGAACCCAGCAGCCTGGACTGGTCGCTGTCCGAATTACTACAACCGCCGCTCGCCAGCAGTTCGCAAACCTCGACCCGTGCCTCACGCCGTGTGATCAATCCGGGTGAGCAAGGCTTCCAGCTGGACGCGGCCGGGCAATGGCAGCAGGTGCAAGCCCCGGACTGGCCAACAGCCATCGAGCCGACCGCGCTACAACGCTCGCTGGCCGATCCTTTGTATCAAATACCCGAGCAGCATCTGGAGACAGTCCATCAACTGGCGTTCTTCGAACACCGAGGCCTGAACATTTACTACAGCCTGCCAGACGAGAACCTGACAACGGCCAGATCGCTGTTCTTCAAAAAACGCGCTCAGTTGCAACGCGATGCCCGCCAGGCGCTGCTTGACCATCCGCTGCCGACGCGCCCGCAGCTACCCCAGGTCACCGCACAAGACTCGCCTGCCGAGCTGCTTGACCGTCTCTATGCCCAGAGCCAAGGCGTGGTGATAACCGGCTCGGCGTCCTCGATTGGCAGCAAGCAGTTCATCATCGACAACCTGCCCAATCTGGTCGAGCGTCAGGTCAAGACCCTGTACCTTGAGCACTTGCAGCTCGACATGCATCAGCTGGATCTGGACCTGTTTGTCGAAAAAGGCCTGATGAGCAAACGGCTGCTGCACTACCTCAAGCACCTCGACAAGCAGTACCTCACAGACCCTGCCGGCCTTTACAACTTCGAGCAACTGGTGCTCAAGGCCAGAGAGCACGGTATTGAAGTGCGTGCGCTGGACTGCGTGACCAGCTATTACCTGCACAACATGCAGGCACTCGGCGCAACGACTCGTGAGCAGATGTTCAATTACTTCGCCATGCGCACGATTCGCCGCCATCAGGACGTCATGGGCCGGCACAAGTGGCTGGCGCTGGTCGGCGACAGCCATGCCAGCAGCTTCGACAACGTGCCGGGGCTGGCGGACCTGGAGCCGAGCATCAGCCTGCGGGTGTTTGATATGCCGCCAGGCGAGACTTTCGGACCTGCCAGCGACCCCGGTCACCTGGTCACAACCGAGCATGCCGGGCGCAAAACCTTTGTGCGCAATGACTACGCCCTGGGCCTGCCCAGCCGTAACGCGATGCCCAGAACCCTCGCCGAGATCAGCCAGCCCGCACCGATCGAGGTCCGGCTGTTCAGCCCCGGGCTATTTCTGATCGAAGACATCAGCGGCCCGCAGCCGGTCATTGTCCACCGCTCACGGGCCAACCGCATCGAGCGCACCGCGGTGCAGCGCAACGCCCAGGGCAAGCTGTACGTAGACCGTGAAAGCTGGGGCGGTACCCACCTGCGGCCGTTCGATGACTTCGCGGCACTGCTGCTGGCCCTGCGCAGGATGAATATGCGTCAGGTGAGCTGAGGCATCACTGCGGGGTTGTCGGCAGGCGCTGCGCCAGCATCTGGTGCAGCGCACTGCCTGCTGGCCAGTTGCGCAACAACCGCGCCCGGTCGCGGGCGTAGGCTGCGGCAAAGCTGCTGAGTGAGCGGTGTTGGCAGACCGCGTCCAGGTCGATCAAGGCCCACTGCCCCTGGTGCCAGAACAGGTTATGGCCCTTGAGATCGCCGTGGCTGATGCGCTCGCGCAGCAGTTGCGCGATCAGGCTGTCCAGGGCCTGTAACTCATTTTCAGGCACGGCGGCGGTGGCCACATAGGGCGCCCATTTTTCGATGAGGTCCGGCCCCTCAAGAAACTCGGTAATCAGATAAGCCTTGCTGCGCAGGCCCAGCACGCGCTGCTCGCGCACCGCCAGCGGTCTGGGCGTGGCAATGCCGAGAAATGCCAGGCGGTGGCCTTCGCGCCAGGAGTGCCAGGCGCGGCTCGGGCGCCAGAAGCGCTTGAGCCAGTGGCTGAAGTTCTTGATGTTGTAGCGTTTGATCACCAGCGCACGGCCCGCCACGTCAACCCGCGCCACGCTGGCGGCGCCACCGGTCTTGTACATATGCCCGGCTTGCAGCAGTTCATCGGCGCGATCGAGCAGCGGCTGTATGGCTTGAACCTCTTCGCGGCGAATCGCCTGGAAGCCCGAGGCCGAGTCTTCAACGCTGAACAGGCTGCAGTCACGACAGGTCTTGGCCAGAAAGTCCTTGAGCCGCCATTGGCGAACCTGGTCGATCTGCTTCTGCAAGGCTTCCAGTGGCAGGGCATGCTCACCATTGGCAAGCAGGTAGTACACCAGTAACTCTTCCGTAAAGGGTTCGAAACGCTTGGGCAACTGGGCAAAGAACACCCCGAGATTTTCCAGCACCTTTTGCCGCGACAAAGGCTGGCCGGCCTGTTCGGCCTTGATGCCGGCACCGTCGATCCAGTACAGCTGGCCGTTGTGACGCAGCAGGTTGTCCAGATGCAGATCGTCCTGCCAAAGGCCCTTGAGGTGCAGCCCGGCAATCGCGCCCAGTGCCTCGGCCAGTACCACTTGCTGCTCGTCGGCCAATGCCGGCAGGTGCTCGACCTGCTGCCAGGCATCGCCCAGGCTCGGCGCTTGCTCCAGAAACTCGAACAGCAGCCAGCCACCCTCGCCTTCCTGCAGCCCGTCCGCCAGCAACAGCGGGGTGGTCACGCCTTGCGCGGCCAAGGCGCGCACGCCGTCCAGTTCACGCTGAAAATGCCGGGCGGCCTTGCTGCCGACCAGCAGTTTGGCCAGCACCGGCCGCCCCCGCCATACCCCGGCACCGACATAACGCTGGCCCGGCAAGACTCGCAACAGGCTCAGCAGTTGCAACTCAGCGGGCCCGGCAGCGTCCGCCAGGGTCAGGTTCAGGGGCAACTGCGGGGCACGTCCCGCGTGAGTGAGTTCGGCAAGGCGCATCAACAGTTCTCTCTCAATGGTCGCGACGTTGCTTGTGCTGGCCGCGTCGGCACAGCCGTTGCAGCCAGGCATCAACCGGCGGGCTGTCGGTGGCGGCCTGCAAATAGGCCGCGAGCAATTGACGCCGGTCGGCTTCTGACCACATCGGTGCACGACGAAATAGCGGTTCGAGGTCTTTGGTCAGGTCACGCTGGCCAAAGATCGATGGCCGGGTCTTTTCCAGGTCGATCAACTGTGCAGCGTACCCTTCACCCTGGGCCTGCACAAAAATGTGCTTGGGGTAAAAGCAGCCGTGGATCTGGCGGGCGCCGTGCAGGGTGCGGGCCAGTTGTCCACAGGCGTGCAGAATCGCGCGCCGTGCGTTGTCCGGGATTTCGCCCCAGCGCTGCAACAAGGCATCCAGGTCGCTCCAGCCATCCAGCGCCCGGGTCATCAGAATCGCCCGGCGCTCGCCGTTGACCTTCTGCTCACCATAGAACACCGCCTGCAAAGCCGGGATCCCCAGCTTCTGATAGCGGCTGATGTTGCGAAACTCCCGCGAAAACGACGGCTCGCCAAACGGGTGATGCAGGGTGTGGGTCAGGTAATTGCTCTGGCGCTTGAGGTAGAAGCCCTGGCCTTCGAGGTCCAGGCGATAGACGCTGCTCCAGCCGCCCCGGCCGGTATTGGGTTCGTCGACCGCCTCCAGGTCCAGATTCCACAACGACTGGAAATCGACCAGGCCGTGGCGGGCCAGCAGTGCCTGTTCGGCACTGGCAATGAACAGACTCATTCGCGGCCCTCGAAAAAACTGACGATATGCCGGATGCGCTTCTTGTCGGAGGCATTCAGGTGCGAGCGCTGCCGGTATTGCAGGTAGAAGCGCAACCGCTGGGTGGCCGAGAGCTGGTACTTGCCGACCTTGTCCAGGCACGCCAGATCCTTGATGATCCGGTAGCGCAGCAGAAACCCCCACCAGAACGCACCATTGGGACAGTCGATCAGGAACAGCCGATCCTGATCATCGACCAACAGATTGCGCCATTTCAGATCGTTATGGGTGAAGTGCTGGTCATGCAGGATGCGCGTGTAACGCGCCAACTGCTGACTGATCCGCTCGACCCAGGCCGGATCGCTCAGCCGTGGGTCCTTGCGTTGGGCCATCACCCACAGGTCTTCGGTGTTGGGCAATTCGCGGGTAATCAGTGCGCCGCGATCATAGGCCATGCCATTACGCTCCAGCCCCCAGGCCACCACATCGGCGGTGGGAATGCCCCACTTGGCGAAACGCTTGAGGTTTTGCCACTCGGACTTGACCCTTGGCCGGCCCAGATAGCGGCGCAGGCCTTTGCCGGCGCCGGAGTAGCGCTTGACGTAATACTGCACGCCAGCACGCTCGACGCGGATCACCTCTGAGAGTGGGTCACGGGTCAGTTGCTCGCCTTGCAAGGCAAACACCGCTTCCAGCGAGCCGAAATCCTCCTGCAGCGCCGCGTACTCGGGCGCCAGTGTCCAGCCCGCCATCAGAGTGCATCTCCGTAACGCTGCTTGCGTTCATAGAGCTTGTCGGCTTTTTTCTCAAGCTTGCCCAACAGCACCGCCTCATGGCTGAGGATCTGGCGCAGTGGCTGGCGGAAATAGCCTTTGAGAAAGCGCAGTTTGTCGCGCTTGCTCAGGCCGATGTCCAGCGCCGAGAAATACAGCGCGGCCAGGTCCTTGTTGCGCCAGCGCGGGGTAATTGCCCGGCGGGTCTGGGCCCGGTGCAGGTCGATTACCGACAGTTTGAAGTCATCGGCGCTCACCGGCTTGTCGGTATGCAGCAGGAAGTGGCAAATATAGCAATCACGGTGGTTGACCCCCGCCCGGTGCATGGTGCCGACCAGTCGCGCCACTTCGGCAATCAGGGCCCGTTTGAGGCGCGGCTCGGGCGGCGTAGTACGCCAATCGAGGCTGAAATCTTCCAGGCTGACGGTCGGCGCCAGCTCTTCGGTGATGATGAACGAGTGCTGGGCCGCCGGGTTGCTGCCGCGCTCGCCATAGGCCACTGCGGTCATGGTCGGTACGCCGGCCTCGTGCAGGCGTGCGACCGCCTTGAACTCCTGGCCGGCGCCGAGCACCGGCAGCTTGGCACTGAACAGGTTCTTGGCCACTTCGCCCCAGCCGATACCGCGGTGGATCTTGACGAAATAACACCGTCCTGCGACCTCGGTGCGCAGCGTAGTGCGCCCTTCAAGCTCGCGATACACCTGACCTTGCAACCGCTCGACCTCGGCAAAGGCATCACGCCCGGCCCACAGGCTCTTGAACGGCTCTGCGAGGAACAACTTCATTGATCATGCTCCGCCAGAATCACATCCGCCGCGTGCTGCGGCATGCTGTACAGGTCTGCCGTGTCGGCAAAGGCCAGGCCATTGCGTCCCCACTGCGCCCGTGCAGCGTCGTCTTCGAGCATGTTTACCAGATAGCGGTTGAACTGCGCCTGTTCGAATGGCTCATCGACTACCAGACCGCAGTCGGCTTCAGCGATGTAGTGGGCGTAACCGCACACCGCGCTGACCAGCACCGGCAAGCCGGCGACCAGCGCTTCGAGCAGCACCGTCCCGGTGTTTTCGTTATACGCCGGGTGGATCAGCAGGTCGGCACCGAGCAAAAAGCGCGGGATGTCGCTGCGGCCTTTCAGGAAGCTCACCTGCTCGGTCAGCCCCAGCGCCTTGCTCTGCAACTGGAAGACCTTGGGGTCGTCCTGACCGATGACGAACAGCCGGGTGCGCTTGCGCAACTCGGCGGGCAACGCGGCCAGCGCCTTGAGACTGCGGTCCACGCCCTTGGTCTTGAACCCCGACCCGATCTGCACCAGCAGCCGGTCGTGGTCGCCCAGACCGAACTCCTTACGGAAATCCGCACGGATCTGCGGCGCATCCGCCGGCGCCCGGCGGTCCTGGGAAATACCCGGCGGCAGCAGATGAAAGCGCGCCAGCGGGGTGTTGTAATGCTTGATGAACAGCGGTTGCTGGACCTCGGAAATCATCAGCACCTGAGTCTTGGCCTGGGGGGCGAACACCGCCCGCTCGTACTCGGCAAAGTGCCGGTAGCGGCCCCACTTGCGGTACAGCGAGTGACGCAACGTCTGAGCCTTGTCTTCGAAGCAGCCATCGGCGGCGTAATACACGTCCAGCCCCGGCATCTTGTTGAAGCCGATCAGCCGGTCCACCGGACGTTTGGCCAGGTCAGCTTCCATCCAGGCACTGAGCTTTTCGTTACGCCGATGATTGAACAGCGCCTTGACCGGCGCCACCAGCACTTCAAAACCGGGCGGAATCTCACCTTCCCAGATCAGGGTGTAGACCCGAATCCGGTGACCGCGCTGCTGACACTCCAGAGCAATACGCATGAAGTCGCGCTGCAGGCCACCAAACGGAAAATATTTGTAGAGTACGAAAGCCAGTTGCATCAGCCAGGTTCCTTTGCCAGCAATAGCGCGCCCAACTGGCTCGCTACCCGCTCGGGATTCAGACGAGTGAAGCACAGCGGCCACTCGCGTTTGAGGTCGAACCGCAACTGCTCGTCGGGGCTCGGTGTATAGGTACATTTCTTTTGCAGGCACGGCGCACAGGCCGGCCAGTCGCTGGCCAGATGCACCTGCGACTTGCCGTAGGCGCCGGTCAGGCCCGGATTGGTCGGCCCGAACAGCGATACGGTCGGCACATCCAGCGCGGCAGCCAGGTGGCCGATGCCAGTATCGACCGCCACGCACGCCTCGGCGCCGGCCAGCACCCGGGCCACACCGGCCAGGTTCAATTTGGGCAATACGGCGGCATTGTCCAGCCCCTCGGCAATCCGCTCGGCACGGGCCTTTTCGGCCGGGTTGCCCCACGGCAGCCGTACCTGCAGGCCACGGGCGGCCATCTGTTCGGCCAGTTGTCGCCAATACAGCTCAGGCCAGTGCTTGGTCGCCCAGGTGGTGCCATGCAGGAACAGCACATAGGGCGCATCCAGGCTGTCGCTCAGTGATTCCAGGCGCTTGAGGCCATAATCGCCCAGCCCTGACGGCAGCGGGTAACCCAGCGCCTGGGCAAACAACTGACGCAGGCGCTCCACCGCATGCTGCCCGCGCGCCACCGGGTAACGCCGGTCGCGGTCGTAGAAACGGCTGGCCAGCGGCTCGCGGGCCGACTCACGGTCCAGGCCGGCCACTGGCGCATTGACGTAGCGAGTCAACCAGGCGCTTTTGAACAGCCCTTGGGCGTCGATCACCACGTCGTAGCGGGTGTCGCGCAAGCGCCGTTTGAACGCCGCCCACTCACCGCTCTTCCAGGTCTGCCAGAGGTTCTTGCGCCAGCGCCGGATCGCCACCGGAATCACCGTGTCCACCGCCGGGTGCCAGCTCGGGATCTCGGCAAAGCCTTCTTCGACCACCCAGTCGAAACGCACGCCCGGCAGCGCCCTGGCCGCATCGGTCAAGGCCGGCAGCGCATGAATCACGTCGCCCAGCGACGAGGTCTTGATCAGCAACACCCGCAAGGTCAGAGCACCTCTACCGGGGTGGCATCCAGCCCGCTACCCAGGCGGCCCAGCGCCTGGATCACCTGCCCCGGATCGAGCAGGCGCAGGCAATTGTAGTGGCCGAAGCGGCAGGTACGGTCGAAGCAAGGCGAGCACTCCAGGCCCAGCCGCACGACCTCCACTTCATCAGCCAGGGGCGGGGTGAAACCCGGCGAGGTCGAGCCGTAGACCGCCACCAGCGGGCGGTTCAGGGCGGCGGCCACATGCATCAGCCCCGAGTCGTTGGACACCACTGAACGGGCGCACGACAGCAGGTCGATGGCTTCGGCCAGAGAGGTTTCGCCACACAGGTTGGTGACTTCTTCGCGCAGCCCGGGAATCAATTCCTGGCGAATGCTCTCGCCCACCGGGTGGTCTTTTTTCGACCCGAACAGCCAGACCTGCCAGCCTTGTCGAATCAGCGCATCAGCCACTTTGGCGTAGTGCTCGGACGGCCAGCGCTTGGCCTCACCGAACTCGGCGCCCGGACACAGGGCCAGCACCGGTTGCTCAAGGTTCAGGCCAAAGCGTGCCAGCGCGGCCTGGCGGGTGGCAGGGTCAATGCTCAGTTGCGGGCGCGGATAAGGCTGCGGCAACGCCGCGCCGTTGTCATAAGCCAGGGCCATGAAGCGTTCGATCATCAGCGGGTAGCGCTGTTTGTCGAGTTTGCGCACGTCATTGAGCAAGCCGTAACGGAACTCGCCGCGCCAGCCGGTGCGCGTGGGGATGCCGGCAAAGAACGGCACCAGTGCCGACTTCAGCGAGTTGGGCAGCAAGATCGCCTGATCGTACTGGCCGGCCAGGGATTTGCCGATGCGCCGCCGGGTCGCCAGCTCCAGGGCGCCGTGGCCCAAAGGAAAGCTCAGCGCCGCACGGACTTCGGGCATGCGTTCCAGGATCGGCCGGCTCCATTCGGGTGCCAGCACGTCGATTGCGCACTCAGGATGCCGCTGCTTCAGACACTGGAACAGCGTTTGCGCCATTACCATGTCACCGACCCAGCTAGGTCCAACGATCAGAATGTTCATGCTCAATCCAAAAACGACCAGGGAGGCAGGTCAGGTTGCGTGACCCTTTCACACAACCTGACGCCTCCCCGTCCTTAGCCTTATGGCTGGCCATGCCAGCCGTCAATTCAATCCCAGCGCCGCCCAGATACGCCGCACTTCGCGCCGCTGCTCCTGGAACTGGTCACCTGCGACAACGCCGGCCTGCTTTTGCAAGGCCTGGCGGTGCGCCGCCGAACGATAGGCCTTGTAGGCTTCGCGCAGCAGGCTGGCATCGGCACCCGGCAGCAAACCGGCCTCTTCCAGACCTTCAAGAATGCGGATGTTATCGGTGTAACGCAGCAGTTGCGGGTAGTCCCGCGACCACGCCAGGGCCGCGTATTGCACCATAAATTCGATATCGACGATACCACCGGCGTCCTGCTTGAGGTCGAACGGCACAGCGGCGTCAAAGGCATTGGCGGCGGTGCCCGCTGCGCTGGCCTTGCTGCCCAGGTTATCGCGCATCTTGGCGCGCATTTCGCTGACTTCGACGCGCAACTGGGCCAGGTCACGCTCGCGCCCCAGAACCCCGGCGCGCACCTGCTCGAAAGACGCCTGGACGTCCGGGCTGCCAATCAGCACCCGGGCGCGTACCAGTGCCTGATGCTCCCAGGTCCAGGCTTCGTTTTCCTGATAACGGGCAAATGCACCGACCGAACTGACCAGCAGCCCGGACGCGCCGGATGGCCGCAGGCGCATGTCCACTTCATATAACTGGCCGGAGTTGGTCTGGGTGGTCAGCAGATGAATGATCCGCTGGCCCAGCCGGGTGAAGAACTGCGCACCATCAATCGGCTTGGCGCCGTCAGTCTCACTCTGCGGGTCGCCATCGTGGATAAACACCAGGTCCAGGTCCGAACCGTGCCCCAGCTCGATCCCGCCGACCTTGCCATAGCCAACGATAACGAAAGCCGGATCGCACAGACTGCCGTCCGGGCGCTTCGGCGTGCCGTGGCGCGCCACGGTATGGCGCCAGGCCAGGGCCAAAACCTGCTGCAGGATCGCCTCGGCCAGCCAGGTCAGGTAATCGCTGACCTTCATCAACGGCAGGCTGCCGCTGATCTCCGACGCTGCCACGCGCAGCCCGTGGGCCAGCTTGAAGTGGCGCAGCGCCTCCATTTGTTGCTCCAGATCATCCTCCGGGATGCGGATCAGGCGCTCATGCAGTTCGGCATTGAGTTCCGGTGCCTGCGGCGGGCTGAACAGCCGACCTTCATTAAGAAGCTCATCGAGCAGCAGCGGGAAGCGGGTGATCTGTTCGGCAATCCACGGGCTGGCCGCACACAACGTCAGCAACCGGCGCAGGGCATCGGGGTTTTCGGTGAGCAGCACCAGATAGGCCGAACGCCGGGCCACGGCTTCGACCAGCGGCAACACCCGCTCCAGCACCAGGTCTGGATTGTCGTGCTCCACCGCCTGAGCCAGCAGGCGCGGGATAAAGGCATCCAGCCGCTCCCGACCGATACGCTGGATAGCGCGCAACTGCGGACCGGAGCGCAGGTTGCTCAGGGATTTGAGCGCCTTGCCTGCATCGGCAAAGCCACCTTCCTGCAACTGCCGGCACGAGGCCTCTTCGTCCTGAATCTGCTCCCACAACGGCAACCACTCGCCGCCCACCACCAGCTCACCCTGCTCTTGATCGTCGTCGCCATCAGGGTCGGCGATCACCTGGCGGAAGTGCCAGGACACCCGGCCGCGCCAGTGCATCAGGCGCTCATGAAAACCGGCCCAGTCGGCAAAGCCGAGCATGAAGGCAATCCGCGCCTGATCCAGTTCGTTGTCTGGCAGCATCTGGGTCTGGCGGTCGGCAATGGCCTGGATCGCGTGTTCGGTGTAGCGCAGAAATTCATAGCCTTCGCGAAGTTCCTCGACTACCGGCGTCGGCAGATAGCCCTGGCCTTCAAGGGTCTTGAGGACTTTGAGCAACGACCTTTGTTGTAGGCTCAGGTCACGGCCACCGTGAATCAACTGAAAGGCCTGGGCAATGAACTCCACTTCGCGGATGCCGCCGGCGCCCAGCTTGATGTTCTCAGCCATGCCTTTGCGGCGCACCTCCTGCTGGATCAGTTGCTTCATGGTGCGCAGCGCTTCAATGGCCGAAAAGTCCAGGTAGCGCCGATAGACGAACGGTCGCAGCATGTCCTGCAACTGCGCACCGGCCGCCTGATCGCCGCCCACCACGCGAGCCTTGATCATCGCGTAACGCTCCCAATCACGGCCCTGGTCCTGATAGTACTGCTCCATGGCATTGAAGCTGAGCACCAGCGCCCCGGACGAACCGTAAGGCCGCAGGCGCATGTCGACGCGAAATACAAAGCCATCGACGGTCACCGGGTCCAGCGCCTTGATCAACCGCTGGCCCAGACGAATGAAGAACTCCTGGTTATCCAGCGGGCGTTTGACGCCAACGGTTTCGCCGCCTTCAGGGTAGGCAAAAATCAGGTCGATATCCGATGAGAGGTTCAGCTCAAGCGCGCCGAGCTTGCCCATGCCGAGGATCACCATCTGCTGCGCCTGGCCGCTGCGCCGCCCGGTGGGCACACCGAACTGCTGGCAATGGCGCTGGTACAACCATTGATAGGCCAGATCGATGCTGGCATCGGCCATCTCGGACAGGTCGCGGCAGGTTTGCACCAGATCAGCCTGACGGGTCAGATCGCGCCAGATGATGCGCACCTGATGGCGGTTGCGCTGGCGGCGCAGAATCCGGCCCAGGTCGTCTTCGCTGGCGGCGGCCTGCACCGCCTCTGCCAGTTGCTCGCGCAACTGCCCAGGAGCAAAGGCTCGTTCCAGGTCGCCACTGGCAGCCAGGTCCACAAGCATCTGCGGATCACGGCCCACTTGTTCGGTGACAAAATCACTGGCGGCGCAGACCCGCTCGAAGGCGGCCTGGCGCTGCTGTGGCCAGCCCGCAAAAGCGGCCTGTGTCGCCTCTGGCAAACAATCCAGCGCTGCCAGGAAAGTCTGGCGGGCTTGTGTAGCGGATGACAGCAGCGGGGCCGAAATTTCAGTCAGCGAAGGCAAGCTCATGGTCTATCCTTGATCGGCGTGTTACGGGCGATGTGCCATAGATGTAAGATCGCTCTGACAGCCACCGCTGTCGAACAAAGGTAATAAATTGCTGAGAAAATCGTTTTTGCGATATAAATCATCAATTTTCTGACCATCATATGCGCTCGCGATCAACGGTAACGTTTGATCCCACAACATGACACGAGCGTTTTGGTCGGTTATCTGTAGTTTTACTACTGGATGAATCACTCAATAAGCTGAAATGGTTGGCGACTTGTAGTAAAACTACACGCCGCCGGCACAACCGCCGGCCATCCAAGAATTTATGTCGGCTGCCCACAAGGCCAGTCGCAAACTCAGGCGTCCGATTCTGGAAGCCTTTCCGCTCTGGAGCAAGCCATGCAAGACCTTGATCCCGTCGAAACCCAGGAGTGGCTGGACGCCCTGGAATCGGTTATCGACAAAGAAGGCGAAGACCGTGCCCATTACCTGATGACCCGTATGGGCGAACTGGCCACACGAAGTGGTTCGCAGTTGCCGTACGCCATCACCACGCCGTACCGCAACACCATTCCGGTAACTCACGAAGCCCGCATGCCTGGCGACCTGTTCATGGAACGCCGCATCCGCTCTCTGGTTCGCTGGAACGCGCTGGCGATGGTCGTCAAGACCAACCTGAACGACCCGGATCTGGGCGGCCACATCTCCAGCTTCGCCTCCAGTGCGACGCTGTACGACATCGGCTTCAACTATTTCTTCCAGGCCCCGACCGACGAGCACGGCGGCGACCTGATCTACTTCCAGGGTCACGCATCGCCAGGCGTCTACGCCCGTGCGTTCATGGAAGGCCGGATCACCGAAGAGAACATGAACAACTTCCGTCAGGAAGTCGACGGCAAGGGCCTGTCCTCTTACCCACACCCATGGCTGATGCCTGATTTCTGGCAGTTCCCGACCGTTTCGATGGGTCTGGGTCCGATCCAGGCGATCTACCAGGCCCGCTTCATGAAGTACCTGGAAAGCCGCGGCTTCATTCCGGAAGGCAAGCAGAAAGTCTGGTGCTTCCTGGGCGACGGCGAGACCGACGAGCCGGAATCGCTGGGCGCCATCGCCCTGGCCGGCCGCGAGAAGCTGGACAACCTGATCTTCGTCATCAACTGCAACCTGCAGCGCCTCGACGGCCCGGTTCGCGGCAACGCCAAGATCATCCAGGAACTCGAAGGCGTGTTCCGTGGTGCCCAGTGGAACGTCAACAAGGTCATCTGGGGCCGCTTCTGGGATCCACTGCTGGCCAAGGACACCAACGGTGCCCTGCAGCGCCGCATGGACGAAGTCATCGACGGCGAGTACCAGAACTACAAAGCCAAAGACGGCGCGTTCGTGCGCGAGCACTTCTTCAACACGCCTGAACTCAAGGCCATGGTCGAAGACCTGTCCGACGACGAGATCTGGAAGCTCAACCGTGGCGGCCACGACCCGTACAAGGTCTATGCAGCCTACCATCAGGCGGTCAACCACAAGGACCAGCCGACGGTCATCCTGGCCAAGACCATCAAGGGTTACGGCACCGGTGCTGGCGAAGCCAAGAACACCGCGCACAACACCAAGAAGGTCGACGTCGACAGCCTGCGTCACTTCCGCGACCGTTTCGACGTGCCGATCAAGGACGCCGACCTGGAAAGCCTGCCGTTCTACCGTCCGGAAGAAGGCAGCGCCGAAGCCCGTTACCTGGCTGAGCGCCGTGCTGCACTGGGTGGTTTCGTGCCACAACGCCGCGCCAAGAGCTTCAGCGTCCCGACCCCGCCACTCGATACCCTCAAGGCTATCCTGGACGGTTCCGGCGACCGCGAAATCTCCACCACCATGGCTTTCGTGCGGATTCTCGCGCAACTGGTCAAGGACAAGGAAATCGGCCAGCGCATCGTGCCGATCATCCCGGACGAAGCCCGTACCTTCGGTATGGAAGGCATGTTCCGCCAACTGGGCATCTACTCGTCGGTCGGCCAGCTCTACGAGCCAGTCGATAAAGACCAGGTGATGTTCTACCGCGAGGACAAGAAAGGCCAGATCCTCGAAGAAGGCATCAACGAAGCCGGCGCCATGTCGTCGTTCATCGCTGCCGGTACTGCGTATAGCAACCACAACCAGCCGATGCTGCCGTTCTACATCTTCTACTCGATGTTCGGCTTCCAGCGTATCGGTGACCTGGCATGGGCCGCTGGCGACAGCCGCACCCGTGGCTTCCTGATCGGCGGTACCGCCGGCCGTACCACCCTCAACGGTGAAGGCCTGCAGCACGAAGACGGTCACAGCCACATCCTGGCTGCCACCGTGCCGAACTGCCGCACCTATGATCCGACCTACGGCTATGAGCTGGCGGTGATCATCCAGGACGGCATGAAGAAGATGACCGAAGAGCAACAGGACATCTTCTACTACATCACCGTGATGAACGAAGCCTACACCCAGCCAGCCATTCCGGCCGGCGCCGAGGAAGGCATCATCAAGGGCATGTACCTGCTGGAGGAAGACACCAAGGCGGCTGCGCACCACGTCCAGTTGCTGGGTTCGGGCACCATCCTGCGTGAAGTCCGTGAAGCGGCGAAGATCCTGCGCGAAGAGTTCAACGTCGGTGCCGACGTCTGGAGCGTGACCAGCTTCAACGAACTGCGTCGTGACGGCCTGGCGGTCGAGCGTCACAACCGCCTGCACCCTGGCCAGAAGCCTCAGCAGACTTACGTCGAGCAATGCCTGACCGGCCGTAAAGGCCCGGTTGTCGCATCGACCGACTACATGAAACTGTTCGCCGAACAGATCCGTCAGTGGGTTCCGTCCAAAGAGTTCAAAGTGCTGGGCACCGACGGCTTCGGCCGCAGCGACAGCCGCAAGAAGCTGCGTCACTTCTTCGAAGTGGACCGCAACTTCGTGGTGCTGGCCGCACTGGAAGCCCTGGCAGACCGTGGCGACATCGAGCCTAAAGTGGTGGCAGAAGCCATCGCCAAGTTCGGTATCGACCCAGAGAAACGCAACCCGCTGGACTGCTAAGAGTCTGTCCCGGATTCGTCCATAGCGCAGGCTCAAGCCTGGAAACAGCCGACGATGCGGAATTTGCCCCCGGCAAATGAGCATCCGAGGCTGTTTCGTTGCAAACAGCCGCGCAATATACAGTCTGGAACAGGTTCTCCTGAGGAGAAGCATAGTGAGTGAGCTAATTCGCGTACCCGACATCGGCAACGGTGAAGGTGAAGTCATTGAGTTGTTCGTCAAGGTCGGCGACCGCATCGAAGCGGACCAGAGCGTCCTGACCCTGGAGTCGGACAAGGCGAGCATGGAAATCCCTGCCCCCAAGGGCGGCGTCATCAAAGCCCTGAAGGTCAAGCTGGGCGACCGCCTGAAAGAAGGCGACGAGCTGTTCGAGCTGGAAAGCGAAGGTGGCGAAGCCGCCGCAGCGCCAGCCGCAGAACCTGCTGCCGCGCCAGCCGCTGCGGCCCCTGCTCCGGCTGCCGAAGCGCCGGCGGCTGCACCGGCACCTGCCGCTGCGGCCAGCGTGCAGGACATCCACGTACCGGACATCGGTTCGTCGGGCAAGGCCAAGATCATCGAACTGCTGGTCAAGCCAGGCGACAGCATCGAAGCCGACCAGTCGCTGATCACCCTCGAATCCGACAAGGCGAGCATGGAAATTCCATCGCCTGCCGCTGGCGTGGTCGAGAGTGTTGAAGTCAAGCTGGAACAGGAAGTCGGTACTGGCGATCTGATCCTGCGCCTGAAAATCGCAGGTAGCGCTACGGCTGCTGCCCCTGCTGCCCCTGCTGCTGCCGCTCCGGCGCCTGCTGCATCGGCTCCGGCCGCCGCACCTGCCGCAGCAAAAGCTGAAGCCGCACCGGCTCCGGCTGCCGCTCCGGCCGCTGCCCCAGCCAAAGATGGCGCCAAGGTCCATGCCGGCCCTGCCGTTCGTCAACTGGCCCGTGAGTTCGGCGTCGAGCTGAGCGCAGTGACCGCGACCGGCCCGCACGGTCGTGTACTGAAAGAAGACGTGCAGGTCTACGTCAAGGCCCAGCTGCAAAAGGCCAAGGAAGCACCCGCAGGCGGCGCCACTGGCGGTGCCGGTATCCAGCCGATTCCGGAAGTCGACTTCAGCCGCTTCGGTGAAATCGAAGAAGTGCCGATGACCCGCCTGATGCAACTGGGCGCGTCCGGTCTGCACCGCAGCTGGCTGAACATCCCGCACGTGACTCAGTTCGACCAGGCCGACATCACCGACCTGGAAGCTTTCCGCGTGGCGCAGAAAGCCGTGGCGGAAAAGGCTGGCGTCAAGCTGACTGTGCTGCCACTGCTGCTCAAGTCCATCGCGCACCTGCTCAAGGAACTGCCGGACTTCAACGCATCGCTGGCACCAAGCGGCAAAGCGGTGATCCGCAAGAAGTACGTGCACATCGGCTTTGCCGTGGACACCCCGGATGGCCTGCTGGTCCCGGTGATCCGCGACGTCGACCAGAAGAACCTGCTGCAACTGGCGGCCGAAGCGGCTGCGCTGGCCGAAAAAGCCCGCAACAAGAAGCTGACCGCCAACGATATGCAGGGCGCCTGCTTCACCATCTCCAGCCTCGGTCACATTGGCGGCACCGGCTTCACGCCGATCGTCAATGCACCGGAAGTGGCGATCCTGGGTGTCTCCAAGGCATCCATGCAGCCGGTCTGGGACGGCAAGGCATTCCAGCCGCGCCTGATGCTGCCACTGTCGCTGTCGTATGACCACCGTGTCATCAACGGCGCCGCCGCTGCACGCTTTACCAAGCGTCTGAGCGAACTGCTGGCCGACATCCGCACCATCCTGCTGTAAGGCATCAGCGGCCCCGTTTGCGCGGGGCAGACTGCCGAACATCTGGCTGCCGTACCAAAAGCCCCGCGCAAGCGGGGCTTTTTTGTCCTGTGTCACAACTTCAGACAGCAGTTCTGCGATACATGGCCGATACCCTGTCGTTACATGAAACCCTGTACGCGGCGACCGGTCCGAATGGATTGAACAGTGGACACATTACTCTGATACTTTTATAGCACTAAGCCACCGCGCTCTCTTGTAAGGCAGTGCTGCATCATGCAACCTTGCCGGGCGCGAAAGTTATCAGGGCCAATGCCCGCGCGACCAGAATTCGGAAAGCGAGTTTGTTCATGAAAAGCCAGCCCGATGCTGCCGCCAGAACGGCAGCCGAGGTAGTGACGCAATTGCCGGTGCCTTCGCGCCTGGGCATGCTGCGTTTCGAACGGCTGAATGAAGCCAGTTGGGCGCTGCTATATCTTGATCCGAACTGTGAACAAGCATTCGGCATGCCAGCAGTGGAGCTGTGCTCACTGATCAGTTCTCCTTTCGCCAGCCTGATGGAGCCGGAGGCACGTTATCGGCTGCACGATGATCTGCAGCAGCAACTGACCCGGGCATCGCATTATCTGATCCGCTACACCTTGCACACGGTCAATGGCCCGCTGGGGCTACTGGAGATGGGCGAGGCATTCAAACAGCACAACCGCCAACTGTTGCGCGGCTATTTTGTGGTCATCGACGGGCCTGCATTCAACGCTGATGACAGCGATCCGGCAGGCAGTCATGTCAATCCGCTCAGCCCGTTTGCCCAACTGCAGCGCGCACGCGCCCAGCAGGAACTGATCCTGCGGCTGGCCCGTCATCGCTACTCGGGTAATTCGGTGCAGGAAGCGGCGCAACTGATTACCCAGACGGCCTGCGAGATCTACGATGTCGCCGGTGCCAGTATCTGGAATCTGGAAGGCCAGACGCTGGTGCCCGTCACTGAATACGTGCGCGAGAGCGGCGAGCACCGCCAGCCATCGCCCATCGATATCAGCAACTCACCGGCCTACCACGAGGCGCTGCTCAACAGTCGCGCCATCGATGCCAGCAACACCCGCGAAGACCCGCGCACGCTGGAGCTGGCCAGCAGCCTTGAGCCACGCGATGTGCGCGCCCTGCTCGATGCCAGCATCCGCCTGGACGGGCAACTGGTCGGCGTACTGTGCCTGGAGCAGACCGGTGCAACGCGCCAGTGGCTTACGGATGAGGTGGCCTTTGCCGGCGAACTGGCTGACCAGTTTGCGCTGGTCATCAACAACCACAACCGACGTACCGCCACCAGCGCCCTGCATCTGTTCCAGAGAGCGGTGGAACAGAGCGCCAATGCTTTTCTGCTGGTCAACTGCGACGGCGTAGTGGAATACGTCAACCCCAGCTTTACCGCCATCACTCAATACGCCGCCGAAGAAGTCCATGGTCACAAGCTCGCCGAGCTTCCTGCTCTGGAAAACCTCGGCAGCCTGTTCGATGCCCACTCAAGCCTGGCCAACAACAATAGCTGGCAAGGTGAGTTCAAAAGCCGGCGCAAAAATCTGGAGCCCTACTGGGGGCAGTTGTCAATTTCCAAGGTATACGGCGACAATCGCGAGCTGACCCATTACATCGGCATCTACGAAGACATCACCCAGAGCAAGCTGGCCCAGCAGCGCATCGAGCGCCTGGCCTACACCGACAACCTGACCAGCCTGGGCAATCGCCCGGCGTTCATTCGTCATCTGGACGAGCGCTTCGCCCGTGACAGCGACACGCCGATGAGCCTGCTGCTGGTAGACATCGACAACTTCAAGCGCATCAACGACAGCCTTGGCCACCAGACCGGTGACAAACTGTTGATCAGCCTGGCCCGACGCCTGCGCAATACCCTGAGCCCAGTCGATGTACTGGCCCGCTTTGCCAGTAACGAATTTGCCGTACTGCTCGACCAGACCGGCCCGGAGGCCGGACAAAGCATCGCTCACCAAGTGTTGATGACCCTCGACAAGCCGTTGTTCGTCGACAATCAGTTGATCAGCGTTACCGGCTCTGTGGGCCTGGCCTGTGCGCCGCTCCACGGTCGTGATCCGCAGACCCTGATGCGTAATGCCGGGCTGGCGCTGCACAAAGCCAAGGCCAATGGCAAACATCAGGTCCAGGTGTTTACCGAAGCCCTGAATGCCGAAGCCAGCTACAAGCTGTTCGTCGAGAACAACCTGCGCCGGGCCTTGAGCCAGAGCGAGCTGGAAGTGTTCTACCAGCCCAAACTGTGTCTGCTGACCGGCCGCCTCACCGGCCTGGAGGCCCTGCTGCGCTGGAACCACCCGGAAAAGGGCATGATCCGCCCGGATCAGTTCATCAGTGTCGCCGAAGAGACCGGCCTGATCATTCCGATCGGCAAATGGGTGGTGCGCGAGTCGTGCCGGATGAGCAAAGCCCTGACGGCCGCCGGCTTCGGCCCGCTGCAAGTGGCGATCAACGTCTCTCCCAAACAGTTCTCCGATCCCGAGCTGGTGTCCTCGATTGCCAATATCCTCAAGGAAGAGGCACTCGACCCGTCGCTGCTGGAACTTGAACTCACCGAAGGTCTGCTGCTCGAAGCCACCGAAGACACCCGACAGCAACTGGACATGCTCAAGCGCCTGGGCCTGTCACTGGCCATGGACGACTTCGGTACCGGTTATTCGTCGCTGAGCTACCTCAAGAAATTCCCCATTGACGTGCTCAAGATCGACCGCAGCTTCATCCGCGATATTCCGGATGATGAAGGCGACATGGAGATCACTTCAGCGGTAATCGCCATGGCTCACAACCTCAAGCTCAAAGTGGTTGCCGAAGGTATCGAAACCGCAGCCCAACTGGCGTTCCTGCGCCGTCATCGTTGCGACATCGGCCAGGGTTACCTGTTCGACAAGCCGATTTGCGGCGACGATCTGATCGAACGGTTGCACCGTTACCCGCACAAGCCGCTGCTCTGAGGCCCCTTCCCTGTCCCAGACCTCTGGGGCAAACTGTATGTCCGTTTTTTACAGTGTATGGCGCAGCCGCTGTTTACGTGCGCCAGCCTGCCTATTCAGAGGACTTGCTCATGACCCTGCGCTCGGAAATCCTGGTAAACAAGAACGTCTTGCCTACCGCCGAACAAGCCCTGCCGGGCCGCGATAGCCATATCCAGCTCCCCGAGAAGCATTTCGTCCATGATACGCCGCTGCTCGGCCCGTTCTTCGAAGAGGTCGAGTTCGCGATCTTTGGCCTGGGCTGTTTCTGGGGCGCAGAGCGGCGCTTCTGGCAGACCCCGGGAGTGGTCAGCACCGTGGTGGGTTACGCCGGCGGCTTCACCCCCAACCCGACTTACGAAGAAGTCTGCTCAGGCCTGACCGGGCATACCGAAATCGTCCTGGTCGTCTATGAGCCGGCGAAGGTCAGCTATGAGGCCCTGCTGAAGATGTTCTGGGAACTGCATAACCCGACCCAAGGCATGCGTCAGGGCAATGACATTGGCACCCAGTACCGCTCGGTCATCTACTGCACCAAACCCGAACAACTGCAGCAAGCCCTGGACAGCAAAGCGCGTTACCAGACCGAGCTGACCAAGGCTGGCCTGGGTGAAATCACCACCGAAATCGCCGAGGCGCCGACCCTGTACTTCGCCGAAGGCTACCACCAGCAGTACCTGGCGAAGAACCCGCAGGGCTATTGCGGGATTGGCGGCACCGGGGTGTGCCTGCCAGCCTAAGCTTGCAGCAGGAGCGACGCAGGAGATCGCCCGTCGCCTTGGCGTCGCGCTGTCGCGCAGCAAACACGGGCCCGTAGGACCGGCTTTAGCCGGGAAGCCTTCCCGGCCAAAGCGGATCGCCGGCCGGTCCTACTCCGCGATCAACCAATCCATTTTCCAGCCGCCCTGGGTCTGGCCCAGCTTTTCGGCCAGGTAGGGCAGCAACTCGCGCAGCTCTTCTTCAAGCCCCCACGGCGGGTTGGCGATGGCCAGCCCGGAGCCGTTGAGGCTGGCCTGGGTTTCCAGGGGGTGGACGTAGAGTTCCACGCGCAGCAGCTTGGGCGCGCCGGTTTCAGCCAGGTCCTGATAAAAACGCTTGAGCTGGCGCGGGTCCTTGATCGGGTACCAGATGGTCGCAACGGTCTGGCGCATGCGCCCGATGGCCTCCTTGAGCGCTACGCTGCAGCGTTTGAGTTCATCGAGTTGCTCGAACGGCGGGTCGATGAGCATCACCGCGCGCTTTTCCTGCACCGGCAGCAACGCACGCGGCACGTGCCAGCCTTCGCCCAGATGCACCGCCACGCGGCGGTCGAACTTCATGTTGTCTTTAAGCAGCGCACCGTCATCGGGGTGCTTTTCATTAAGCAATACGCGGTCCTGCTCACGGCTCAGGCGCCGGGCCAGCTCAGGGGAGCCTGGGTAGTAGCGCAGTTCGCCGGTCTTGCGGTTCATGTGCCGCAATACATCCATATAACCGGCCGCGGCCGCAGGCAGGTCAGTGGCCTCCCACAAGCGGCCGATGCCTTCGACCCACTCACCGGTGCGGGTCGCTTCATCGCCCTGCAGGTCATACAGACCGATCCCGGCATGGGTGTCGATGTAGGCGAACGGCTGCTCCTTGCGCGACATCAGCGCAATCAGCCGAGTGAGGACAATGTGTTTCAAGACGTCGGCATGGTTGCCGGCATGGAAGGCGTGACGATAATTCATGGCAGCTCCTGGAAGGCCGCCCAGTTTACACCAGACATGAAAAACCCCGGTAAAGCCGTCACAAAACCGGGGACCGAACGTGACATCGGGTGACCAAGCCCTTGTAGAGTACACGTCGAAGGATTTCAGTCTGCTCTGGCTGCTGAAACAGGAGTTAGCCGAAAACGACCTGTTCTTAGGTAATCCTGCCATCACCTCTACAAGCCCTTGCCCAGGCTGTGAAGGCCTACCAGAATCAGTTACCACCCTGTCGAAGGAACAACGCCATGATGCACGCAGACCTGATTGACCAGGACGACCTGATCGGCAAACTCAGGGCGCTGGGCTTTGAAACGCCCTCAGGTGCGACCCCGGAGCAGGCCTGTGCCCAGGCAGTGCGCGGCCTTACCGATGACCGCGCGATCGCGTTGCGCAAACTGGTTGAAAGCATGCTGGCCGGCAGTGCGACCATCCTGCCGGCGGTGCGCCAGGCCATTGATCAACAGTTGCTGCCGGCGCTGGTGGCCTACAAACAAACCCACGCCTGACTAACCGACATCGCCCCCGGTTGCCTGACACAACCGGGGGCGATTGTCAGATACGCACGCTGGCGAAGGTCGACTCGTTGCGCGCCTGGTTGAGCGCCGACATCGGCCCGGACAGCGGCGCCAGTACCATGGCCTGCGGGATCGGCAGCATGGAAACCTGCTGGGCAGTGTTGGAACCTACCCGCTCATCGCGTGGCGGAATGCCGAAGTACTCGCGATAGCACTTGGAAAAGTGCGGCGTCGAGACAAACCCGCACACCGAAGCCACTTCGATGATCGACATCGGCGTCTGCTTGAGCAGTTGCCGGGCACGGATCAGGCGCAGCTTGAGGTAGTAGCGTGATGGCGAACAGTGCAGGTACTTCTGGAACAGCCGCTCCAGTTGCCGGCGCGACACCGACACGTACACCGCCAGCTCGTCAAGGTCGATAGGCTCTTCGAGGTTGGCCTCCATCAGCGCGACGATTTCCTGCAATTTGGGCTGGTTGGTGCCGAGCATGTGCTTGAGCGGCACGCGTTGGTGGTCCTGCTCGTTACGGATGCGTTCGTAGACGAACATTTCCGAGATCGCCGCCGACAGCTCGCGACCGTGATCACGGCTGATCAGGTGCAGCATCATGTCCAGCGGCGCGGTGCCACCGGAGCTGGTGAAGCGGTTCCGGTCCAGGGTGAACAAGCGGGTGCTCATGGTCACCCGCGGGAAAGCCTCCTGCATCGCGGCCAGACATTCCCAGTGCACGCTGCAATCGAAGCCATCGAGCAGGCCGGCGCAAGCCAGCGCCCAGCTGCCGGTACACACCGCACCCAAACGCCGCGACTGACGGGCCTGGGATTGCAGCCAGCTGACGTGCTCACGGGTTACGGTGCGCTGGATGCCGACACCGCCGCAGACGATCACGGTATCGAGGGCCGGTGCCTTGTGCATCGCCGCGTCGGGAGTGATCTGCAAACCGTCGCTGGCCCAGACCTGGCTGCCATCAAGGCTCAGGGTGGTCCAGCGATACAGCTCGCGACCCGACAGCTGGTTGGCCATGCGCAGCGGCTCGACCGCCGACGCGAGGGAAATAAGCGTGAAATTATCGAGCAACAAAAAGCCGATGGACTGTGGAGCGCGGTTCTGGGGGGCTGCCCCGGCATTGAACGAAGTCATCACGGAATCTCCTCGCACTTGAGCGGTAGGTGGCCTCACTGGAGGCTCTCATTCTTATTGCCCTACGCATTGCAGGGCTGTACCAAATGCATCGCAATTCCCATGCCTGAATTTGTCTGTGAACGACAAAAAACCCAAAAGCGACGTCGCTAAGCGTAACCACGACAGCGACCTGCATATTCAAATGCGACAGGCTCGCAAATCACTTGGAACCACTGAGCAATTCGGTAGCACTCGGACAAGGCAAGAAACAGTGGGGCTTTGACAAGTGTCACTACCCGCACACTCTGGAAGGTCTTTTTGCGCTGAAACAAGGCGTCATTGCGCCGCCCTGAGCCAAAAGTGAGCAGAGCCGGCGCGCCGCTTATGCGTCGGGGCTCAAGCCCCTCCTACGGCCCTGCGCAGGAGCGGACTCATCCGTGAAACAGGCCCCGATCGATCGAAGCTGCGGTTAACACTCGACGGCACTGACCGCCAGGCCGCCGCGCGAGGTCTCTTTGTATTTGTCGTGCATGTCCGCGCCGGTGTCACGCATGGTGCGGATCACCCGATCCAGAGAGATAAAGTGCTCGCCGTCACCGCGCAGCGCCATCTGTGCGGCATTGATGGCCTTTACCGCAGCGATGGCATTGCGCTCGATGCATGGCACCTGCACCAGACCGCCGACCGGATCACAGGTCAGGCCCAGGTTGTGCTCCAGGCCGATTTCTGCGGCGTTGCACAGTTGCTCAGGTGTGGCGCCCAACACATCGGCAAGCCCCGCCGCCGCCATGGCACAGGCCGAACCGACCTCGCCCTGGCAGCCGACTTCGGCACCGGAGATCGAGGCGTTCTTTTTACACAGGATGCCCACGGCCGCCGCACCGAGGAAGTAATCCACCACATTGCTCTGATTGACGTCCGGGCTGAACTTGACGAAGTAATGCAGCACCGCCGGGATAATCCCGGCCGCGCCGTTGGTCGGTGCGGTGACCATCCGCCCACCGGCGGCGTTCTCCTCGTTGACCGCCAGGGCGAACAGATTGACCCACTCCATGGCGTTGAGGGTCGAGCCGATCACATTGGGCTTGCCCAGCTCCTGCAGACTCTTGTGCAGCTTTGCCGCCCGGCGGCGCACATTGAGCCCGCCGGGCAGAATGCCGTCGTGCTTGAGGCCGTTATCCACGCACTCTTGCATGGCGGCCCACAGCTTCATGATCCCGGCGCGAATTTCAGCCTCACTGCGCCAGACTTTTTCATTGGCCATCATCAGCTCGGACACCCGCAGACCGTGCTGGCGGCACAACTGCAGCAGTTCCCGGGCACTGGAAAATTCGTAGGGCTGCTCGGTGCGATCACCGTCCATCTCGCCGCTGTCGGCCTGAACCTGGTCGACCACGAAACCGCCACCGATGGAGTAGTAGGTGTCCTGATAGATCTCGCCGCCCCGGCCTTCGGCAATCAGGGTCATGGCGTTGGGGTGAAACGGCAGGTTCTCGTCGAGCAGCAGCATGTCCCGCGACCACACGAACGAGATCGGCAGGCGGCTATCGAGCATCAGCGTATCGGTGCTTTTCAGGGTGTCGATGGCCGGGCCGATCATTGCCGGATCGATAGCATCCGGCCACTGGCCCATCAGGCCGAGAATCACCGCATTATCACTGCCGTGGCCGACGCCGGTGGCTGACAACGAACCGTACAGGCGCACTTCGATGCGTTCGATGCTCTCCAGCTTGCCGCTGTCACGCAAACCCTGGACGAACAGCGCGGCGGCGCGCATCGGCCCTACTGTATGTGAACTGGAAGGTCCCACGCCGATCTTGAACAGGTCAAACACGCTGATTGCCATTGTCGCCAAGCTCCATCATCAGGTCTTTATTAGCGCCGGGGCGCTTTTATGGGCGTAGCTGCTACGCTGGATCTGTTGCCGATTTGGCGTACACCAGCCACTGCAGTTCGCTGTTATGGCCAAATCATCAGCCTTTTCAGCCATTGCACGCCGTCCCACACCGACGCACTCATGCTCAGCAACGCCGCCACCTGAAAGCCCCGCAATAGAGCTTAAAAACCGAGGCTGTCAGGCGCTTTCAGGTATCCGCAAGAGGCCCGGACAACGCCAAAGAAACTGGAAACGACGTCGCACACACTGGATGCGACCCCTCCCGCACTGGTTACGACGCCCCCTGTAGGCGTTTGTTTTTTGCTGGTAGATGATCGACCCGACTCGATCGCAAGGCACCGTGATGGGCTTTCTCAAGAAGCCTGCGCCCAAAGAAGCCACGTCATCCCCGCAGACGGGACGACGATGAGAAAAAGATCACAGGAGCTCCCCCATGAAAGGTTCAACGTCGTTGCTGTTGGTCGCCACCCTCGGTTTGCCGATGCTGGCCCACGCTGCAGAACCCCAGGCATGTCATACCGTCAACTTCTCCGACGTCGGCTGGACCGACATCACGGTGACCACCGCCGTCACCAGTGAGGTGCTTGAAGCACTCGGCTACAAGACCAAGACCACCATGATCTCGGTGCCGGTGACCTACAAGTCGCTGGCCGAAGGCAAGAACATGGACGTGTTCCTCGGCAACTGGATGCCGACCATGGAAAACGACATCAAGGCCTACCGCGAAGCCGGCACAGTCGAAACCGTCCGGGCCAACCTGGAAAACGCCAAATACACCCTCGCGGTGCCGCAATCGCTGTATGACAAGGGCCTCAAAGACTTCTCCGACATCGTCAAATTCAAAGACGAACTGGGCGGCAAGATCTATGGCATCGAACCGGGCAACGATGGCAACCGCCTGATCCAGAGCATGATCGACAAGAATGCCTTCGGCCTGAAAGACGCCGGTTTCAAGGTGGTCGAGTCAAGCGAGGCCGGCATGCTGTCGCAGGTCGACCGCTCCAACCGCAGAGGCGGCGACGTGGTGTTCCTCGGCTGGGAACCACACCCGATGAACACCCGCTTCAAGATTCAGTACCTGACCGGCGGCGACGATTTCTTTGGCCCCAACTTTGGCCAGGCAACCATCTATACCAACACGCGCAAGGGCTACACGGAGCAATGCAGCAACGTGGGCCAATTGCTCAAGAATCTATCGTTCACGCTGGACATGGAGAGCACCCTGATGGGTAAGGTGCTGGACGAGAAGATAAAACCTGACGCGGCCGCCAGGCAGTGGCTGAAAGCCAACCCGCAGGTGCTCGACACCTGGCTGTCCGGCGTTACCACCGTCGACGGCAAACCGGGTCTGGAAGCCGCCCGGGCCAAGCTGACCCAGTAGTACCCAGAGCACAGGCTCTCCGGGCCTGCCGCATTCAATCTTCACGTAAAGGTGCTTCTGAAAATCCCTGGCAGTGGCAACGCCGGTCATTTTCAAAGGCACCCGCAAGCGGACACCCGATATCATGTTGACCGATCACAAGCTCCCCCTGGGCGAGTATATTTCCGCCTTTGTCGACTGGCTGATTCGCCATGGCGCCAACTACTTCGACGCCATTGCCTACAGCCTTGAAATGATGATCCACGGCCTGACGTTCTCCCTGGCCTGGTTCAACCCTTACGTACTGATCGGCCTGATCGCCGCCCTGACCCACTTCATCCAGCGCAAGTGGGGCCTGACCGTCTTCGTGATTCTGTCGTTCCTGCTGATCCTCAACCTGCACTATTGGCAAGAAACTCTGGAAACCCTCGCCCAGGTGCTGTTCGCCACCCTGGTGTGCGTGATCATCGGCGTGCCGCTGGGCATCATTGCCGCGCACAAGCCCTGGTTCTACACCTGCATCCGACCGATTCTCGACCTGATGCAGACCGTGCCAACCTTCGTCTATCTGATCCCGACCCTGACCCTGTTCGGCCTGGGCGTGGTACCCGGTCTGATCTCTACGGTGGTGTTTGCGATTGCCGCACCGGTGCGCCTGACTTATCTGGGGATTCGCGACGTCCCTCAGGAACTGCTCGACGCCGGCAAGGCCTTCGGCTCTTCGCGTCGCCAGTTGCTGACCCGTATCGAACTGCCCTATGCCATGCCGAGCATCGCCGCCGGTATCACCCAATGCATCATGCTGTCGCTGTCGATGGTGGTGATCGCCGCCCTGGTGGGCGCCGACGGTTTGGGCAAACCTGTGGTCAACGCACTGAACACTGCCGATATCGCGGTTGGCTTCGAAGCCGGCCTTGCGATCGTATTGCTGGCCATCATGCTCGATCGTATCTGCAAACAGCCTGAAGCCAAGGTGGGAGCCGACGCATGAGCATCATCAAATTCGAAAACGTGGACGTTATTTTCAACAAGGACCCACGTGCCGCACTCAAGCTGCTGGACCAGGGCAAGACGCGCGGCGAAATCCTCCAGGAGCTGGGTCAGATCGTCGGCGTCGAAAAGGCCAACCTGGATATCAACAAGGGCGAGATCTGCGTCTTGATGGGCCTGTCCGGCTCGGGCAAATCCAGCCTGCTGCGCTGCATCAATGGCCTGAACACGGTCAGCCGCGGCTCGCTGCTGGTGGAGCACGAAGGCTCGAAAATCGACATTGCCAACTGCACCGAAGCCGAGTTGAAGATGATGCGCACCAAGCGTATCGCCATGGTGTTCCAGAAGTTTGCCCTGATGCCCTGGCTGACTGTGCGCGAGAACATCAGCTTCGGCCTGGAAATGCAGGGACGACCGGAAAAGGAGCGGCGCAAACTGGTCGATGAGAAACTCGAACTGGTGGGCCTGACCCAATGGCGCAACAAGAAGCCCGATGAGTTGTCTGGCGGCATGCAGCAACGTGTCGGCCTGGCCCGTGCACTGGCAATGGACGCCGACATTCTGTTGATGGACGAACCCTTCTCGGCCCTCGACCCGTTGATTCGCCAGGGCCTGCAGGATGAACTGCTGAGCCTGCAAAGCAAGCTGAGCAAAACCATTGTCTTCGTCAGCCACGACCTGGACGAAGCGCTGAAACTGGGCAGCCGCATCGCCATCATGAAAGACGGGCGGATCATCCAGTACAGCGTGCCGGAAGAAATCGTCCTCAACCCGGCCGACGAATATGTGCGCAATTTCGTTGCCCACACCAACCCGCTCAACGTGCTGTGCGGGCGCAGCCTGATGCGCACCCTGGACAACTGCAAGCGGATCAATGGCTCGGTATGCCTGGATCCAGGTGGCGATTCCTGGATTGATCTGGCCGAAGGCAATGTGATCAAAGGCGTACGTCAGGGCGCCGCACCGATTTCGGTACAGAACTGGCAGCCTGGTCAGAACGTCGCGGACCTGCAGCGTATCCCGACCCTGGTGGACTCCAACATCGGCATGCGTGACGCGCTGCAGATTCGTTACCAGACCGGCAACAAGCTGGTCCTGCAGGACGGTAACCGGGTGGTGGGGATTCTCGGCGACACCGAGCTGTATCACGCCTTGCTGGGCAAAAACCACGGCTGATGCCCACCTGCCCTGTGCACCGTGCGCAGGGCATAACAGCTGAGAATGAGTTGCAAATAGCCTGAAATCAGCCGCGAATTCCTCGGAGTTCGCGGCTTTTTTCATATCCCTACTGTTTTTAATGATTTATCGACCGGAGAAAAATAACTAGACTGCGGGGCCGTTTCGTCACTGTGAACCAGGAGACCCCGCCCCATGCCCAAGGTCGGTATGCAACCCATCCGTCGCCAACAACTGATCCAGGCCACATTGGCCGCGATTGATCAGGTCGGCATGGGCGACGCCAGCATCGCCTTGATCGCGCGTCTGGCCGGTGTCTCCAACGGCATCATCAGCCACTATTTCAAAGACAAGAATGGCCTGATCGAGGCCACCATGCGCCATCTGATGAACGCTCTGAGCGCCAACACGGCGGCGCGTCGCCAGGCCCTTGTCGACGATAGCCCCAGAGCACACCTGCGGGTCATTGTTGAAGGCAACTTCGACGTCAGCCAAGTCAATGGCCCGGCGATGAAAACCTGGCTGGCGTTCTGGGCCACCAGCATGCACCACACCTCGCTGCATCGCCTGCAACGCATCAACGACCATCGTCTGTACTCCAATCTGTGCTGGCAGTTCCGCCGTGCCCTGCCTGTCGATCAGGCACGCAGCGCCGCCCGCGGCCTGGCAGCCCTGATCGATGGCCTGTGGCTGCGCGGCGCGCTGTCGGGTGATGGGTTCGATACCGAGCAGGCGCAGCGCATCGCGTTCGAGTATCTGGATATGCAACTGGCCAAGGCAGCGACTGCCTGAAGGAGCGCTCGGGCGGCGATCCGTCGGGCGGCGATCAGTTTTAGCAGCGAAGCTTCGCAGCTAAAGCTGCTCCTACAGGGCCCCGTGTTTGCTGCGCGCAGGCTCGCCTCTGCCAATGAGGCGGGTTAATCTGGCCATATAGAAGCAAAACGCCTTTAACGGAGCCTGCGCCGCATGTTCGACTTCCACGCCATCCTCAAGCAGCGCTTCGCGGCGTTGCGCAGTGAAGCGTCGTTCTTTTCCGTTCGCCACGTACGGCGTACCCATCAATACCTTTCGGTACGCCGCAACGTCGCCCAGCCGTTGTCGCTGGGTCAGGACGAGGGGGCAATGATTACCGTACGCCTGGCGGGCGTGGAAACCTACGCGGCAACCCACGACCTGTCACAACAGGGTTTGCAGGCGGCGCTGGAGCGCGCCGAAGCGCTGGCCCGCCAGTTGGCGCCGCATGCGCTGCTCGACCTCAGCGCACAACCGGTCTCCAGTGCCCAGGCCGATTACCTGTCGCCACATCTGGACCAGGCGTTTCCCGCGCTGGGCGACGCCCTGCAACTGCTGCTCGACGAATCGGCCAGCGTGCCCAAAGACCAGCGTCTGGTCGACTGGCGAGCCAGTCTGGGCCTGGAAACCCTGGAGCAGATCTACCTCAACAGCGCCGGCGCGCAGTTGCGTCAGGCCCAGCGCTTTGTTTATCCAGGCCTGAGCGTCACTGCATGGGACGGCCACGACAGCCAGACCCGCAGCCTGGGCGGCAGCAACTTCGGCCAGCAGGGCGGCGCCGAAATCATCCAGCGTTGCGGCTTGCCCGGCGCAGCCCCACGGGTAGCCGACCAAGCCTTGCAACTGGTGCTGGCGCCCAATACCCCCAGTGGTGCACGGGACCTGCTACTGATGCCCGACCAGATGATTCTGCAGATCCACGAATCGATCGGTCATCCGCTGGAACTGGACCGCATCCTCGGTGATGAGCGTAATTACGCTGGCACCAGCTTCGTCAAGGCATCAGATTTCGGCACCCTGCAGTATGGCTCCAGCCTGCTCAACGTGACCTTTGACCCGGAGATACCCGAACAACTGGCCAGCTACAGCCATGACGACGACGGCACACCGGCCAGCAAGCACTACCTGATTCGCAACGGTCTGCTGGAGCGGCCACTGGGCGGCGCCTTGTCGCAACAGCGCAGTGGCCTGCCGGGGGTGGCCAACAGCCGCGCCTGTAACTGGAACCGCGCGCCCATCGATCGTATGGCCAACCTGAATATCGAGCCAGGCGATCAGTCGCTGGACAGCCTGATCGGCGGTATCGAACACGGCATCCTGATGTCCAACAACCGCTCCTGGTCCATCGACGATGCTCGCAACAAATTCCAGTTCGGCTGCGAATGGGGACAACTGATCGAAAACGGCCAGCTCAAGGGCGTGGTCAAGAACCCCAACTACCGGGCCGTGTCCGCACAGTTTTGGCGCAATCTCAGTGCGGTGGGCGACGCCAGTACCTTCGAGGTGCTGGGCACGCCCAATTGCGGCAAGGGCGAACCCAATCAGGTGGTGCGGGTTGGTCATGCTTCACCGGCCTGCGTATTCAGTGATGTAGATGTATTCGGAGGAGACGCCTGATGGACCGCCAAGCACAATTCGAAGCCCTGGTGGCCGTGCTCAAGGCCGGTTGCGAGAGCGCTGAGCAGTTCACCCTGAGCTATGACGCCGAGGCGTCGGACTTCATCCGTTTCAATCACGGCCAGGTGCGTCAGGCCGGGCACGTGCAACAGGCCAGCGTCAGCCTCAAACTGATCCACGACGGTCGCCATGCCGACCTCAGCCTGACCCTGGCTGACGACCCGACAGAGGACCGTCTGCGTCTGGAACAGGCGCTGCGCCAGTTGCGCGAAACCTTGCCACTGCTACCTGTCGACCCGTACCTGCTGCCCAATACCGAAGCCTGGAGTACCGAGAGCTGGCAAACCACGCCATTGCCAGAGAGCAGCAGCGTAGTGGCGCAGATCAGCGAAATGGCCCGTGGCCTGGATCTGGTCGGCATCTATGCCGCCGGCCCCATCTACCGCGGCTTTGCCAGTTCCTGGGGCGCCCTGGGCTGGCATCAGGCCAACAGCTTCAACTTCGACTGGAGCCTGTTCCATGCCAACGGCCAGGCGGTAAAAGCCAACTATGCAGGGCTGCATTGGGACAACGCAGCCTTCGTCCGCCAGTTCGAACAGGCTCGCGAGCAATTGCAGTATCTGGGCCTGCCGGCAATCACCTTGGCGCCCGGACAATACCGCGCCTATCTGGCGCCCGCCGCATTGGACGAAATCATGAGCATGCTGGCCTGGGGTGGCTTCTCGGCACAAGCCATCGCCAGCAAACAAAGCCCGCTGCAACGCCTGTACGACGGCGAGGCGCACCTCAGCCCGCTGGTGAGCCTGAATGAGCACGTCAGCGGCTCGCTGTCGCCAGCGTTCTCCGGCGAAGGCTACCCGCGCCGCGACCTGGGCCTGATCAGCGCCGGCCAGGCCGGCGAGCGCCTGGTGGACTCCAGTAGCGCCGCCGAATACCAATTGCCTGCCAACGGCGCCAACGGCGGCGAATGGCCCAGCGCGCTGAGCATGGCGGCTGGCGAGTTGGCCCAGGAAGATATCCTTCAGCAGCTCGGCACCGGCCTGTACATCGGCAACCTCTGGTACCTGAACTTCTCCGACCAGCCCGCTGCGCGCATGACCGGCATGACCCGCTTCGCAACCTTCTGGGTCGAGGACGGTCGGATCAGTGCACCGGTCAATACCATGCGCTTCGACGACAGCGCCTACAGCATGCTGGGCGATCAGCTAGAAGCCCTGACCCGGGAACGCGAGCTGATTCTGTCGACCAGCACCTATGAGCAGCGCCAGACATCCTCGACCCGCTTGCCCGGCGCCTTGATCAAACGCCTGACCCTGACGCTGTAAGGAGCGCATGAGCACATCGACACCTGTTCTGGATGAAAAGACCCTGCGCTGGATGCCGTGGGTGATCGCCATCGCCTTCTTCATGCAAAGCCTGGACGGCACCATTCTCAACACCGCATTGCCGTCCATGGCCCAGTCACTGAAGGAAGACCCACTGCGCATGCAGTCGGTGGTGATCGCCTACATGCTGACCATCGCGCTGCTGATTCCCGCCTCGGGCTGGATCGCTGACCGCTTTGGTATCAGGCGCATCTTCTTCAGCGCGATCCTGTTGTTCAGCATTGGCTCGTTGCTCTGCGCCGTGTCATGGACCCTGGACATGCTGGTCGGGGCGCGGATCATCCAGGGGCTGGGCGGCGCGCTGATGCTACCGATCGGCCGGCTGATCGTGCTGCGTGCCTACCCGCGCTCGGAGCTGGTGCGGATCATGGGGTTCATCACCGTCCCGGCCCTGCTCGGTCCGCTACTGGGACCGACCCTGGGCGGCTGGATGGTCGAGTACATGAGCTGGCACTGGATCTTCCTGCTCAACATTCCGGTGGGCATCCTCGGTTGCTATGCGGTCAAGCATTACATCCCGGACATCCCCGGCGGCGGGCGTACGCGCTTCGACACGCTGGGTTTCCTGTTGTTCGGCGCCGCCATGCTGCTGATCACCGCCGCCATGGAAGGGCTGGGCGAGCTGCATTTGCCACACATGCGGGTGGTGCTGTTGCTGTTTGCCGGCATGGGTTGTCTGGCCGCTTACTGGCTGCGCGCCGGGCATGTCGAGGCACCGCTGTTCTCGCCGACACTGTTTCGCACCCGGACCTTCGCGGTGGGTATCCTCGGCAATCTGTTCGCCCGCCTGGGCAGCGGCGCGCTGCCGTTTCTGATTCCTTTGCTGCTGCAAGTCGCGCTGGGCTATTCGCCGTCCCAGGCCGGGATGAGCATGCTGCCACTGGCGGCCGCAGGAATGTTCGCCAAGACCATCGCGCGCTGGCTGATCGACGCGCTGGGCTACCGGATCATCCTCACCGGCAACACGCTGCTGCTGGGCATACTGCTGGCCAGCCTGGCGCTGGTGGATGCGCAGACCCCGTACTGGGTATTGCTGGTGCATCTGGCGCTGCTCGGGGCGGTCAACTCGCTGCAGTTCACGGCGATGAATACCGTGACCCTGATCGACCTGGACGATGCCAGCGCGGCCAGCGGCAACAGCCTGTTGTCAGTGGTCGCGCAACTGGCCCTGAGCCTGGGCGTGGCCTGTGCAGCAGCGCTGCTGGGCGGGTTCAGCAGCGACGTGAGTGGTGGCGAAGCCAACAGCGTGCTGGGTGCGTTCCAGCTGACCTTTCTCAGTGTCGGGGTGATGTCGATGCTGGCGGCGGGGATCTTCCTGCAGCTTCCGGGGCGCAAGGCGTAGGACAGCCCTTCGCGGCTGAAGCCGCTCCTACGCGACCTCGTGATTTGCTACACTGCGCGACATTTTTGTTTTGCAGGTCCTGCCGTCGTGACACAAACCGCTTTCAATACCTTGCCGCTGTCTGCCGCCATGCTGGCCAACCTGGAGTCGCTGGGCTATGCCGAGATGACGCCGATCCAGGCGCAGGGTCTGCCGGTGATTCTCAAGGGCCTGGACCTGATCGCCCAGGCCCAGACCGGCAGCGGCAAGACCGCAGCCTTCGGCATCGGCCTGCTCAAACCGATCAACCCGCGCTTTTTCGGCTGTCAGGCACTGGTCATGTGCCCGACCCGCGAACTCGCCGATCAGGTGGCCAAGGAGATTCGTCGCCTGGCCCGCGCCGAAGACAATATCAAGGTGCTGACCCTGTGTGGCGGCGTACCGTTCGGTCCGCAGATTGGCTCGCTGGAGCACGGCGCACACATCATCGTCGGCACGCCCGGACGTATTCAACAGCACTTGCGCAAAGGCTCGCTGGTGCTCGACGGCGTCAACACCCTGGTGCTCGATGAAGCCGACCGGATGCTCGACATGGGCTTTATCGAAGCCATTACCGAGATCGTCGAACACACCCCTGAGCGCCGCCAGACCCTGCTGTTCTCGGCTACCTACCCGGCCGGCATCAAGCAACTGGCCACGCAGTTCATGCGTGAGCCGCAGATCGTCAAGGTCCAGACCCTGCACGCCGACAGCCAGATCCAGCAGATTTTCTACGAGATCGCCCCCGAGCAACGTCTTGAAGCGGTAGTGCGGGTGCTCAATCACTTCCAGCCGGCCTCCTGCGTGGCCTTTTGCTTCACCAAGCAGCAGGTCCAGGAAGTGGTCGACCATCTGACCGCCAAGGGCATGTCGGCCGTGGCGCTGCACGGTGATCTGGAACAGCGTGACCGCGATCAGGTGCTGGCGATGTTCGCCAACCGCAGCACCTCGGTGCTGGTGGCCACCGACGTGGCGGCACGCGGCCTGGATATCGATGCGCTGGACATGGTGATCAACGTTGAGCTGGCCCGCGATTCGGAAATCCACGTGCACCGGGTCGGGCGTACCGGCCGCGCAGGCGAAAAAGGCGTGGCGATCAGCCTGGTTGCACCGCCGGAAAGTGCTCGTGCGCGAGCCATCGAATCGCTGCAAAAGACGCCACTGAACTGGCAACAGTACGACGCCCTGACCACCAAGGGCGGCGCTCGCCTGCAACCGGCGATGACCACCCTGTGCATTGCTTCGGGCCGCAAGGACAAACTGCGCCCTGGCGACATTCTTGGCGCCCTGACCGGCGACGCGGGCATTGCGGGTAAACAGGTCGGCAAGATCGCGATTTTCGACTTCCAGTCGTATGTCGCCGTTGAGCACGCCGTCGCCCAGCAGGCGCTCGATCGCCTGAACAAAGGCAAGATCAAGGGCAAATCGCTGCGCGTGCGAATCATCTGATCGCACCGCAACCTCTGGCCATCGACTTGTGGGAGGCAGCTCTGCTGGCGACTGCTCACACCCTGTCGCGGGCAGACCGGGGCGCCGGCCGGCCCCTCCCACAAAAGCCGGGACAGGTCTGCTGCAACGGCGTCTGCCCATCTATTCACGAGGATCTTTCGTTGTCCGTTACTGACGTTGTAATCATCGGCGCCGGCGCCGCCGGCCTGATGTGCGCCCTGACTGCCGCAGCTCGCGGACGGCGGGTGATGGTCATCGACCATGCCAATAAACCGGGCAAGAAGATTCTGATGTCCGGTGGCGGGCGCTGCAATTTCACCAACATGTACACCGAGCCCTCCAACTTTCTGTCGCACAACCCGCACTTCTGCAAGTCGGCACTGGCGCGCTACACGCAGTGGGATTTCATCGACATGGTGCTGCGCAACGGCGTGCCATACCACGAGAAAAAGCTCGGCCAGCTGTTTTGCGACAACAAGTCCAGCGACATTCTGGAAATGCTTCTGCATGAATGCCAGCAGGCCGGTGCCAGCCTGCACATGGACACCGCCGTGCAGAAGATCGACAAGACCGACACAGGCTATCGGTTGCAGACCAGCCTCGGACGCCTGGACTGCGCCTCACTGGTAATCGCCACCGGCGGCCTGTCGATTCCGACCCTGGGCGCCACCGGCTTCGGTTATCAGGTCGGCGAGCAGTTCGGCCACACGTTGCTGCCGACCCGTGCCGGCCTGGTGCCATTTACTATCACCGATCAGCTCAAGGCCCTGTGCAGCGAGTTGTCCGGCACCTCCGTCGATTGCCTGGTCAGCTGCAACGATGTCAGCTTTCGCGAAAACATACTGTTCACCCATCGCGGCCTGAGCGGCCCGGCAGTGCTGCAGATTTCCTCGTTCTGGCTACCTGGCGACACGGTACACATCAACCTGCTGCCCGACCGCGATGCCCATGAATGGCTCAAGCAGCAACAAGCCGAACGGCCCAATAGCGAGCTGAAAACCCTGCTGGGCGAGGTATTCACCAAGAAGATGGCCAACCTGCTGGCCGATCACTGGTTCAGCTCCAGACCGATGAAGCAATACCCCCACGCCGAGCTGGCCGCGATCGCCGAAAAACTGGCGGACTGGCAAGTGGTGCCCGCCGGCACCGAGGGCTATCGCACGGCGGAAGTGACGCTGGGCGGTATCGACACCCGCGAAGTGTCATCCAAGACCATGGAGTCACTGAAATCGCCAGGGCTGTACTTCATCGGCGAAGTGCTGGACGTGACCGGCCACTTGGGCGGGTTCAATTTCCAGTGGGCCTGGGCGTCCGGTTACGCGGCAGCGCAGTATGTGTGACACGGTGTCGCAGCCAGGTCGCAACCGAACCAACCGGAATATATTTTGCTAATGCGGATGTACAGCTTGCCTGCGGCGCTGTAAATATCCATCTGCACTCGCGAAAAAGGCTGTCAGCGCATTCATGGCATCGAAATCCCTGAGTCATACCTTCCGCCGCCTGTGGGCGCAGGACAAGTTTGCCTATAGCATCCGGGTGTTTATCGCCCTGACCGGCAGCATGGCGCTGTGCTGGTATCAGAATGAGATGGGCCTGTTGATTCCGCTGTTTCTGGGAATCATCGCCTGCGCCCTGGCCGAGACCGACGATAACTGGCAGGGCCGGCTCAACGCCCTGGCCGTGACGCTGGTGTGCTTCAGCATCGCCGCGCTGGCCGTCGAGCTGCTGTTTCCCTACCCATGGATCTTTGCCATTGCCCTGGCGCTGGCCAGCTTCTGCCTGACCATGCTCGGCGCCCTTGGCGAGCGCTATGGCGCGATTGCCTACGGCACCTTGATCCTGTCGGTGTACACCATGATCGGCGTCGATCAGCGCGGCGGCGAGGTGCTGGACTTCTGGCACGAACCGATGCTGCTGGTGGCCGGCGCGGCCTGGTACGGCTTGCTATCAGTACTCTGGCAGTTGTTGTTCTCCAACCAGCCCGTCCAGCAGGCGCTGGCCCGGCTGTTTCGCGAGCTGGGCCTGTACCTGAAGCTCAAGTCGAGCCTGTTCGAACCGATTCGTGGCCTGGATATCGAGGCCCGGCGCCTGGAGCTGGCGCAGCAGAACGGCAAGGTCGTCGCCGCACTCAATGCCACCAAAGAGATCATCCTGCACCGGGTCGGCAGCAACCGGCCCGGCTCCAAGGTCAGCCGCTACCTGAAGCTGTACTTTATTGCCCAGGACATCCACGAGCGCGCCAGCTCGTCGCACTACCCCTACAACGCGCTGACCGACGCATTCTTTCACAGCGACGTGCTGTTTCGCTGCCAGCGCCTGCTACGCCAGCAAGGCTCGGCCTGCCAGGCACTGTCCGAATCGATCCAGATGCGCCAGCCGTTTATCTATGACGCCAACTTTGCCGAGGCCATGGAAGACCTGCGCGCCTCGCTGGAGCACCTGCGCCTGCAAAGCAACCCGGCCTGGCGCAGCCTGCTGCGCTCGCTGCGGGCGCTGGCTGCCAACCTGGAAACCCTGGACCGCCTGATTAGTGACGCCAGCAATCCCGACGCCCTGGCCGATGCCAGCGACAGCAGCCTGCTGGACCGCTCACCGCGCAACCTCAAGGATGTCTGGAACCGCCTGCGCCTGCAGATGACGCCGACCTCACTGCTGTTTCGCCATGCACTGCGCCTGCCCCTGGCGCTGTCGGTCGGCTACGCCATGGTGCATCTGATTCATCCGGCCAACGGCTACTGGATCATCCTGACCACGGTCTTTGTCTGCCAGCCCAGCTATGGCGCCACGCGGATCAAGCTGGGCCAGCGGATCATCGGCACCGCCATTGGCCTGGTCGCGGGATGGGCGCTGTTCGGCCTGGTCACCAGTCCGATCCTGCAATCGATGTGCGCGGTACTGGCCGGCGTGGTGTTCTTCGTCAATCGCACCACCCGCTATACCCTGTCGACCGCTGCCATCACGGTGATGGTGCTGTTCTGCTTCAATCAGGTTGGCGACGGTTACGGGCTGCTGTTGCCACGCCTGTTCGATACCCTGCTCGGCAGCCTGATTGCGGGCCTGGCGGTGTTCCTGTTCCTGCCTGACTGGCAGGGCCGGCGGCTGAACAAGGTGTTGGCCAATACCCTGGCCTGCAACAGCGTCTACCTGCGCCAGATCATGCAGCAGTACGCCAAGGGCAAGAGCGACGACCTGGCCTATCGCCTGGCCCGGCGTAACGCCCACAACGCCGACGCGGCGCTGTCTACCACGCTGGCCAACATGCTCAAGGAGCCTGGGCATTTTCGTAAGGAAGCCGATGTGGGCTTTCGCTTTCTGGTGCTGTCGCACACCTTGCTCAGTTACCTGTCGGGCCTGGGTGCGCACCGCGATACCCAGTTGCCGCCGACTGTCCATGAGCACCTGATCGATGGCGCCGGCGCAACCCTGGCAGCCAGCATCGAAGACATTGCCCGCTGTCTGGCCGAACGTCAGCCGGTCGCCGTCCAGAGCGACGCTGAAGAAGCACTGGCCAATGAGCTTGAGCAAGTCACCGATGAACTGGAAGAAAGCCAGCGCCTGGTACAGACCCAACTGGCGCTGATTTGCCGGCAACTGGCGCCACTGCGCACCTTGGCCGCGCACCTGGTCAAGCAGCCGGAGCCGGCCTGAGAGGATCTCTACAAAATGGCTGCACTCGGCAATACGGCGTTGAAATCGGCCTGGATCGCCAGCCCGGTCAAAATGCTCATGTACTTATGTACACAGCGCTTTTTCGTTCGATTTCGCCTTGTCTTGCCTTCGTTCGCCTATTTTGTAAACACCCTCTGAGCGCCGATCAGAAGCCGTGCCGACGCAACAGTTCGTAATAGCTGCCGTCGGCCTTCATCGCGGCAATCGCCGCATCGAAGCGCTCCACGACACGGGCATGATCGGGGCGTTTGAGACTGACCAGAATGTGCAGGCTGTTTTCACTCAGCGGCTGGGCCAGAAACTCCAGCGCATCACGGACATCGGGTTCTTCCAGCGCCAGGTGATTGCGGGCGACGTATTCGTCTTCGAGAATCAGGTCGATGCGCCCGGCGGCGAGCATCCGCGCCGCGATCGAGAAGTTCTGTACCTGCACCTTGCGTACCTGGGCGTCGGCGTCAAACCCCGGCGAGTAGGCATAACCGCGCACCACACCGACCTGATAGCGATGCAGCATGCTGGGTGTCCAGCTGTCGAACGGTGCGTCCCGGCGCTTGAGAAAACGGACCCGGTTGAGCAGGTATTCGCCTGAAAAGTGACCTATACGCGTGCGCTCATCGGTGTACCAGGCATTGATCAAGACATCGTAGCGACCCTCGCCAAGTCCGAGTATGGCTCGGGCCCAAGGCACCTGATCGTAACTGGTGACATAACCCGCCCGGGCCAGCGCAGTGCTGACAATATCGGTGGCCAGACCGCCATTGGGCAAATTGACGTCAGTGAATGGCGCCCAAGGGTCAGCCACCAGTCGCAGACGTTCGGCGGCGTTGGCCCCGCTTATCAACAGCAGCCCCGCCACTCCCATGATTCGAATCCATCGCCGCATGCGCGATACCTGAAGGGGCCTGTCGTCCATAACGCTTCCAATCCACTCATCACTGTTCGATGCGACGCCCGCCTCAGCTGTGCAGATGCTACCGATCCACTCACAGTGAAACAGGCAAGCACCCTTTACCCTGCGCCACACAACGCGCCAGACAGCGGGTGGCAGAGGGTTTTATTGGGAATACCGTCCGATGGGTTTAGAATCCTGTTCAGGTTTTTCTCCGAGTCAGCGACATGTCTATCAAATGGATCTGCAAACACCATACCGACTTGAGCATAGAGCAGCTTTATTCGCTGCTGCGCCTGCGTGCCGAGGTGTTCGTCGTCGAGCAGCAGTGTGCCTATCTGGATGTGGACGGCATGGACCTGATCGGTGACACCTGCCATGTGATGGGCTGGCAGGAAGGCCAACTGGTGGCGTATCTGCGCTTGCTGGACCCGATCCAGCAGGGCGGCGATGTGACCATTGGCCGGGTGGTGACAGCCCCGACGATCCGCAACAAGGGGCTGGGCCATGAGTTGATGGTCCAGGCCCTTGAACAGGCCGAGCGCAAATGGCCGGACCAACCCATTTATCTATCGGCGCAGGCCCATCTGCAGGGCTACTACAGCCGCTATGGTTTCAATGCCGTGGGCGAGGTGTATCTGGAAGACGGTATCGCGCATATCGGCATGCGCCGCGACCTGGAATAACCGCTACGGATAACCCAGCACCCGCTTGATGCCCGCCAGATTGCGCTCGATCCAGCACGGGTCAATCGCCCCCCAATCATGAATACGATAATCACCGGCCTGATGCCGGGCACCTTCGCGCTGTTCGAACTCACAAACGATATCCAGATCGGCCAGTGCCGCAATGGTGTCCTGCGCGGTACGCCGGGGCATGCCGGTGGCTTCGGTCAGGGCCGGCACGCTGCAGGCCTGGCCACTGTCAATCAGCCAGGCCACGTAAAGGCGCCGGTAGAAGCTGCTTTTGGTCTTGCTCACGTCCATGCCGGGTTCTCGTCTCAGCCGGCCTGCAGATCGCGCCAGGTCAGATAGACGCGCAGGTCGAATTCCAGTTGGTGGTAACCGGGCAGCATGTGCTCACAAAGCTTGTAGAACGCCTTGTTGTGCTCGGACTCTTTGAAGTGCGCCAACTCATGGACCACGATCATGTCCAGAAACTGAGGGGCCGCTTCCTTGAACAGCGAGGCTACGCGGATTTCCTTCTTGGCCTTGAGCTTGCCGCCCTGCACCCGTGACACCGTGGTATGCAGGCCCAGCGCCCGATGGGTCAGGTCCAGACGGTTGTCGAACAGCACCTTGTCGATCGGCGGGGCATTGCGCAGGTGCTGGTTTTTCAGTTCCAGCGCATAGGCATACAGCGCCTTGTCGCTCTGAATAGCGTGACGGCCTGGATAGCGCTGCTGCAGGTAGTCGCCCAACTGCTGTCGGGCAATCATCTGACGCACCTGATCCTGCAGGGTCGCAGGGTAGGCTTGCAGGTACTTGAGTGGTGGCTGAGGACTGCTGGTCATCACAAAATAGCGGTAGCGGATCGAGCGCTGCAGTCTACACCACTCAACGCACGCACAACGCAGCAAGGCTGGTCTGACGGGGCAACTGACCGGCCTGTTCGACGCCCATCGGCGCACCCAGCAACGGGCCTTGCACCAATTGGCAGCCGTTTTCGCTCAGCCAGTGCAGTTGCGCCTGGGTCGTGACACCGTCGGCCATGACCAGAATGCCAAGGTTGCGCGCCAGCTCGATGATGCTGTGTGCCATTGCCGCGTCTCGCGGCGAGTCCAGCAAGGTAGCGATAAAGTGCCGGTCGAGCTTAAGGGTGTCGAGTTCCAGATTGCGCAGGTGCAACAGCGAACAGTCGCCCACCCCAAAATCGTCCAGGGCCACGCGCACGCCAATATCATGTAACTGGCCCAATTGCTTGCGGCTGTGGGCGAGGTTATGCAGCAGCGAGCGCTCGCAGATTTCCACTTCGATCTGCCCGGCATTGATCCCGTGGCGCTGCATCGCCGCCTGCAGCTGCGCCGCCAGGTTGGGCAGACAGAACTGCGCGGGGCCGATGCTGACACTCACCACCAGATCAGCGTCGAACAGCGGGCCCCAGGCGCGGCGCTGCTCGGCACTCTGATCGAACATCCAGTCACCGAGACGGTTGATCAGCCGGGTTTCCTCCAGCAATGGCATGAACAGATCCCGTGGCACGTCGCCAACCACCGGATGCTGCCAGTGCAGAATGGATTCAAACCCTCGTAAACGACCGTCCGCGACATGCACCTGCGGCTGATAAAGCACCGAGAACTGCCGGTCTTCGATAGCGTTACGCACACTTTCTTCAAGCATGAGCCGCGACCGGGCACGGCCATTCATGTTCTGGTCGTAGAAACGGTATTGCTGGCGCCCGGCACGCTTGGCTTCATACATGGCGGTATCGGCCACCCGCAGCAACTCATCAAGGTTACTGCCACAGGCCGGATGGGTCGCGATACCGATGCTCACCCCCAGCGTGGCGTCGATACCATCGACATGCCGACGAACCGATACCCGTTCGATGAGTTTTTCCGCGACCTTGGCTGCCTGTTCGGGGTGTTCCAGACCTTCTATTACTACAGCGAATTCGTCACCACCAATGCGCGCCAGCACATCGTAAGGACGCATGCACTCACGCAGCTGCCCGGCCACCCAAAGCAATACCTGATCGCCGGCCTGATGGCCGAGCGAGTCGTTGATACGCTTGAACCCATCAAGATCCAGGTACAACACGGCCAGGCAACGATGCGTCCGTTCGTTACGCTGCAACATGTTCTCCACAGCCTTGTAAAGGCCGCGGCGGTTGAGCAACCCGGTCAGCGCATCAGTGACCGCCTGTTGCTCCAGTTGCCGGTACAGGTCGCGCTCTACCGACATGTCGAGAACGCTCAGCACCATGCCGGCCTGCTCGGAGGGCAGCGGCGCACACGAGAACGTCACCGGCAGATGGCCGCCAGTGCGGGTCAGCAGGGTTGCATCGTGCACCCGCCAGGTTTCGTTGCGGCGGTAGTAGGTATGAAAACCCGACTCCAGCCAATGCCCGGACTGCGGCTCGCAGACATGGTCGAGCAATGAAGAGCCACTAAGTTGCTGCTCGCTGGCATCGAGCAACCGGCAGATTGCCGGATTGACGAAGCGAATCACCCCGGCTTCGTCAACCACCACAATGCCTTCGGCCACGTTGGACAGCACCGACTCGTTGAATGCCCGGGCGGCGTCCAGTTCATGGGTCAGCTTTTGCAATGCGCGACGATTGCGCTGCTGCTCCAGCAGCGCCTGAACCTTGGGCTTGAGGACATTGGGGTCAAACGGCTTGAACAGATAATCAGTGGCGCCGCTGGCATAGCCCTTGTGTACGGCTTCCTGGGATTGCTCGTTGGCGGTCAGGAAAATGATCGGGGTCAGACGGGTTCGCTGGCTGCCACGCATCAGCCGCGCGACCTCGAAGCCGTCCATGCCGGGCATCTGCACATCCAGCAGCACCAGATCAACTTCGCGCTCAAGCAAAACATTCAATGCTTCGAACCCTGAACTGGCGGTCACGATGCACCAGTCGGCGCGCTGCAGCACCGCGCGCATCGTCACGAGGTTTTCAGGATAGTCATCGACGACCAATAAGACCGAAGCGCTATCATTGGAATTATCTTGAGCGCGTTCCATGCAACTTCTCTTTTCGAATCTCTTGGTCCCAATACCCGACGCCAGCTGGCAGTCGGCAAAGTGACTTCACTGTAGACCGGTCTCGGCAAAAGGGTAAGCAAGCAAGCGGATTGCCATTACAAAAGTCATTTCCAGCCGACTAACGGTATATCCGCCCAAGCCCTCTAGACTCGTGCTTCACAGACCCGTTGCCAGCAGATTGATTCCATTTTTCATTCCAATTAGCGATTAACAACCAAGGTATATATCCGTATAAAAACGCTGCGCGTCTCCTGAGTAATTTTTTCCGGGAGATAACAACAACTTGCGGAATAACCCGGATGATCGATCTCGGTTCATGGAACCTCAGCATACCGGTGGGTTCGCCCCCCAAAACTGTCGAAACCTCAGAACTCAAACGCGGTTACGACGGTAAATACTTCGAGTCCCACAGCGAACATATCTTCTTCTGGTCGCCAGTGACCGGCACCAAGACCGCCAATGCCAAGTTCCCGCGCAGTGAACTGCGTGAAACCTGGTCCGATGGCACCCCGCACAACTGGCTATTTCCCCAGGCGGACAACTATCTGCGCGCGACCCTGACCGTCAATCAGGTTCCTTCCAGCGGCAAGATCGTGATCGGCCAGATCCACGCCAAGGACAGCACCCGACCGATGCTCAAGGTCGAATACCAGTACAAGGAACGGCTGCAGACCGGTGCGATCGTCGCCAAGGTGCGTCAGCGCTTCGACGACAAAACCGCGCGGGTGATCCGCGTAGCCGAAGGCGTCGAACTCAATGAACGCTTCAAGTACATCATCCACCTCAGCCGTGGCGGTGAACTGAGCGTCAGCGCTCGGGACATGAACTGGAAAACTGACATCGGCGCCAGTTGGCGCGACAAGCCGCTGTACTTCAAGGCCGGTGTCTATACCCAGGACAACACCGGCTACACCTCAGAAGGCGGCAAGGCGACCTTTTACAAACTGGATATCGACCATAACAAATGAAAACGGCCCGCATCTGCGGGCCGTTTCATTGACCATCGGGGCGCGACAAGCCCCGCCGTTCAGGGCGGGGAAGGATAGCGCGGACGGCGTAGCCGTCCTCGGTCGCAGTGGGGGCTGCTGCAACTGTTCGGTGTACGCACCGCCACAGGATGAGGCGAAGTAACATGGCGACACAGATGCCCTTATACGGCGGTATTTCGTTACAAAGACCCCATGGGCATGCACCTTGAAAACACCGTGCCGTCCGCGCCTAATGTCGTCTTCATTGCTCATGGCTCAAGAGCAGGATGCAACGACTTCAAGCCTTCAAGTACGAACTCATGCCAGACGGTCAGCAGGAGCGGCAAATGCGCCGCTTTGCGGGCTCCTGTCGCTTCGTCTTCAACAAGGCGCTGGCGTTGCAGAAGGAGCGCCACGAGCAAGGCGAGAAGAAGCTCGGCTATGCGGGCCTGTGCAAGTTGCTGACCGAGTGGCGCCATAGCCCGCAAACCGCATGGCTGGCCGATGCGCCTGTTCACCCATTGCAACAGAGCCTCAAGGATCTGGAGCGGGCCTACACCAACTTCTTCGCCAAGCGAGCCGACTTTCCCCGGTTCAAGAAGAAGGGGCAGCGCTATAGTTTCCGCTATCCCGACCCGAAACAGATCAAGCTCGACCAGACCAACAGCCGCCTGTTTCTGCCCAAGCTGGGCTGGTTGCGCTACCGCAACAGCCGCGAGACGCTGGGTACTGTGAAGAACATCACCGTGAGCCAGTCGTGTGGCAAGTGGTTCGTGAGCATCCAGACCGAACGCGAGATCGATGAGCAGCCCACGGCACAGGGTGCGGCAGTCGGCATCGACATGGGCATTGCCCGCTTCGCCACGCTTTCGGATGGTTCGTTCTACGCACCCCTCAACAGCTTCAAACGCCATGAAACCGCGCTGTGCAAAGCGCAGCAGGCGATGAGCCGCAAGGTCAGATTCAGCCGCAACTGGAAGAAGGCGAAAGCCCGCGTCCAGCGCATTCACTCGCGCATCGGCAATGCCCGCCGCGACTACCTGCACAAGTGCTCCACCACGATCAGCCAAAACCACGCGATGGTGTGTATCGAAGACTTGCAGGTACGCAATATGTCCAGGTCGGCGGCAGGTACGGCCGAGGCGCCGGGAAGAAACGTTCGGGCCAAGTCTGGCCTGAACAGGGCCATCCTCGATCAGGGCTGGTTCGAGTTCCGTCGCCAACTGGACTACAAGCTGGCGTGGCGCGGCGGCTGGCTGATTGCCGTGCCGCCGCAAAATACCAGCCGCACGTGCCCGTGTTGCGGCCATGTGTCGGCGGCCAACCGCCAGACGCAAGCCCTGTTCAGGTGCGTGGGATGTGGTTTTGAAGGCAACGCCGATGTGGTCGGCGCGATCAATGTACTAAGGGCGGGACACGCCCGGTTAGCCTGTGAAGTGAGCGCAGAGGTCATGGCGCCAGCAGCAGGAACCCACCGAAGCGACTCGGGGGCGGCTCGATGCCGCGCCTGAGCGCCGTAGGAATCTCCGGCCTTCAGGCCGGGGAGGATGTCAATGCGCCAATCAAGTAAATAAAAATGCATCGTCTTTGCATCAAATCTGTATCCCGTTCGGCTATCCCTTCGATATTGGTCATTACACACCCCGGGGGAGGGGATACATGAAACCTTGCTTGCCCATCCGCACCACCTTGAGCACTGCCATTCGCGTTTGTCTGTTCGGCCTGGGAAGCGCCTGCCTGATGCCCTCACTGCATGCGGTGGCCGACGATGCCGCGACCCAGGGCAGTGTGCGCAGTTATGACATTCCGGCCGGCAGCCTGACCGAGGTCCTGAGCCGTTTTGCCGCTTCGGCCGGGGCGGCGATTTCTTTCGATGCCGGGCAGTTGCAAGGCAAGACTTCAAACGGCCTGCGCGGTACTTACAGCGTGCAGCAAGGCTTCGCCACTTTGCTGGCCGGTAGCAACTTTCAGGTCGTGGCACAGGGCAACGGTAGTTACGTGCTTATCCCGCGACCTGTTGGCGTCGCCGATGGCGCTATCGAGCTGGGGGCCACCAGCGTTATGAGTAGTGGCCTGGGCAGCGTGACCGAGAACTCCGGTTCTTACACCACCGGCGCGGTGAGCATCGGCAAGGCGCCGCAGACTCTGCGGCGTACCCCGCAATCGGTCACGGTACTGACCAGCCAGCGTCTGCAAGACCAGAACCTGACCAGCCTGACCGCGGTGCTGGAGCAGACCCCCGGTGTGGTGGTGGACCTGTTCGACAGCGAGCGGGTCAACTATTACTCGCGCGGCTACCAGATCGACGCGATTCAGTTCGACGGCGCCACGGTAGTGCAGGGCAGTGGTGGCGGGTCGTTTATTCAAAGCGATTCAGCGCTGGTTGATCACATTGAAGTGCTGCGCGGCGCCACCGGTATGTTGCGTGGTTCGGGTAACCCGTCAGGCACGGTGAACATGGTGCGCAAGCGCCCGACCCGTGAATTCCAGGGTTCGGCCAGCGTGACCGCCGGCTCCTGGGATGCCCAGCGCTACGTGCTGGATGTGTCCGGGCCGCTGAACGAAGGCGGTGGCATTCGCGGCCGGATGATCGCAGTGCACGATGACCGCGACATGTTTCAGGACACCCGGATGGAGCGCAAGAATGTGCTCTATGGCGTGCTGGCTGCCGACCTTACCGACAGCACCACCCTGACCACCGGCATCGAGTACACCGAACTGGACGCTACCGGTGCCTGGGGCGGCCTGCCGGCGGACTTCAGTGGCAAACCCCTGGACCTGTCGCGCAGCACCTATCTGGGGACCAACTGGAACCGCTGGAACCGCAGCAACCTGCAAACGTTCGTCGAGCTGGAGCACATGTTCGCCAACGACTGGAGTCTGAAGCTGTCCGGCACCCGCACCCATTTCCGGCTGGACGATCACGGTTTCAAACAGACCTACATTTCCAGGGCCAGTACCACCAACCCGTATCTGGTCAATGTGCAGACCACTGAAGGCGATGGGGGTGAAAGCGAGCAGAGCCACCTCGGCGCCACGCTCAATGGTCCGTTCAGTCTGTTCGGGCGTCAGCACGAGTTGCTGCTCGGCGTGGAGCGGATCAGAAACGACTCGACCGCATCGGCCACCAACCTCATGCCCAACCTGACCAATGTCGATGTGCGCACCTGGAACCCGAGCACCCTCCTGCCGGAGCCGGTCATCAACATCAGCGCCCGTCCGGTGCTGACCCGCACCACTCAGGAGGGCGCACATGCGACCTGGCGCATTTCCCTGGCCGATCCGCTGACCGCCATTGTCGGCGCCCGGATCAACTGGTGGGACTATGATCAGTCGACCAGCGCCACTGGCGACTACAGCGTGAATCAGGAGGTCGTGCCTTACGCGGCGCTGATCTACGACCTGAATGAAAATTTCAGCCTGTATGGCAGCTACACCGAGATTTTCAGCCCGCAGAGTGCAACTGACGCAACCGGGTCGGTGCTTGATCCGGTGACCGGCGAAGCTTACGAGATGGGCATCAAGGGTGAGTTCTACGAGGGGCGGCTGAACACCTCGCTGGCGCTGTTTCGTATCAACCAGGTTGGTAAGGCGCTGGACGACATCTCCGGGCCTAACCCGTGCCCGCCGTTGTACCCCAATGGCTATTGCCAGGCGGCCAGCGGCAAGAGCCGCAGCGACGGCTTCGAGATTGAGGTGTCCGGCGAGGTGCTGCCAGGCTGGCAGGTTTCCGGCGGCTACACCTACACCAGCACGGAGTTTCTTAAAGACACGGTGAGCAACACCGGTAATGTCCTGCGCTCTACCGACCCCAAGCGCATGCTCAAGCTGTTCACCAGCTATCGCCTGCCAGGCGCCTGGTCGGATCTGACCATTGGTGGCGGGGTTCGCGCGCAGAGTGATATCTATTCGCGCAGTGGGGCAGCAACGGCTACTCAGAGCGGTTACGCGATATACAGTGCAATGGCCAGCTATCGCTTCAATGATCACTACTCGGTACAGGTCAACGCCAACAACTTGTTCGACAAAGAGTACTACAAGAAGATCGGTGCCACGGCCACCGGGTACTACTGGGGCGAGCCACGCAGCCTGGAGATGACGTTGCGCGGTACGTTCTAGTTACTCGGTTTAAAGGTTTCACTCAAATAGAGGTCATCTCCTTCAATCGAGGGGGTGGCCTTTTTTAAGGTGTGATCGAAAGCGGGATAAGTAGGCTCATTGAATAAGAGGTGCTGAAATAAAATTGTCATGAGTGTCCGGAAGTTACGCTTGGCGGGCGACTTGTTTCAGTAACTTAACCCGAAACTAATTGACAGTGTTGTAACATTTCTACATTCTTACTTCGCGTTACTGCTGGTCAGGAACGCGAAAGGGGCTTGTAGGACATTCCCTGAACGACGGAGTCCAACGCCACTTCACGATGTTGAAGAAAGAATGACGCCATGCAATTTCAGTGGCCGCTGCTGTTTCTCTCTCACACATAATAATTCATGCCTGTGTCGTCTAACGCGATGTCGGACAGATTAAGTTTTTTTGTCTGCCTTTGATTGGGTGTTGTACGAAAACGGCCTGCGCTCGACCATGCGCTGCCAAGAGCGGCTCGTGCGCGAGTCCGATCGCGATGCTCATTGGCGCCAGTAACATCGACCGTGACGGTTGCTCGCCGGTTTTTGCCGTGCCTGTCCTTCGCCCGCTGACTTTTAGTACATCAACCTGGTTCGCTGCCCGTTTATGGGGCGCGAAAGTTTTAGGTGTATGGCACAGCAGAGTGCCGTCGTTTTCTTCCCCATGTACCTAAAGAGAATATGCATGGAACAGCATAGCCTTGTGGAGTTTTCAAACCGTGGCGCCACACGCCCTGCCTATTGGTGGGCGGGTTCACCGAGCAGCTATCCTTTGTTCAAGGCGCGAATGCTCAAAACTTACCCGTGTGCACGCGAATGCGTCGATAACTTGTTGCCTGTGGGTTTTGCGTGCGCGGATGTCGGGCTGGCCGGGGCGCTGACCAACCTGGCATCGATCACCCAGAGTCTGAAAGCCAATCCGCAGCATTGGGCACGGCGCGCCCGACAATGGGGGAGGGTGACCATGATCGGGCCTGTCCACCGCACCCTTTATGAGCACGCTTTGCATGAAGGTGCCGGACTGTTGTTCGAAACCTGGAAAGCCAGCCGCGCTGTCCGCGGCTGGATGGTGGTCGAGATTGAGCCAAGCGAAATTTACAGTGTTGCGAGCATGCTCAGACGAGCACGGGAACTGGCCAACCTGATGCCCAACATCATGGTCAGCGTGCCACTAAGTGAAGAGGGCTGTGAGGTCATAGAAGAACTGGTCGCGAGCGGGCATGCGATCAACGCCAGCCTGTGCTTCAGCGTGGCTCAGGTGCAGGCCGGGCTGGCAGCGATCAACCGCGGTCGGCAACGCGCGATGATCCAGGGGGTCAACCTGGAGCGCACCCGTCACCTGATCAGCGTGCTGCCTGCCGGTGTGATGGAACACCCTGAATTTATCGCCCAGGCGGCCATGGTGGGCATTGAGTTATCGTCCCAGGAGCAGCGCTGGGCTGAAGTGGCCCTGTATCAGGCTTTGCAGGCGGCGCTGCGCGGCCAGGGCGAGTCCACCCGGCTGATGGTGTGCGGTTTCGGTTCTTTCTCGCAATGGGCTCCGGTGGCTTGTCAAGCCGAACCGGTTAAACGAGGCGGTCTGTTACACAGTGTCGGCGAACAGCAACTCGAAAGCCTGATTGCCCATTGTGGTGCGGTCGCGACTGCCCGCCATGATCCGGATGCGCCAGTGCCCGCCGAGGTCATGGAGCGCTTGCTGAAGATTCCCGGTTTTTGTCAGGTCTGGGGCCGCGACACCCTCGCAAGCGCCTGTTTTGCCCGTCATCCGGTCTATCTGCAGGCGGTCGGCAAAAGTATGCGGGCCTACACCCGTTTACTGGGGTTTGCGCGGCAGCTGAATCCGCCGCTGTTGGCTGACGTTCATTATCCGGACAGAGCTGTCGATGTGCATAACTGTTAGCGGCTCGCGCAGGCTCTTCGGATAGCGCGTGACGGGATCGACCAAACGGCACAAAAACCCTGTCGATCAAACGCTTGAGTCTGTATTGTGGCGGTTTATGTCGCTGGGATGCGTTTCGCAGTCCAATTCTCAGAGAGCCTTACCGGATGTCGGCAACTCCCCTCTGCCAGGCCTTGCCTTCGGTGCTTGCTGCACTGCGGGCGCAGACCGGCCAGATGCACTCCGGGCTGGAAAAACGCATGCCGTTTTTTTCAGCCCGTCTTGATCTCTCGCTCTATACGCGCCTGATTCAGGCCTATTATGGCTTCTATCAGCCGCTCGAAGCTGCCTTGCTGGGCTGTGCCTGGCTGCCGGCCGGGCTGGAACTGGGCGAGCGCCTGAAAGTCCCGACGCTGCTGCGTGACCTGCAAGCCCTGGCTGTCGACCAGCCGCACAGGCTGGCGCTCTGTACTCGCCTGCCTGCCATTGACAGCCCGGCCAGCGTTCTGGGGGTGCTGTATGTGCTGGAGGGGGCAACCCTGGGAGGCCAAGTACTGCGCCGCGAGATGCATGCGCGCCTGGGGCTGGATGAACACAGTGGCGCGGCGTTTCTTGATGTCTATGGCCGTGACACCGGGCGGCGCTGGAAGGCTTATCTGAGCCTGCTCGACGAGCAACCCACCGATGCGCAATTCTTGCAGGCTGCCGCGCTGGCTGCCGAATCCACCTTTGCCTGTTTCGAGCAATGGCTTGATTGCCAAGAGATCCTTTCATGAGTCATCCCGACCGCAGTGTCTTTGAACGCTTGCTGAGCAACTGCGCCAGCGAACCCATCCAGTTCCCCGGCGCGATTCAGCCGCATGGCGTGCTGCTGACCCTGACTGAGCCGGACCTTGTGTTGTTGCAGGTCAGCGCGAATATCGAGTCGCTGCTCGGTCAGCGCCCCGAGCAGGTGCTGGGCCAGCCCTTGGCCTGCCTATTGGGTGAGGCCCAGGCGACATTGATTGCCCAGGCCCGCAGTGCACAGAGTTTCAGCGATGCGCCGCGCCTGTTATTGACCTGCAACGGTCGGGAATTCGAAGCGTTGCTGCACCGTCACGATGGCGTGCTGGTACTTGAACTGGAATGCCGGGATAACAACGTACTGGTTGCCAACGACAAGGCCCTGACCGGTAATCTGGGGCGCATTCTACGTAATCTGCAGGCGGCGCCGACTTTGCAGGCGTTGTATGAAGCCAGCGTGCGCGAAATCCAGAAACTCACCGGTTACGATCGGGTGCTGGTCTACCGGTTCGAGGAACAAGGCCATGGCCAGGTCATCGCCGAGGCATCCTCACCGGACATGGAACTGTACAACGGCCTGTTTTTCCCGGCCTCGGACATTCCCGAGCAGGCTCGCGAGCTGTATCGGCGCAATTGGTTGCGGATCATCCCCGATGCCGACTACCAGGCGGTCGAACTGTTGCCGCGTCTGCGCCCCGACACCGGCCAGCCGCTGGACATGAGTTTTGCCACGCTGCGCAGTGTTTCGCCGATTCATTGCGAATACATGCGCAATATGGGGGTGCTGTCGTCCATGAGTGTGTCGCTGCTCAAGGGCGACAAACTCTGGGGCTTGATCACCTGTGGTCATCGCACACCGCTTTACGTGCCCCATGAGCTGCGCATCGCCTGCCAGACTCTGGGCCAGGTGCTGTCGTTGCAGATCAGCGCCATGGAAGCGCTGGAGGTCAATCGTCAGCGTGACGCCAAGATGCAGACCCTTGCCTTGCTCAACGAGTCCATGGTGGCGGCGCAGGACGATGTGTTCGACGGCCTGGCGGCGCAGCCTGAGTTACTGATGCAACTGGTCGATGCCAGCGGGGTGGCGATCCTTGAGGGCAATCAGTTGCACTGCTTTGGCAACTGCCCCACGCCTGAGCAGATCCGCCTGCTGCACGCCTGGTTGATGAAGCGTAACGAGCCGGTATTTTCCAGCCATCACCTGTCCAGCGTCTATCCGCCGGCCGAGGCTTATCAGAAGTCGGCCAGCGGTGTTCTGGCCATGAGCCTGCCCAAGCCGATCGACAACGGCGTGCTGTGGTTTCGCCAGGAGGTCAAGGAAAGCATCCCATGGAGTGGTAACCCTGAGAAACCGCTGGACATGGTCGACTCTGAAGCGGGCCTGCGCCTGCGACCGCGCACCTCGTTCGAGATCTGGAAAGTGGAGATGACGGGCATTGCCAGCCGCTGGAGTCACGGTGACCTGTTTGCTGCCAATGACCTGCGCCGCTCGGCACTGGAAGACGACCTGGCCCGTCAGGTGCGCCGTGAACAGCAGGCGGTGCGCGCCAGAGACGACCTGGTCGCTGTGGTGTCGCATGACCTGCGCAACCCGATGACCGTGATTTCGATGCTTTGCGGCATGATGCAAAAGTCATTCAGCTCGGATGGCCCGCATACCTCGCGGCGTATTTCGTCGGCGATCGATACCATGCAACAGGCCGCCAGCCGCATGAACGTGCTGCTCGAAGATTTGCTCGACACGTCCAAGATCGAAGCCGGGCGCTACACCATCGCGCCCAGGTCCCTGGAGGTCACCCAGATCTTCGACGAGGCTTACACCCTGCTGGCGCCTCTGGCGCTGGACAAGGGCATTGACCTGGTGTTCAGCCCCGGCGAGCAGCTCAGGGTCCATGCCGATCCCGAGCGGCTGTTTCAGGTGCTGTCCAACCTGATCGGCAACGCCATCAAATTCACCCCGATGCAGGGGCAGATCAGCGTCAGCGCCCAAGCCGATGGTGAGCGCGTACTGTTTTGCGTACGTGACTGCGGCGAGGGAATTGCACCTGAGCAACTGCCGTTCATCTTCGACCGCTACTGGACCCTCAAAGACAACAACCCCACCGGCACCGGGCTTGGGTTATACATCTCCCAAGGCATCGTCAAAGCCCACGGCGGCACACTGAGCGCCGAAAGCGAATTAGGCCAGGGCAGTGTGTTTCGCTTCAGCATCCCGGTAGCGGTATAGCCACAAAAGGCACCGTTGCCGTAGATTTTGATTTTTGAGCCGGGATGGCACAGACGACGCGAATCGCGACTTGGGCGCTGGACGGAGGGCAGGCGTCGATTCGGGGGAGAAATCAGCATGGATGCTGCTGATTTTGAAACCGGGGGCAGGTGCCCTGGGCAGGGATGCCCATCGCGCCGGCCCCCGAATCGATGCCGGACGGAGGGGAGTCTGCCAGCAGGGCGAAACCTGCAGCCCAGTCACCGCGATAAAGGATTTTCCATCAGCCCAAAGGCTTGTTCGCGGCTCAAGCCGCTCCTACCTGCCCAAATCAAACCCGCACAAAAAATCAAACCTGCACAAACACCGCAAACGCAAGCTGCCCGCCCTTGGGCCGCAGATCCTGCAGGTAAGAATCACGATCAGCCGACAACTCCAGACTGACACTCATATTGCGCTTGCCAGCATTACGAATCTCCAACTCATCACGATGCGCACGCAGAAAATTGCTCGGCACCTTCAAATGCAACAACTGATCAGTCTCGGGTGTGTGCAGCAGCAGATTGATCCACTCGCTGGTCTTGATCTGACCAAACGGCAGATCAAACCACCAGATATTGCGCTTGGGGTCCAGCACCGCGAGATGGCTGTTATCGCGATTCAAGACGGTGCTACTCAATTGCTGATTGCGGCGTTCAATCGCCTGAGACTTGTCGAGCTTCATGGGACATTCCGGAAAACATAGCGTGGCGCGCATTCTCTCATGCCGGTCGCTGCCCCGACGAATGGAAAAACAGCCGATAAAATAATTGAAACTCTCAAGCCGAGCGGCCAGTCCATCATTATGTCGGGTTGACAACGACATCCTTCAGTCACGGGACCAGCGGTCCGGGAGAATCTTCATGAGCAGTACCAGCGATAAAGTCAAAGGCATGGCCAATGAAGCGGTAGGGAACGTTAAACAGGGCGTTGGCAAAGCAACCAACAACGACAAACTCCAGGCCGAGGGCAAAGCCCAGGAAATCAAAGGCCGTGGTGAACAGGCCAGAGGCAAGGCCAAGGACGCGATCAAAAAAGGCGTCGACAAGGCTTGACCCTGATAGCCCGGTCACGGAGCCCCAAGCCCGTGACCGGTGCGTTTTGCTGAAACCTTTTGCCGTTCTTCAAGTCCATGTCTGCGCCGGAACAACTCGCCCGGTCTGGATAACTACACCGCGAATCGACGTGAAGACGTACAGTACTCAGGTAGCCGGGTATGATCGCGAAAGGAGACGCCATGATTTTTTCCCACCTGCGTGGTTTGCCGATGGGTAAGGTGCTGGTTCGCACCGTGACCGAATTCATCAACGACGAAATGTCGACCTACGCTTCGGCGCTCGCCTATCAGGCCTTGTTTTCGCTGTTCCCCTTCCTGTTGTTCCTGATCTCGCTGATCGGTTTCCTTCACCTGCCGGACTTCTTCTCCTGGCTGCGCCTGCAGTCGGAACTGGTATTGCCGCCCCAGGCGCTGGAGCAGGTCAACCCGGTGATCGACCAGTTGCAGCAATCCAAAGGCGGGTTGTTGTCGGTGGGTATCGTCATCGCGCTGTGGACCGCGTCAGCGGGTGTGCGCTTGATGATGAGCGCCATGAACGCCGCCTATGACGTGATTGAAGGCCGGCCGATCTGGAAGCGCCTGCCATTGTCGGTGTTCTACACCATCGGCATCGCCATGATGCTGTTGGCCGCTGCCGCATTGATGGTGACCGGGCCGCAGGTCATGAACTGGTTTGCCGCGCACCTGGGTATCGAAGACTTCATTGTCACGGTGTGGACCATCTTGCGCTGGCCACTGATCATCATCCTGATGATGGTCGCCGTTGCGGTGATCTACTACGTGATGCCGGATGTGAAGCAAGAGTTTCGCTTTATCACCCCAGGCTCGGTCCTGGCGGTGGTGGTATGGATCATCGCCTCGCTGGGTTTCAGTTTTTATCTGAAAACCTTTGCTGATTACAACGCCATGTACGGCAGTATCGGGGCGATCATCGTCCTGCTCCTGTACTTCTATATCTCGGCCGCCGTGCTATTGCTGGGGGCGGAAATGAATGCGGTGATCGAGCATATGTCTCAGGAAGGCAAGGACAGCGGCGAAAAAGAGCCGGGTGATGGCGGCGTCGAAGCCAGCGGGGCTGACGAGCCGGGCGTCGGTGGGGCGCATACCCGGGAGCCGGCTCGCCAGGCATGATGGCCTGACGCCTGGAATGTGGCACGATTGCGCTTTGCCTAACAGGACGTTGCCTGATGATTCGCGAGATTTTGAAAATGGGTGACCCGCGCTTGCTGCGGGTCGCCCCGCCGGTGCCGGCAAGCCTGATTGGCACCCCAGAGTTGCAAACCCTGATCGATGACATGTTCGACACCATGCAAAGCGTCGGTGGCGTTGGCCTGGCTGCGCCGCAGATCGGTGTCGATCTGCAACTGGTGATTTTCGGTTTCGAGCGCAGCGCCCGCTACCCTGATGCCGAGGCCGTGCCGCGCACCATCTTGCTCAACCCGGTGATCACTCCGCTCGATGATGCACTTGAAGGCGGTTGGGAAGGCTGTCTGTCGGTGCCTGGCTTACGCGGGGTGGTCGAGCGTCATCGGCGTATCCGCTATGAGGGCGTTGACCCGCAAGGTGTACCGATCCAGCGTATCGCCGAGGGTTTTCATGCCCGGGTGGTGCAGCACGAGTGCGATCACCTGATCGGCCGTCTGTACCCTTCGCGAGTGACTGATTTTCGTCAGTTCGGGTTTACCGAAGTGCTATTTCCAGACCTCGATCCCAACGCTGATGACTGATCACGCAGCAGGGCGACCAGTGCCTTGCTGCGTTGATAGCGAGCCAGCCGCTCAGCCAGCTCGGTCGGCAATTCAACGGCTGTGACGAACCCTAACGACTGATAAAAGCCCTGCAAGTCAGGGTGGCAGAACAGCCACAGCGGCCCGCTGCATTGACTGTGTGCCTGGTCGATCAGGCGCCGGGCAAGCCCCTGACCACGCCATGAGGCGGCAACAAACAGCCCGGTCAGCCAGTGGCCATGACGAACCGGCGTCAAGCACAGCGCCGCAACAATCTGTGCCTCCTTCACGACCCAGGCCTGGCCTTGGGCGGGCAGGCGCATGGGCGAGCGATGGCTGCGGTAGAATTTTTCCAGCAACGGGCGCGCCAGGGCGGGTAACGGGTAAATGTGCAGGTCAGACATGGCGTAGCGATAGACAAAAGCAGGCATCATACCGGCTCAGGCCATCGATAATGGAATGACTGGATGCTTTATCCCTCAATGCCCCTCACAACGGAGCGCCTGCAACTGCGCGGTTTTGTCGGGTCTGACCTGGCTGAGCTGGCCGCGTTACTGGCTGATCCACAGGTGATGCGCTATTCGGTACGCGGGGTCATGAGCCGCTCAGCCAGTGCCGAGTTCCTCGAGCATTGCCGTATCAGCCTGGCAGAAGAAGGCTTTGCGCCGCTGGCGGTGATTGAACAACGTAGCGCCCGGCTGGTCGGATTCTGCGGTTTGTGTAAAGAGCGCTTCGAAGAGGCAGAGGAGGTCATGCTCGGTTATCGGCTCAGCCCGGCGTTCTGGAATCAGGGCATGGCCAGCGAGGCGGTAAAGGTCGTGTTGGCCCATGGTTTCGGTACTCTGGCGGTGAGCTCGGTGGTGGCGGTAGTGGCGCCGCAAAACCAGGCATCGATACAGGTGCTGCACAAGGCCGGGTTTCAGGATTACCTGCATGCCCGTTACTTTGGCATGGGGGTTCGCCTTTACCGGATGACCCGTGAGCGCTGGCAGGCGTTGCTGATAACGGCATGTTGAGGCTGGAAGCGACCCCTGATCTGACAACGGGTCTTTTTAACTGCTAGGTTCAAAGTTGCTGTCTGTCAGCCGGGAGGGGCGATGAACGACTGCAAAGCCACGTCCTTGCCCGGCCTGATTGCCGGCGGGATGTTGATGATCGGCCTGGGGGGGGCGCCTTTGAGTGCCGCTGAGGTCGACGACACCGCACTGGCGTTCGTCCAGCAACGTCATCTGGGCGATGGTTTGGGCTGGCAGGGCTATCAGATGGCCTCACGCACCGCGGTGTTTGCCGGGCTGGTCGACGCCTTGGGCAAAACCCGGGCCCAGGTGTTGGTGCAGGGTGAATTGCAGCGCTTGCAGCCGCAGTATCAAGGCCGCTGGGAGCAGAACCTGGCGGCGGCCTATGCCCATTCGTTCAGTGTCGAAGAACTGCGCCAGCTTAACGACGGCAAAGGCTCGCCTGCGCTGATGAATCGCTTCAAGGCGCGCAACAATGAAGTCGGTCAGGAAATGAAAGCACGCTCTGCCGATCTGCTGGCCGAGTTCGTCTCCCGCGCGCTGGAAAGCGTCCGGAAAAACTACATGCCGTGAAGGAAAATCTATGGACCCATTCATGCAGGCAGCCATTGATGAGGCCCGCCAAGGCCTGGCCGAAGGCGGTATACCCATCGGTTCAGTGATTGTTCACGATGGCAAGATTATCGGCCGTGGACATAACCGTCGTGTCCAGCAAGGCAGTGCCATCAAGCATGGCGAAATGGATGCGTTGGAGAACGCCGGCCGGCAGCCGGCCAGGGTCTATCGTGAAGCGGTGCTCTACACCACGCTGTCGCCCTGTGCAATGTGCAGCGGGGCGATTCTGCTGTATGGCATCAGCAAGGTAATCGTCGGCGAAAACCAGACCTTCATGGGTGAAGAGCAACTGCTGCGAGCCCGCGGCGTGCAGGTCGAGGTGCTGGGTGACAGCACTTGCGAACACCTGATGCGCGACTTCATTGCTCGTCATCCGCAACTGTGGAATGAAGATATCGGCGAGTAGCCCCTGCCAGTGTCAGCTTGGTCAGATCACTCTGGTCGCCACGCCGAACAAGGCCACACCCCGCAGCACGCCGTCTTGTTCATCCAGCTTGAGCGGCGCGGTGCCGCCTGGCATCCTGACGTGCACGGCGCCGCCTTGTACCAGCCCGGCAGCCCAGGCCGCGCAGGCCACGGCGCTGGCGCTGGTGCCGGAAGATGCCGTGGGGCCTTCGCCGCGCTCGAACACTCGTGCTTCCAATTGTCCCGGTTCGCTCAGGCAGGCCCATTGCAGGTTGACCCCGGCCGGGCAGGGCTCACCGGCACCCAACTCGCCGGCGGCAAAGGCGATCCGGGTCAACGGTTGGTTCAGCGCTGGCTCATGCAGTGCAGCAAACGTCGGCAGTTGAGCGGCATCAGGCAACAGGGTGACGCAATGTGGATTGCCGACCCGCACGAACACGCTGTGCGCCCACGCAGGATTGACGGTGGCCAGAGGCGGCACCCGGTTGACCGGGCGATCATTGAAGCGGCTGGCTTGCACGGCAGTCTCGAGCGCGGCCACCGCCTGTGGTCCGAACTGCGGCATACCAAGGTCCAGCCAGAAGCCCCGGATGCCATCCAGGGTGGCGGGTTCAATGGCGGTTTCCAGCGGCGCTGACCCAGCGTCATGATGCACGCGCAAGGTAAATGGCTGCAGCGTTGCCAGGCCGCTCTCGGTCAGTGCCTGGGCAAAGATGGTCAGACCGTTGCCGCTGCGTTCGGCCAGGGTGGCGTCGGTATTGACGATCAATACATCAAAGGGGGCCTGGTCGCTAAACGGACCGATCAGCAAGCCGTCGCTGCAGTGCGCCTTGGCGCCGGGTGGCGCCGTTCCTTCGGGCCAGGCACACACCGCAGCAATTGCGGCTGCAGCCCAGTGCGAGCGCAGCCGCGCGGCGTCGGCGGCGTCATCGGGGATTGCTACACCCAGGCGGCGTAGCTGATCGGGGTTGGTCACGGCATAACGGTTACCGCGGGCGTCAAAGATTCTTGTCATGATCGTGTCTGGTAAATGGAATACCGTGCATTCTGCACTGTCTGAGGCTTGGAACGATGCTAATCTCGGCAATTGTTAGGTTGCGCAGCCCAAGCGCGCGCAGCATTGAGACTGGAGCGAGGGATGCAGGTACAACGGCGCAACAATGTAAGAGTGATCGGCGAGGGCCCCGTTACCCTGATCTTTGGCCATGGGTTTGGCTGCGACCAGCGGATGTGGCGCTTCGTGGCGCCGAGCTTCAGTGACCGCTACCGGGTCGTGGCCTACGATCTGGTGGGCAGCGGTGGTTCGGACCTGTCCGCGTATTTCCAGCATAAGTACGAGCGGCTCGACGGTTATGCCCAGGACCTGCTGGAGATTATCGAGCAGTTTGGCCAGGGGCCGGTGGTGCTGGTCGGTCATTCGGTCAGTGCGATGATCGGTGTGCTTGCCGACCGCCTCAAGCCGGGCTTGGTCAGTGCGCACATCATGGTCGGGCCGTCACCGCGGTATATCGATGATCAAGGCTACGTCGGCGGTTTCAGCCGCGCTGACATCGATTCACTGCTCGACACCCTCGACAGCAACTACCTGGGCTGGTCGAGCACCATGGCGCCGTCGATCATGGGCGCGCCGGACCAGCCGGAGCTGGGCGAGGAACTGGCCAGCAGCTTTTGCCGCACCCACCCCGACATTGCCCGGCATTTCGCCCGGGTGACGTTCATGTCCGACAACCGCGAGGATGTTCAGGGCCTGACCACGCCGACGTTGATTCTGCAATGCACTGACGACCTGATCGCCCCGATCGAGGTCGGTGATTACCTGCATGCTGCGATGCCCGGCAGCACCCTGCGGCTGATCGAAAACATTGGCCACTGCCCGCACATGAGTGCGCCGGCGGCCTGCATCGAGGCCATTGAGCAATTTCTCAAGCCCTATGGAAACACCCCGCATGCCGCCTGAGTCACTGCCTGACGCGCAAACCCTGTTCGACAATGCCCCCTGCGGTTTGCTGTTGACCTGCGGCAATGGCGAAATCGAGCGCGTCAACCAGACCTTCTGTCGCTGGGTCGGGCGCGAGCAGCAGGCGCTGCTCGGCCAGCGCTTTCAGAGCCTGCTGACCATGGGCGGCAAGATCTTTCACCAGACTCACTGGTTTCCGCTGCTGCAGATGCAGGGGTCGGTGGCCGAGGTCAAGCTCGACCTGTTGCACACCGATGGCCGTCAGATACCGATGATGCTCAACGCCGTGCGCCGTGAGCATGATGGCGTGTTCCATCACGAACTGGCGTTGTTCGTGGCAGAAGAACGCAATCAGTATGAGCGCGAGCTGCTCGCGGCCCGGCAGATGGCCGAAGAGTTGTTGCAGCAACAGCTCATGGCCCAGAAAGAGTTGACCTCGGCGCAGAACCGTCTACGTCTGGCGCACGCCGAAGCGCAGATCCGCGCCAATTTTGCCGAACAACTGGTCGGTATCGTCAGCCATGACCTGCGCAACCCGTTGACGGCCATCAAGATGGCGGCAGACCTGCTGCAACGCGGCAACTTCGACCAACGCCAGCTTCGGGTCATGGGCCACATATCCCACTCGGTGGACCGTGCCAGCCGCTTGATCGGCGATCTGCTGGACTTCACCCAGGCCAGGGTTGGCCAGGGGCTGGCGGTCAGCCTGCAGGCCATTGATCTGCATGCCGTGGTGGCGCGCTGTGTCGAAGACCTGCGGCTGGCCTTTCCCGGTCGGCGCCTGGTGCATGTGCGCGAAGGCGAGGGGCTTTGCAATGCCGATGCCGACCGGTTGTTTCAGGTGGTCAGTAATCTGGTCGGCAATGCGGTGAGTTATGGCGACCCGCAAGGCGAAATCCGGGTTATCAGCGCATTTGGCGGCAAGGGTGGCAGCCTGGCGGTACATAACAGTGGTCAAGTGATTCCTGCCGAGCAGCTCGAAGAGCTGTTCGAACCATTGGTGCGCGGTGCGGCCAGCGATGACAGCCGCAGTGTAGGGCTGGGGCTGTTTATTGTTCGCGAGATCATGCGCGCCCACCTGGGCGATGTATTGGCGCAGTCCAGCCCGGAGCACGGCACCACCTTTACTGCACGATTTCCCAGAGCCTTTTAAACCCGCACAGGTTAAAGCGGGTACTCCTGACCAGCCTTGTTACAAACTCTTTCAGCGCATTTCTTGCCCATCTGCCATCGCTGGTCGAACCTGCGGCCTGATCCGGTTTCCAAGGTTTGAACCCCTACTTTCAGGCAGGCAGATAATGACTCGCTTCTTGCAAGGCCTCGCCATTGCAGCGCTGCTGGCTGGCGGACCGCTGGCCCATGCGCAGCAGCCGCTCGGCGCTGGTGCCGACGGCAACCCTTACAACAGCCCGATCAAACGCGCCAACCCCAACAGTCGACAAGGCACGGTACCTGACACGCCGCGCCCCAATACCTCGCCCGTGGTGCGTCCGCCGACCCTGGAAAACGGCGGTATCCGCAATGGCCAGCCGACCCGTCAGCAGGCGCCGGTACGGCCCGCCGAGCAGCCCCGCTTCAACCCGCCCGAACGCGGTACTCCATCCCGATGATCTCTACGTTATGCATAAGGAAACGCCCATGTTGAGAAAAACCCTGATCGCGACATTTTGCGCCAGTGCGCTGGCTGGCCTGCCATTGGCCGTTTCAGCGGCCGAGGCGGCCAAACAGTACAAAAGCGAATTGGGCGCTGTGACCGTCACCCAGTTGGCCGAAGGGCTGGATCACCCTTGGGCATTGGCATTTTTGCCGGACCAGCAAGGCATTCTGGTGACTGAGCGTTCCGGCAACCTGTTGCTGCTGGGCGTTGATGGCAAGGCCGGTAAGCCGATCTCAGGCGTACCGCAAGTCTGGGCCAATGGGCAGGGCGGCTTGCTGGATGTGGTGTTGTCGCCGGACTTCGGCAAAGACCGGCTGGTGTATCTGGCGTACGCCGAGGGCGATGGCAAAAGCGCCGCTGAAGGCGACAAGGCGGGCACGGCAGTGGGGCGTGGACGGCTGTCGGCAGACCTGAGCCGTCTGGAAGATTTCAATGTGATCTTTCGTCAGCAACCCAAGCTGTCGGTAGGCAACCACTTCGGCGCGCGGCTGGTGTTCGACCGTGAAGGCTATCTGTTCATCGCACTGGGCGAGAATAACCAGCGGCCAACGGCCCAGGACCTCGACAAACTGCAAGGCAAGGTGGTGCGGATCTTCCCGGACGGCAAGGTCCCGGATGACAACCCCTTTGTTGGGAGCAAGGGCGCGCGGCCGGAAATCTGGAGCTATGGCCACCGTAACCCGCAAGGCGCCGCGTTCAATCCGTGGAATGGCACGGTATGGGTCAACGAACATGGACCTAAAGGCGGTGACGAGATCAACATCGCCGAGCGCGGCCAGAACTTTGGCTGGCCGCTGGCAACCCACGGTATCAACTATTCGGGCCTGAAAATTCCGGAAGCCAAAGGTGAACTGGTCGAAGGGACGGTCAAGCCCTTGCATGTCTGGGAAGTGTCGCCGGGCGTCAGCGGCATGGTGTTTTACGATGGCGGGCGTTTTAAGGCGTGGGATCACAGCGTGTTCATCGGCGCACTGGCAACCGAAGAGCTGATTCGTCTGAAGGTCGAAGATGGCCGTATTGTTGATGAAGAACGGCTGCTCAAAGAACGCAAGGAGCGGATCCGCGACGTACGTCAGGGGCCGGATGGTTATCTGTATGTGCTGACCGATGACGGCAACGGAAAGTTGCTCAAAGTCGGCCTGGAATAATCGCGGGTAGTTGCGTAGGAAATAGCTGCGTAGGAAATAATTAGCGGCTCAATCCGCCCTGGCGTTTGCCAGCGTTGATTGAGCCGCTCGGTATCAGATTCAGGAATCAACGATCCTGTTTGTCGAGCAGCACTTCACCGGTCTTGGCATCGACATGGAAGTCCCACTCGGTACCCTGGGTATTGCGCAGTTCGATTTCGTAGACATAACGGCCGCCCTGCTGCTCCAGCTCGGTGTCATGGATGGTGAAGCCAGGGTGCTTGTCCAGCGCCTGCTTGTTGAACTTCTGCAAGTCGCCGATGGTGCCGGCTTTTTGCAGGTCGGCAAGCTGATCAGGGCGAACATCGGCCTGGGCCATGCCGGCAGCGGCGCTCAGAGTTACAGCAGCAAACAGGGCAGGGATGAATTTTTTCATGATCAATTTCCTTTCAGTGTGGAATCTGGGGTTATAGAGCGGTTAACAACCGAGGGGTTCAGTTGTTTTGTTGAAGCCAGATTAACCACCCATACTTAATTCACCCTTAAAACCTGAAGACAGAGAGGGGGCACTCGTTTATTGAAAAGACGGCCTCTCAGGGTTGTAAAAGTTCCGCCATAAACGTACAAAGTCGCCCCCGCCCAATCCTGGAGTTGCCCCTTCATGAGTACGCCACACCGACTGGCCTGGCCCTTGCTGCCACTGAGCCTGGCCGTCGCCTCTGCGTTGCAGGCTGCCGAGCCCGTGAATCTTGACGCTGTGCAGATCAGGGACGTGGCTGACCAGCCGGGTGCCGAGGGTTACCAGGCCCGCCGCGCTGCCGTTACCGCCGCTGCTGATACGCCGCTGCTCGATACGCCTGCCTCGGTTGCGGTGTTCACTCAAGCGTTGCTGGAGGATCGCCAGGCCCGCTTGCTCAGCGAAGTGCTGCGCAACGACGCCTCGGTGGGCGAAGCCTATGCGCCGGTGGGCTACTACGAAAACTTCCTGGTCCGGGGCTTTTCGCTCAATGCCGGCAACAGTTATCGCATCAATGGCCGCAGCATTGCCGGCGAGCAGAACGTGGCGCTGGAGAATAAACAGCAAGTTGAGTTGCTCAAGGGCGTCTCCGGTCTGCAAGGTGGGGTGGCCGAGCCGGGTGGGGTGATCAACTATCAGACCAAACGCGCTGCCGATGTGCGTTCGGTAACCGTCGCCACCAATGAGCACGGTGAGCGTTACATTGCGACTGACGTCGGTGGCTGGTTCGGTAGCGAGCGGCAGTTCGGCCTGCGCGCCAATCTGGCTCATGAAGATATTCGCTCATATGTTGAACACGCTGACGGCCAGCGCGACTTCGCCTCACTGGCCTTCGACTGGAACATCAACGAGCGCGCCACGTTGCAACTCGATGCGGAGTATCAGACTCGCGAGCAACGTTCGGTGCCGGGCTATCAGTTGCTCGGCGGCAGCGAGCTGCCGCATGACGCGTCGCCCCGCAAGCGGCTGGGCCATCAGAGCTGGTCCAACCCGGTGGGCATCGACTCGCTGAACCTCAATGGGCGCTTCGAGTACCGCTTCAATGAGAGCTGGACCGGTAGCCTCAGTGCCTCGCGCAGCCGGGTGGTGATTGACGACTACAGCTCGTTCGCCTGGGGGTGCTATGGCGCTGCCAGTTGCGCCGGGCAAGCAGTGCCCAATTACTTCAGCGCTGAAGGCGACTACGACATCTACGATTTCCGCAGCCCCGATGACACCCGGCGTAACGACGAGGTTGAAGCGGCGCTGGCCGGGCGCTTTGCCACTGGCTCGCTGGAGCACGAGCTGACCATCGGCACCAGTGCCTTGCGGCGCACCGTCGATACCCGTGGCACATTCAACGAGTGGGTTGGCAGCGGTAACATCAATCAGACCCCGGACACGGTGACGCAGGCTGACAAGCTGCTGCCACACACTGAGCGTCGCCTCGACAGCCGCCAGTACGGGGTGTTCTTCACCGACCGGATTCGCTTCGACGACCACTGGCAGTTGGTGGCCGGTGGTCGCCAGGTGTATCTGAACGAACAGGCGTGGCGTGAAGACGGCAGCGACCTGCGCCATACCCGGCGCTCGTTGTTCCTGCCGCAGGCCGCGCTGATCTATAAACCACTGGCAAACCTGTCGCTGTACACCAGCTACAGCAAAGGCCTGAGCCTGGGCGGCACGGCGGCGTGGTTCAGTAACAACGCCGGTGAAACCCTCGCTCCGAGTGTGTCGCGGCAACTGGAAGCGGGGATCAAGTACGACCTGCAGCGCATGAGCCTGACTGCCGCGCTGTTCCAGATTCGTAAGGCCTATCAGTACTCGCAGCCGCAGGCCGACGGCACCTTCACCTATGTAGAGCAGGGTCAGCAGAAGAACCTTGGCCTTGAGCTGGGCGCCACCGGTCATCTCACCGAGCGGTTGCAGATTGCCGCCAGCGTCGCGGCGATTAGGGCGCGGGTCGAGGGCAGCGGCACCGAGGCCTATGAGGGGCATCAGGCGCTGAACGTACCCAAATACCGCGCCAGCCTGCAGGCCGACTACGCCTTGCCAATCCCGGGCCTGGCGCTGCTTGGCGGCATGCAATACAGCGCCAGCAAATTCGCTGACCGCCAGGGCCAGGTCAGCGTCAACGACTATGCCTTGTTCAATGTCGGCGGCCGTTACAGCACCCGCCTGAGCGGCTACGACACCGTCTGGCGACTCTCGGTCGATAACCTCTTCGACAAGCGCTACTGGCGTGATGTGGGCGAGTACCTGGGCGACGACTACCTGTTCCCCGGCGCACCCCGCACCGCCCGATTGTCCGCGACGGTCAATTTCTGAGGCATTGCAGTCGCCAGCAGAGCTGCCTGTCACGGGCAGTATTTAATTCATTGATATATAGGCTTGTTTCGTAGGAGTGGCTTCAGCCGCGAATGCTTCGCCGCTTAAGCGGCTCCTACGATTCCCGCTTCTGTTACGTCACAGTGCCGAGGCGGCAACTGCTGATGGCTCATGTCATTGTGCTGTCATCTTTTGGTCATATTCGGCTGGTTAACTGCGCCAGCACAGGGAGGTGCGCATTATTCAATGCTGCGCAGGCTGATCGCTGACGCAGTTCACGCTGTCGAGTGCCTGCCCACATGTACAAATCTCTCAAGCTGCAGATCCTCACCCTGCTTGGCGCCAGCCTGGCGTTGTTGCTGGTGATTGCCCTGGCCTGTTTTTACCTATTGTCGAATAACGTGCGCGACTATCGCGGCCTGCTCGATGGCCCGTTGCGGGCGTCGCAACTTATCGACGAGGCCAATCTGCAGTTCAAGATTCAGGTCCAGGAATGGAAAAACGTGTTGCTGCGCGGCAAGGCCGCGGCCGAGCGTGACAAGTACTGGAACCAGTTCGAAGCTCAGGAACGTCAGGTGCAACTGATTCTTGGCCAGCTTGCTCAGTGGCAGTCTATCGACAGCGGTATCCGCAGCCAGGTCGAGCGCTTGCGTGAAGAGCATCGCAATCTGGGCAGTGCCTATCGCAAGGGGCGTGATGCCTTCATTGCCGCCGGTGGCGACCCGGTCGCCGGGGATCTGGCGGTCAAGGGCGTGGACCGGGCCGCCAGTGAACAAATGAGCACGCTGGTGGATAGCTTGCGCCAGCACAGCCAGAAACAGTCGCAAAGCCTTAGCGAGGCCGCCAGCAGCACGATCCTTTGGGGCGTGTTGATTATGTTGGCCTCGGCGCTGTTGGTGGGCCTGGTGACCCAGTGGATGGTCAGTCGCAATATTGCCGGCCCGGTACGCAAGCTCATCGACTACGTAGCGCAATTGAGTGAAGGCAGGTTCACCGAACGCGCCCGTGTCGAGCGCAAGGACGAATTGGGCCGCCTGGCCACGGCCGCCAACCTGCTGCGCGATTTTCTTGCGCAGACCATTACCAGTCTCAAGCAGGACAGTCAGGACCTGGACGGCGCGAGCATCCAACTCAAGTCCATCGCTGCGGTGATGGCGCAAGGCACCCGAGAACAATTTGACCGCACCGATCAGGTGGCGACCGCGATGCACGAGATGTCCGCGACGGCCCAGCAAGTTGCCCGCCACGCCGCCGAAGCGGCCAATGCCGCCGACGACGCTGACCGGTGTTCCCAGGAAGGTGAGCACGTCATGGCCGCGACCATTGAAACGATCAACCAGATGCGCACCGAAGTGGCTAACACAGCCGAGGTGATTCGCCGCCTGGAGAGTGACAGCGAGCGGATTGGCAAGGTCCTGGAGGTGATCCGCAGCATTGCCGAACAGACCAACCTGCTCGCGCTCAACGCCGCTATCGAAGCCGCTCGCGCCGGTGAGCAGGGCCGTGGCTTTGCCGTGGTCGCTGACGAGGTACGGACCCTCGCTCAGCGCACCGCGGCATCTACTGCCGAGATCAATCAGATCATCAGCTCGGTACAGACTGGCGCAATCAATGCTGCGCAAGCCATCGAAAACGGCCAGGCGCGCAGCCAGGAAAGTGTCGAGCAGGTCGCCCGGGCGAGCGATTCGCTGCACCGCATCACCGTGGCAGTGGAAGCGATCCGCGACATGAACCGGCAGATCGCTACGGCCGCTGAAGAGCAGACCTCCGTGGCCGAGGATATCTCGCGCAATCTCACGCAAATCAGTGCCATTGCGACCGTCAACCAGGACAACATCCAGCGCACCCAGGCTTCCAGCGATGATCTGCATGCGCTGTCACTGGACTTGAACAAGGTCATCGCCGGGCTGGCGGCATGATCTTGCGGTTTTGCCCGTAGCGTCGGGTTATCGGTGCTGTAGCAGTTTGTAGCGCGCTCTGATGGGGCACTTTTGCTATTCTTCGCGCGCTTTCAAACTGTCACATACCGGGAGTGCCCATGACGGCCACTGCACGACCACGTCCGAAGCCATTTTCCCGCGCTGACTATCGGACCCTGGGCCTTGCCGCACTGGGCGGGGCTCTGGAGATCTACGATTTCATCATATTCGTATTCTTCGCCCTGACCCTCAGCCAGCTGTTCTTTCCGCCGGACATGCCCGAGTGGCTGCGCTTGTTGCAAAGCTTCGGCATTTTCGTCACCGGCTATCTGGCGCGACCGCTGGGCGGCATCCTGATGGCCCACTTTGCCGATCGGCTGGGACGCAAGCGGGTATTCAGCCTGAGCATCCTGATGATGGCCCTGCCATGTCTGCTCATCGGTCTGATGCCCACCTACGCGCAAATCGGTTTCTGGGCTCCGCTGCTGTTGCTGGCGCTGCGGGTGATGCAGGGCGCGGCGGTGGGGGGCGAGGTGCCGAGTGCCTGGGTGTTTGTCGCCGAGCACGCGCCAGCCGGGCATCGCGGCTATGCGCTGGGTGTGCTGCAGGCCGGGCTGACCTTCGGTTACCTACTGGGCGCGCTGACCGCGACCTGGCTGGCGCGGGTGTATACCCCGCAGGAAATCCTCGATTACGCCTGGCGTATTCCGTTTCTGCTCGGTGGCGTATTCGGTGTAGTGGGGGTGTGGCTGCGCCGCTGGCTCAGCGAAACCCCGGTATTCATGGCCTTGCATGCCCAGAAAGAAGACATGCAGCGCCTGCCGTTGGGCCAGGTGTTGCGTGAGCATCGAGCGTCGCTGCTGCCGGCGGCGCTGCTTACCTGTGTGCTGACCTCGGCGGTGGTGGTGCTGGTGGTTATCACCCCGACGGTGATGCAGCAGCGTTTCGGCTTCAGTGCCCGTGAAACCTTTGCCCTCAGTGCCTGGGGCATTGTGTTCCTGAACATCGGTTGTGTGCTGGCCGGCATGCTGGTCGACCGTATCGGTGCCTGGCGCTGCGTGTTGCTGTACAGCCTGCTGCTGCCGCTGGGGATCGGTATGCTGTACGCCAGCCTGATCCTGCAGTGGCTGGCGCCTGGCATCGCCTATGCGCTGGCCGGCCTGGCCTGTGGCATCGTCGGGGTCGTGCCGTCGGTGATGGTCGGGCTGTTCCCGGCTCGCATCCGGGTTTCGGGCATCTCTTTTACCTACAACATCGCCTATGCATTATGGGCCAGTGTCACGCCGTTGCTGTTGATCGGCCTGATGCCCATAAGCCCGTGGGTCTGCGTGGTCTACTGCCTGGTGATGGGCGCGGTGGGCCTGCTGACCGCTGCCTGGTTTGCTGCCCGCCACGATCTGGGTTGTGACCAGCCCTGCCTGGGCAAGTGATGTTTCAGGCTGACAGCCGGACAAATAACCGGCTGTCAGCTTTCACTGCAAGCGTCTACGCTGGATGTACATGAACCCGAGCCGGATCCGGCAGGAGTTGTTTCATGAACATCGAGAATCAGGACCCCCTCATCCCGGACCAGATCCGCACGTTGCTGGAAAACTGGTCGCTGGCCGTACGCAACAAAGACCTCGACGCGATCATGGCGGCATACCACCCCGATGTGGTCGCTTTCGACGCCATCATCGAGCTGCAATTCAAAGGGCGCGATGCCTATAGCAAGCACTGGGCACACTGTCTGAACCTGTGCCCGGGCGAGATGCTGTTCGAACAACGTGATCTGGTGGTGCAGGGTGCGGGCAACGTGGCGTTCGCTCACTGGCTCAATCACTGCGGTGCCACGGATGCCAACGGCGTCATCCAGGGGTCATGGATGCGTGGCAGCGCCGGTTACCTGCGCACCCCCGACGGCTGGAAAATCGTCCATGAGCACTTCTCGGCGCCTTTTGATATGGCCAGTGGCAAGGCGCTGTTTGACCTGCAACCCTGAGCTGGCCTGTGCCAGAGGAGAGACCAAATGAGCGTCAAAGCCATCCCCGAGGACTTTCATACCGTCACCGTCTACCTGGGCGTGCACGATGGTAATGCTGCAATTGATTTCTATAAGCGAGCGTTCAATGCCCGTGAGGAGTTCCGGCTGGACCGTCCCGACGGCAGGGTCGGCCACGCCGAGCTGTATATCGGGGATACGCGCATCATGCTGTCGGAACCCTGCGATGAGGGTGCTCTGAGCAGTCCGGTGCTGACGCCAACCGCTGATTGTTCGCACAAGGCCACGGTAGGCCTGCATCTCTATGTGGAGAATGTGGATTTGACCTATGAGCTGGTTACCGACGAGGAGGACGTGGTGGTGGTGAGCGGCCTCAAGGATCAGTTCTATGGTGACCGGTCGTTCACGTTGTGCGATCCCTTTGGCCATCTGTGGTTCATTTCCAGCCACAAGGAAGACGTCAGCGCCGAAGAAATCAAGGCCCGTGCCCAGCGGCTGTTTCAGGGGCATGACCGGGAGCTTTGACGGATCCAATTGTAACAGCTGATTGTAATTAGCCAGGCGCAAGTTTATCTTGCGCCTGATTCGTTTTTGTAGCCGTATTGCCATCAGTTTCTTTGATGGGCGTACCGCTGTGGGCTGGATAGTTGGTTGTGTGGGATTTAAGTTTTGGAGGGGTTATATATGTCTTTAAGGTTTGTAGGAGTTTTCTACTTCGTTAACTTAAAGCGAATTCTCTTCGTTTTTTATCGGGTCGGCAGGTGCAGGTCGTGAAATATCTGCCTCTGTCATTTACTGCGTGAATCGCTGGATGAAAATAGTCAAAGCAAGAAGCGTCCTACGCGCTCCGTCATGAATCATGTAATAACGAGAGGAACCTCCATGTGCATGACCAGCAGGGAACGACAGGTTCTCGGGTTGCTGCTGCAAGGACGAACCAACAAGGAAATCGCCGAGCAGCTCAGCATCAGCGGCTATACCGTACGCGACCATGTCTCGTCGTTGCTGCGCAAGAGCCGGGTAAAAAGCCGTACCCAACTTATTGCCTGTCATTTATGGGCTCCACTGAACTGACCCCCTACATCTGTCGGATTGTTTTCGTCGGCGAACATTACATAATTGCCTTCATGCTTGTATTGCCACTGTTTGATTGCTGCATGCTCGTGGGGAGCGAGGCGGCATCACAGGCAAGCAGGCTCCACTTATGAGTCAGTGTTGTTCTGTGCCTATCAAAAAGACTGCTCTTGCCTGAAGTCTTAAAGTTGTTGTGCAGAAAAGCCTGTGGAGCGTGTAAGAAAAGTCGGCAGACAAAGGTCAGCCACCCTGATAACGATAGGGCACCTCTAAAAACCTGGGCGAAGTAGCCAGCGCAGCGATGGCAACGCAGGTCGTTTTTAGAGGTGCCCGGATAAGGAGTCCATTCAATGGCAGCATGTTGTGAGTACCGCTCTGAACAAAATGAACAAGCGGACCGGCAAACGGTGATGATGTCCGAGGCCGATTGCCGACTGGCCTATGCAGCGCTGGCACGACAGCAGGCCATGCTGTCGTCCGTCCATCTCGTCCAGTTGCATGACTGTCTGTTGGGCCCCAGAGGGTTGTTTGCGCTGTTGGTCCGGGAGCTGGAAGAAATGGGGCGGTTGGCGCCCCTGCTCGAAGACGTGGCGGCCCTGGCCAACCGCGAACTGCGCACTCAGGCTGACAAGGCACTGTGCTTCGTCATGGGCCATCATCGCTGGCCTAACGTGTCGCCCAATCCTTTTCGGGCGATGAGCCGCGAACGGCTGTGTTGCCTGGTGTACGACGACACTGCTGGCTACACCCTGATCGAGCGCTACGCCGCGCTGCTGACCCTGCGCCAGCTCGACAGCCAGTTTTTCACCCGGCTGATCGACACCACCCGCAAGAGTGTGGAGCGGCGCGTAGTCTTCCAGGGCTTGCTGGAACATCATGATGCCTTGCTGCCGGTCGAGCGTTGCGTTTACCCGGATAATTACCGTGCATCGCAGCAACAGCATCTGGAGCGTGAACTGCAGCTGTATGGCGATTTGACGCTCAGTCAGCCGCTCAGTGTGATGGTGGCCCGCTACAGTACGGCGACCCTGCTGAAAAAGCTCGGGGTGCGTCAGACGCCAAGAGCCAAGCCCTGAAAATCAGCGCGGGTGCACGGCGCACTGACGACCCGGTTGCGCCCGGTGCTCTTGGCGCCGTATAGCGCCTTGTCGGCTTCATTGAGCCAGCTCGCGGCATCGACGATGTGCTGTTCATAGGGCGCAACACCGATGCTCAGGCTGATTCTGAGTTCAGGCAGCAGTGCATCGACCTGGTTTTCGACGATCTGACGCAGACGTTCCAGAATACCCACCGCCAGATCGAGGTCGGTATTGGGCAGGATTACACAGAGCTCGTCACCGCCATAGCGACCTGCCAGGTCGCTGGCGCGGATGTTGTCACGCAATGCCTGGCTCAGCGCCTTGAGCACCGAGTCGCCGACGATATGCCCGTACCGGTCATTGATGGTCTTGAAGTGATCAATGTCGATCAATGCCACACAGCAGGCGCGATTGAGCGTCTGGCTGCGGGTGAACTCCACCTGCAGGAGGTCTTTCCAGGTGCCATGGTTGATCAGCCCGGTCAGGCTGTCGGTGCGGCTCAAACGGCTGAGTACGTGTTTGTGCTCGCTGAGCTTGAGCGCCACCTTGTAGCCCATCCAGCCGATGAACGCAGGATAGATCACCAGCAATGGCAGGCAGGCGTAGATTTCCTCGGGCGTGCTGGCCAGCTGGATTTGCGGGGTAAACAGGACAAAGCCCAGCACAGCGCCCAGCAAATTGGCCAGTAAGCCTTGCCAAAGCAGGCGCAGGCCGTTGGCGGCGATATTCTGCATGGCCATCATGGCCAGTATGGCGACGCTCGGCAGCGCACTGAAGCCCATCAGGGCCACCCAGATACCGCCGGCAAACGAGTCGCCGAGCATGTTCTGCAGTTCGGCCTTGTAGGGGTTGCTACTGCGTCGGGCGCGCTGGTAAGCCAGGTGTGGCCAGACCCAGGCATGCATCACCAGCATGGCCCAGATCCAGTGCATCCACGGCAACGGGTACAGCGCGACCGCCACGCAAACCGATCCGATACTCAGGCCGATGGTGCGTGGCAAATAAATGCGTTTGGCAAAGGACAGGCCTCGGCCGTTCTGTTCCCCATCGTGGTGTGGCATCACTTCTTACCGGTAATCGCTTGCTGCCCGGTCAAAAGCGAACGCCTTGACCAAGCGCCGATTTTCGCTGTTCGATGAAGGCAAGGGAAGAGCGATTTGCCATTGTTGTTGAACTATTGGACGAACAGACAGTCGCCGTCTTCGGTTGTCATCAACACCCTGCGCCATGGCATTCACAGCAACTGCCTGGCCGTTGGCTGCCACGGTCGTTGTTACCAAGCTGACGCGAAAAGCCCCTTCCTTCAGGTGGGGGATGAAAGCGCCACCGCGAAGCGGTCATAGGGGTTAAAACCCCAAAAACCGCCCCTATTCTGTGTTTCATGACTGAAATGAAAGCGACCAAAACCCTCAAGATTCGAGTGCGAGACAAGCATGCAGCGCAGTTGCGTGAAGCTTCTCGTGCTGTGAATTTTGTGTGGAACTACGTAAACGAGTTGAGCCGTCGCTCGATTCGTGAGCGTGGTCGTTTTCTGTCGGCGTTCGACATTCACAAGTACACCAACGGGGCCGGCAAAGACCTGGGACTGCACAGCCAATCGGTGCAGGCTGTTGCCGACGAATATGTCACACGGCGCAAGCAGTTCAAAAAGCGCCAGCTCCGCTGGCGCTGCTCGGGCGGCGCCCGGCGCAGCCTGGGCTGGGTGCCCTTCAAGGTCGGCGCTGCTGTCTGGAAAAACGGCCAGGTCGTCTTCAACAAACAGCACTTCAAGGTCTGGGACAGCTACGGCCTGGCGGGCTTTAAATTCAGATCCGGCAGCTTCAACGAAGACAGCCGTGGACGCTGGTATTTCAACGTCGTGGTCGAGGTCGACCGCCAGTTATCGCCAGGCCAGGACGCGGTGGGTATCGACCTCGGACTGAAAACCACGGCCACCTGCAGCGACGGTGATCGCCTTGAAAGCGGCAGGTTCTACCGGGATCTGGAGAGCGCCCTGGGCACGGCCCAGCGCGCCGGCAAGAAGGCCCGTGTGCGGGCGATTCACGCCAAAATTGCGAACCGCCGCAAGGATTGCCTGCATAAGTTCAGCAACGC